>CAYLTF010000081.1:0-15249 GCA_964386625.1 uncultured Akkermansia sp. | reverse complement strand
GTGGGCAGTTCGATGAGCGCGGCGTCGTGGCGGGTCTGGCTGGTGAGGCCGCATTTCGACCAGAGCTTCGTGCCCGGGGTCAGCGCGAGGCCGGTGTAGCCGTGGGCCTGGTCTTCAGGATCGGTCGCCGGGGCGGTGAAGTCCCGGGCCATGAGGTCGAGCATCTGGCGCGATCGGGCGGGCGAGACGCAGCGGCCCTCGGCCATCTCGAGCATCAGGCGCGCGGTGGCCTCGGTGGTCAGGAAGTTGCGCCGGGGCTCGAAGGCGGCGATGGCCTGGCTCTCGCGTCCGTAGGGGCCCTCGCACCAGGGCTTCTTGCTGGCGTTGATCGCGGTGGGGTAGCCCTGTCCGTGGAACCACCGGGTGACCGCGGCGCGCTGGTCCACCCACGCCTTCAGCTCGGCCTCGGGCAGTTCCGGGCCGCTGGTGGTGCCGGTGAGCAGGTCGATGAGGTAGTGGGTCGGCTCGTTGTACGACTCCACGATCATGTCGCGCAGGGCGCGGCGGACCTCGGGCGTGTCGGCGATCCGGCCGTCTTCCATCCAGCGATGCACGGCCGCCTGGTAGAAGAGCTTGATGACGCTGGCCGGATAGATGGGCTCGGTGCCCCGGACCGAGGCGAAGGCGGCGGGGCGGGGCGGGGCGCCGGGTCCGCCGAGGTCGACCACCGTCGCGGCCACCTGCGAGGGTTGCAGGGGAGCTTTCCAGGGGCGGGACAGCGTGCGCGCCACGGCGCGATCAAGGGCCTGCTGCAGGGGCTTCGACGGCACGGCCGACGGGTGGCCAGCGAGGGTGAGCTCGGCGGCCCGCGCGGTCGGGGTGCCCGGCCCGGTCATGGCCAGTCCGGCCAGGGCCAAGGCCGCGACGAACAGCTCCACCGCGAGTCTCATGGGGCAGGGTCGGTGGTCGACGCGCTGGCGGCGGGTCGCTCCAGGAAGCGCATCACCGTGTCGCCATGACGCATGTCCTTCCGCTCCTTCCAGGTCGCGGGAATCTCCAGGGTGTCGCGTTTGGTGTGGCCTACCACGAACAGACCTCCCGGAGCCAGGAGTCCGGGCAGCACCACGTCATCGAGGAGCAACTGGGCCAGCGAGGTGGAACGCCGGCCGACATTCTTCTCGCCGTAGGGCGGGTCGGCGATGATCAGGTCGAATTGCCGTCCCGCCTGGGCGAGCTGTGGGAACACCACGAAGACATCTTGCACCCGAAGGCTCACGGCCGACTCCGGCAGCCCCGAGCCGGCGAGGTTCTGGCGGAAAAACCGGGCGTGTTTCTCGGATTTCTCGATGCTCACCATCTCCCGGGCCCCGCGGCTCAGGCACTCGAGACCCAGCGCGCCGCTGCCGGCGAACAAGTCCAGGACGCGGGCGCCATCCAAGAACGCCCCGAGGCTGTTGAAGACCGCCAGCTTGACCTTGTCGGGCGTGGGACGGACTCCCAGTCCCTCTGGAACCTTCAAGAGTCGTCCCGCCGCCAATCCTCCGATGATGCGCACGGCCTGAGATTGGGCGCCCTCCGCCGGCCGGCAAGCCCGGGTTGAGATTCCGGGGCTGAAAGGCCGGGTTGACTCCTGAGGGCGCGGGGCAACATTGCCCCAATGAATCGTCTCTTCGTCTCCGGCTTGGCCAAGGCCGCTCTCTTGGTCGCCACCACCTTCACCATGATCGCCGCCACCCCGCTCCAGGAAGTCAAACTCAAGGACATCGACGGCAAGGACACCTCGCTCAAGGCCTATTCGGGCAAGGTGCTGCTCGTCGTGAACGTCGCGTCCCAATGCGGACTGACTCCGCAGTACAAGCAGCTCGAGGCCATCTACAAGAAGTACAAGGGTCAGGGCCTGGAGGTGCTGGGGTTCCCCTGCAACCAGTTCGGCGCTCAAGAGCCGGGCACCGCCGAGGAGATCAAGACCTTCTGCTCCACCAAGTACTCGGTCAGCTTCCCGCTCTTCGCCAAGCTGAACGTCAATCCGCCGGAGCAGCACCCGCTCTACACCGTGCTCACCGGCAAGGATGCGGCCTTCCCCGGCCCCATCGAGTGGAACTTCGGCAAGTTCCTCGTGGGGCGTGACGGCAAGGTGCTCCATCGCTTCAGCCCGCGCACCCAGCCCGACGCGGCCGAGGTGGTCGCCGCCATCGAGTCGGCCCTGAAGGCGAAGTAAGCCCCGCTGCGCGTCGCGAAGGCCCAGTGGGCCGTCGGCGCGGTCACCGGGGTGTTTCCCTGATGATTCGAGGTTGTCTGAAAACACAAAAGCCCGCCGTTTGGCGGGCTTTTGATTTGGATGGGCCGTGATCGGGCCGGTCGGTTCAGTTCCGCGGCAAGGCCACGACGCCGGTGCGGGTCAGGTCGAGGATGCCGAAGTCCTTCACCAGCAGCAGGAACTGGTTGATCTTGGTCTCGGCCCCCGTGATCTCGATGACGATGTTGTCGGGCTGCACGTTCACCACCTTGGCGCGGAACAGTTCGGCCAACTGGCAGATCTCGGCGCGGTTCTGGCCGTTGGCCGCCACGCGGACCAGCACCAGCTCCCGGTCGATGTAGTCGGTCTTGCTGTAATTGATGACCTTGACCGAATCGACGAGCTTCTCGAGTTGCTTGCAGATCTGTTCGACGGTGGCGTCGTCCCCGCGGGTGACGATGGTCATCCGGCTCAGGGTGGCGTCGTGGGTCGGGGCGACGTTCAGCGAGTCGATGTTGTAGCCGCGGCCGCTGAACAGGCCGGTGACGCGGGTCAAGACGCCGAACTTGTTTTCGACGAGCACGGAGATGGTGTGGCGCATGGGATTGTTCGCTTGTGTCGGTATCGGTGTTTCGGTTCGTGGAGGCTGGCCTGGACGCACCGGCTCTGGAAACGGGCCCCGCACAGAACCGAAGCCCGCGATCCGTTGCCGGAGACGCGGGCGACCTGGATTCCAAACAGTCGGTCATCCGCGTCAGCCCGGAAGGGCTACGCGTACGACTTCCTGTTCACGCATCGGAATCACGCAGCGCACGCTATCGAAGGCCCCGAGTCAGCGGCAACGGCTAATTTCCACGGGCACGGTGAACCGGCGGGGGGGCGCGCGGGCCCGGTGTTCGATGCTTTGCGCCGGCAAGGAGGCCTGCCTAGGCTTCCCGCCGATGACCCGTAGGATTCCCTGGCCTTCAGCGATGCTGCTGGGCCTGTTTCTCGCCCTGATGGCAGAGGCGCAGACGCTCCGTCTGGTTCCCCGTGGAGATCTCTGGCGCTTGGCCAAGGGCACCACCGAGGCCTCCTCTCCGGACCTTTCCCTGTGGCGGGGCCTCGGCTTCGACGACGCAGCCTGGTCGGCCGCGAGGCTGCCGGTCTTCTACGGCGAGGCATTGACGGGTACCGAGCTCACCGACATGCAGAATCGCTACGGTTCGGTGTTCCTGCGCCGTTCGTTCACCGTGGCTTCGCCTGCCGATGTCCGCAGCCTGGTGCTCAGGGTCAAGGTGGATGACGGTTTCATCGCCTGGATCAACGGTCGTGAAGTCGCGCGATCCGGCGGACCTGAGGGCGAGGTCACCATCGCCTCGTTGGCCTCGGTCACTGCGACCGAGCCGGTGGAGTTCGTGGATCATCCGGTGGCGGTGCCGAAGGAGGTCCTGAAGGCCGGTGCGAATGTGCTCGCGATCCAGGCCTTCAACGCGGCCTTGGGCAGCAGCGACCTGGTGATCGATGCCGAGTTGGAGGCCGAGGTGGACAGCCAGGCTCCGCGCATCGCCAGGATCCTGCCGGCCGAGGGTTCGGTCGTGGCGCCCTTCACCTCGGTCGAGGTGCTCTTCGACGAACCGGTCAAGGGCGTGGACGCCGCCGACCTCCGTGTCAACGGGGTCCCGGCCCAATCGGTGGTGGCCGTCGCTCCCGACCAATACCTCTTCAGTTTCCCGGAGGTCGCGGTGGGCACGGTGGGATTCCAATTCATATCCGGACACGGAATCACGGATCTCTCGTCTTCCGCGCTCCCCTTCGCCGGGGCCGCCTGGTCGGTGACCGTGGAAGGCGGGGCGGGAGCCAAGGGGGTGCTGATCAATGAATTCCTGGCCGTGAACAGCCGGGGGCTGCGCGATGAGGATGGCGACAACTCCGACTGGATCGAACTCTTCAACAGCGGCACCGCGCTGGCCTCCCTGCAGGGGTGGTCGCTGGTCGCCGGAACCGATCGCTGGGTTTTCCCCCCGCTGTTCCTCGCGCCCAACGGCCGACTCCGCGTGTTCGCCTCGGGAAAGAACCGGACGAACGACACCTCGCGCCTGCATACCTCGTTCCGCCTGAATTCCACGGGCGAGCGATTGGCCCTGCTGAATGCCGATGGGGCCGTCCAGGATGAATACGCCCCGGCCTATCCGCCGCAGCGTGCGGACGTCTCGTATGGTCACGCCGAGGGCGCGCCGAACCGGAACGGATATTTCGTGGTGCCCACACCCGGTGCTCCCAATGGGGCCAAGGGCGAGGGCTTCGCCCCTGAAGTGGTTTTCTCGGTCTCCAGCGGCACCTACACCGGCACCCTCGAGGTGCAACTGAGCGCATCGACCAACGCCCCGGTGCCCGTCGGCACGGTGATCCGCTACACGGTCGATGGATCTGCGCCGACCGAATCATCCCCCGTGTATGCCACGCCGTTGCGGTTCACCAGTCAGGCGGTGCGCGTCCGGGCGCGCGCTTTCGCCACCGGCCTGTTGCCCAGTGACTTGAAAGGCGAGACCTACCTGCCGCTGGCCAGCACGGTCGCCAACTTCCGTTCCGATCTGCCGGTGATGCTCATCCATGACTTTGGTCAGGGTCGCCCGCCCGCCAACACCCGGGTTGCGGCCCATATGCAGCTCTTCGAACCCGACACCAATGGTGTGACCCGACTCACTGCGGCTCCGACCCTGGCCACCCGGGCTGGCATTTCCGTGCGGGGTTCCAGCACCGAGGGCATGGCCAAGGCCAGTTACCGTGTCGAGTTCCGCGACGAGTGGGACAACGACCGCCCACTTTCGCCCCTCGGTATGCCCGCCGACGGAGACTGGGTGATGTATGCCCCGAACGGCTTCGAGCCGGTGCTCATCCACAATCCCTTCATGCACCAACTCAGCCGCGACATCGGTCGTTATTCGCCCAACGCCCGGTTCGTGGAGGTCTACTTCGTAGGGTCGGGCACCGGGCTGATCGATTCGACCACCTACGCCGGCATCTATGTGCTGATGGACCGCATCGAGGTCGGAAAAGACCGGGTCGATGCCGGATCCTTGGAACCCGAGAATCTCACGCTGCCGTCGCTGTCCGGTGGTTACCTCATGAAGATCGACCGCTTGGATCCGGGCGACTCCGGCATCGCGGTGGCCAACCAGACGGTCGCCTTGGTCGATCCTCGGGAAGACCAGCTCCGGCTGACCGCGCGTGCGCCGCAGTTGAACTACATTCGCAACTACCTGACTTCGTTCGGGAACGCGCTGTACGACAACGCCCGGTTCACCAATCCGGTGACCGGGTTCCGGGCCTTCATCGACACGGAATCCTGGGTGGATCACCACCTGCTGAATGTGCTGTCGTTCAACGTCGATGCCCTGCGTCTGAGCGCTTACTTCTACAAGAAACGCGAAGGAAAGCTCCACTTCGGCCCGCTTTGGGACTTCGACCGCGCTCTGGGCTCGACCGATGGGCGGGACGCCAACCCGCGCGTGTGGCGTTCGCAGAGCGGCGACCGCGGAACGGATTTCTTCAATTATCCCTGGTGGGACCGGGTGTTCCGGGATCCTGAATTCTTCCAGGACTACATCGACCGGTACCAGGGGCTCCGCACGAGTCACCTGTCGACCACCAACCTGTGGCGTCTCATCGACGACCTCGCCCGGCAGGTGCGTTCGGCACAACCGCGCGAGCAGAACCGCTGGGGTGTGGTGCCCCGTGGCGGGAGTTATCAGGCCGAAGTGAACCTGATGAAGGCCTGGATCTCGAACCGGACCGACTTCATGGATCGCCAGTTCGTCAGCCCCCCGCGCCTGACGAGCCCGTCGGGACGCGTGCCGAAGGGGTTCGGGGCCGAGATCCTGGCCCCGTCCGGGCTGACCGTGTCGGTGTATTACACGCTCGATGGTTCCGATCCGCGCCTGCCCGGCGGTCGCACCAATCCGGCGGCCATCCGTTACACCGGGGCTCCGGTCATCCTCGGCGGCAACGCCAAGCTGGTGGCCCGTTCGGTGAATCCCCTGCACACCGCGTTGACGGGGGCCGACAACCCGCCCCTCAAATCCAACTGGTCCGGCCCGGTGTCGGCGACCTATGTGGTGGATCCGATCCCGTTGGTGGTCAGCGAGATCCATTTCCATCCCGATGACGGCGGTGTCGCCGGCGATGCCGATGACCTGGAGTTCCTGGAACTCTGGAACCGCGGTGAAAGCCCGCTGTCGCTGGCGGGGATGCGCCTGAAGGGAGGGATCGATTTCACCTGGTCGCGCACCAATGCCCCGACCTTGGCGCCCGGCGGCTACGGGGTGCTTGTTCGGAATCTGGCCCGTTTCTCTGCATCCCACCTCACGGTGACCAACCTGTTGGGCGAATACGGTCCCGACCAGTTGGCCAACGACGGTGAGCGCCTGGCCCTCAGCGGCCCGCTGGACGAGCCGGTGTTCGACTTCCGCTACGAGGCCTCGTGGGAACCGTCGGCCGACGGGGGCGGGCATTCATTGGTGTTGGCCGATCCGGCCTCACCGGGAAATCCGAGCCTGCAGGCCTCGTGGAAGCGCAGTGCGCGGCCCGGAGGGTCTCCCGGGGTCGCGGAACCGACCGGTGTCGAGGAATCGGTCCGGGTGGTGGCGGAGCGCGATGGATCGGGTATCCGGTTCCGCTTCGAGGCGATGGCGGGGGCGGCGCACCGGTTGGAGGAACGGGAATCGCTGGGGGCGGGGGACTGGTCCGTGTTGAACGCCTGGCCCGCCGCTGCGGGCACCCGCACCGAGGAGTTCCGGGTCGAGACCCAGGGAACCACTCGGTTCTTCCGTGTCCGCCGGCTCTAGGCCGGCCGGAGCCGGTGGCGTTTCGGGCTGGGGTGCCTGAGAATCGGAGTTTCTTTCCGGTGAGTCCCGGTTTGGAATCCGCGCCCATGAACCGCGTGCTGGTCCTCTTCGATTCGTTGTCGGGCAACACCGCCAAGATGGCGGAGCTGGTGGCCGAGGGAGCCCGATCGGTGCCCGACACCGAGGTGCGGGTCCGCTCCGTGTCCGAGGCCACGGCCGACGATGTGCTTTGGTGCGACGGGTTGGCCCTGGGAAGCCCGACCAACATGGGCATCCTCTCGTGGCGCATGAAGCGCTTCTGGGACGAGGTCATGGGCCCTCACTGGATGAAGGTCGACGGCAAGATCGGATGCGCCTTCAGCACGGCGGGCGGTTGGGGCGGTGGCATGGAACTGGCCTGCCAGAGCCTGTTGACGGTGCTGATGAACTTCGGGTTCCTCGTGTTCGGGGTCACCGATTACGCCACGCGCCTGCACACTCCGCACTATGGGGCCGTCGTGGTGAAGGAGCCCCGGGGAGACGACGCCGAGGGCGTGTGCCGACTGCTCGGGCGACGCCTGGCCGAATGGACCGCCGTCCATGTCCACGGTCGCAAGGAATGCCACCCGTTGCGGAATGCCGACCGCCGACCGCCGGGATGACGCGGGGGCGGAACCCGGTGGCACCCATCGACGGAGGCGGTGCCGCCGCCGGATCCCCCTTGCACCGGCAGATTGGGCTTGATGCCCCTTCGGTGGACCCGCAGAAACGTCGTGCCGAAGATCGCCCGGGACGCGGAGCGACGGCGCACCCGATCATGTTGAACGCCTTTGTCCGTGGACTGTCGCTGAGCTTGTTGTCGATGGGAGCCGTCGTCGCGACGACCCTGGCCTCGCAGCCCGACGCTTCGAGCGCCTCCCGCCTGCCGATCATCCACCGTCCGCCGATCAGCCAGGGTGCCTTCGCCGGCGACACGGTGACCCTCTCGGTTGTGGCGACGCCTCCCCCGGTCGCCCCGGGCACCGCGCTGACCTTCCAATGGTTGGCGGGCACCAATCAGACTCCGATCACCGGCGGCGCCTACAACTCCACCAATGCCACGCTGCCGGAACTGGTCCTGACCAATGTCGCCACCGGCTACAGCGGCCCGTTCCGCGTGGCGGTCACCGCGGGCACCAACACCGTGGTGAGCGATCCCGCCCGGCTCTCGGTGGTCGTGGGGGTCGCGTCGAGCCTGCGACTCGGAACGGTGTCGTTGAGCACCAATGCGGGCGCGGAGCCTTCCCGCCGATACTCGTTCCCCGTCATCTTTTCGGTGATGGGCCCCGATCGCGGGGTTGGCGTCACCTGGAGTTACGACTCCACGGTGGTCCGCGACCTGGAGTTCGTCGCCGCCCCGGAAACCCCGACCAACGCGGTGGTGCGGACGCTCTCGTCTGTCGGACGGAGCTCGTTCCTCTACACGCTGCCACCGGATTCATCGGTCGGATTCTCGGCGAATCAACAGATCGGCCGACTCGTGTTCACCACCGGCCTGGACCTCTCCCCGGCGCAGGCCCTCCGTGCCGCACGGTTGGCGCCTGTCCTGGAGGCGTCGTCCACCAACACCGCCTCCATCCGTCCTTTCCCGTCGCTGCCCACCGGCAGCGACCGCGCCTTGGGCACGAATCTGGCCGACCTGGTCACCTTTCCGCTGAACATCCTCATGACTCCGCAGGTGATTCCGGAGGGCGGGGTCTCCCTCAATCGTCAGACGGGTTATTTCGAGCAAGCCGCGCAGGTGGTGAACCTGCGCCCCGACGCCCTGGCGGATGTCCTGCTCATCGTCACGGGCCTGACCAACGACACCCGCGGCGTGCCCGTGTCTCTGGCCAGTTCGGTGGGGCCGGTGGGCACTCCACCCAATCCCTCGGTCTTCCTGGGACCCTTGGACGCCTTCGGCAGCCGTCGGTTGACCCTGGAGTACTACGTGTCCGACGGCCTGGTCTCGAGCATCGGAACCCCGGGTTATGTGACCGAGTTCGCCTTGGACAGCACCATCCAGACCCCGGTCGGTCGGCGCAGCCTGGTGCCCGTGACCTACAAGCCGGTGCTGACCGGCGGTGTGCTGCTCGAGTTCCCGACGCTCACCAACTTCAGCTACTACATCCGGTACTCGGATTCGTTGAACGATTTCAGCGCCCAAGACAACACCAACTCCGTCATCCGGACCGCGCGCCCCGCGATCCAGGGCAACGGTCGGAAGGTCCAATGGCTCGACAACGGGTCACCCCGGACCGAAAGCGCTCCCACCAATCGCTTCTATCGGGTGCTGGAGTTCCGTTGAGATCCTTGTTTTTTTCGCGAAATCCGAATTTCTTCCAGGTCCGTCCTGACCCCGCATTCTTTCCTCATGAGCCCCTCGTTCCAACGCACCGCCCTCCTGTTCCTCGCCACCGGCGCCGCCCTGTCCGCCCGGGCCCAGGACGATGAAGCCCCGGAACCCCTGGGCATCCGATTCCGGGTGGCGGGCCGCGTGCAGTTCAATCTCAAGGCCTCGTTCACCGACGCCCAGACGCCGTTGTCCGGCGCGGCCGGACAGTTCGCCGACGGCTACGTCCTCTTGGGTTCCAACACCTCCGCCTCGACGAACGCCGGTGTGGTCACCGCCAATCCCGGGGCCGTGACCTGGAACTGGGGATACCAGCGCGCCGACCAGGTCTCGGGCAACGAGTTGACCCTGACCCGGTTCGACCAGGTGCCCCGTGTCGGGACCCTCGATGGCAGCGGCGGCAGCACGGCCTACGGGGGCGAAGTGTGGGCGATGTACGAACTCTACAGCTTCCGTTCGTTCAAGAAGCGAACCGGTCACTGGGGCGTCGAGGCGGGATACGGTTTCACGACCTTCGATGCCTCGGCTTCGGGCGCGGTCTCCGGCACGGCCACCCGCAACCAGTCGGTGTATTCGCTGGGCGGCATCGTGCCTCCGTCACCGGGTTATCAAGGCGGCTATTTCGGGCCGGTCCCTGGTGGACCGGTCGCGCCGGTGCTCGATTTCGCTCCGCTCCGCTCGTCTTCCACCCAGGCGGTCGGGCGGAACGCCCTGGATGCCTCGGTCTCGACCGATCTGCACAGCATCAAGTTCGGACCCTGGGTCGAACTGCCGCTGTCGGACCGATGGAACGTGGGGCTGGGCGCCGGCTATTGCACAGTCTATGGGCAGGCCGATCTGCGTTTCACCGAATCCACGACCTTCACGGGCAACCCGGCGGAGTTCGGGGTGGCGACCCAGAACCTCTCGGTCAGCGCCTCGCGCGAGGATTGGCGACCCGGGTTCTACGCCCGCGCGCTGGTGGATTTCGCCATCACCCCGAACTGGTCGGTCTTCGCCGGGGGTGACATCCAATCCAACTCCGACCTGAACTTCTCGGCGCAGGGGCGTGGTGCCAGCATCCGGTTGGGTTCGGTGTTCGGCGCGATGGCCGGTGTGCAGTTCAAGTTCTGAGGTGGGCGCTCGGAGCCTATCTGAAAACTCAGAGGGGCTCTCAGGAGAACAGGTCCAGTTGCGGGGGTGGCGACAGTTCCTGGAGGGTCTCGCGCTCGATGCGCCGGACCTTCCGGGGCTTGGAGCGATCGGCATCGGTCGAGTCCATGGCGACCGATTCGGTGCCCACCACCTGCTGCAGATTGAGTTCGGCCTCCTCCAGCACCCTCAGGATGGTCTTGGCCCGATCGATGACCGGGCGGGGAACACCGGCCAGGCGGGCCACCTGGATCCCGTAGCTCTTGTCGGCGGGCCCGGGCTGGATCTTGCGCAGGAAGATGATCTGGTCGTTCCACTCCCGCACGGCGACGTTGTAGTTGCGCACCCGCGCCAGGCGTCCGCCGGTCGGAGTCGGGTTCGCCGTCGGGCTCGAGCCCACGGTCTCGGCGGACGAGCCCGGTGATCCAGCGCCATGGGGCGTGGCCAGTTCAGTCAACTCGTGGTAGTGCGTCGCGAAGAGGGCCTTGGCCCCCACCTGGTGGTGGAGGTGCTCGACGATGCTCCAGGCCAGGCTCAGGCCATCGAAGGTGCTCGTGCCGCGGCCGATCTCGTCCAGGATGACCAGGCTGCGGCGGCTGGCGTTGTTGAGGATGTTGGCCGTCTCGCTCATCTCGACCATGAAGGTGCTCTGCCCGCGTGCCAGGTCGTCGCTGGCCCCGATCCGCGTGAAGATCCGATCGCAGAGGTCGATGCGTGCCGCGGCCACCGGAAGATAGGATCCGGTGTGCGCGAGCACCGCGAGCAACGCCACCTGACGGATGTAGGTGCTCTTGCCCGCCATGTTGGGACCGGTGATGAGGGCGATCTGATGGCTCTCGAGATCGAGTTCGGTGTCGTTGGGAACAAACCGCTCCTCGGTCATCCGCAGTTCGAGCACCGGGTGGCGGCCGTCCCGGATGGCGATCCTCCCCTCGTCCAGGACCTCCGGGCGTGTCCACCCATGCAGGCGGGCCAGTTCTGCGAATCCGGCCAGCACATCGAGTTGCCCCAGGGCGGACGCCGTCTCCTGGATCGACCGCAGGTGGTTGAGCACCTCTTCGCGCAGCCGGAGGAAGAGATCGTACTCGAGCTTCGTGGCCCGCTCCTCGGAGCCCAGGATCTTCGACTCCATGGCCTTGAGGTCCTGGGTGATGAAGCGTTCGCCGTTGGCCACGGTCTGCTTGCGGACGTAGTCGCCCGGGACCTTGGACAGATGCGACTTGGTCACCTCGATGTAGTAGCCGAACACCGAATTGAACCCGACCTTGAGTGAGGGGATGCCGGTGCGGGCGATCTCGTCCTGCTGCAGCTTGGCCAGCCAGTCCTTGCCGCCCCGCGCCGCACTGCGCAATTCGTCGAGCTCGGCACTGAAGCCGTCCCGGATCATGCCCCCCTCCTTCACCGCCAGCGGGGGTTCGTCGGCGATGGCGTGGCCGAGGAGTTCCACCAGGTCGGGCAGTTCGCGGAGCAGCGAGCCGAGCCGCACCAGTTCCGAAGCTTCGGCCGTGATCTCCGGCGCGGGGGTCGGCAGGAAGTCGGCCTGGAGCGCGTCGGGCCCCGGCAGCGCCGCTTCGGCGACGGCCGCCTTGACCGAGGGCAGTTGCTCGAGCGCGAGGCGCAGAGCCAGCAGGTCCCGCGCGTTGCCGCTGCCCAGACTCAATCGGCTGACGGTCCGCTCCAGGTCCCGGACCTCGGTCAACCGGGCCCGGAACGCGGCCAGGGCCGGCGGGTGATCGAGCCAGGCCTGGACGGCGTCCTGCCGGCGGTGGATCGGGTCGAGGGCGGCCAGGGGTTGGGTGAGCCAGTCGCGGAGCCGGCGAGCGCCCATCGGGGTCACGGTCTGGTGAAGCGCCCCGAAGAGGGTCGTGTTGCGCGGAGCGTCGGCGTGGAGCGGTTCCAGGATCTCGAGGTTGCGCAGCGAGATCGCGTCGAGGATGAGGTAGTCGGCCACCTCGTAGAAACCGAGCCGGGTGAGGTGCGCCACATCGCGACGCAGGTGGGTTCCCAGGTAGTGGAGAACGGCCCCGGCCGCCCCGATGGCGGCCGTCCGGTTGCGCAGGCCGAAGCCATCGAGCGAGGCCACCTTGAAGTGCTCGCGCAAGGTGAACACCGCGGTCTCGGGCAGGAACACCCAGTCGTCGTGGGGCGACAGCTGGGTGGCGGCATCGCCCAGGAGTTCGGACAGCGCCTTGGATCCGCCGGGGAAGATGAGCTCGGCCGGGCGGAGACGTTCCAGTTCGGCCAGCAGCGGCTTGCGGTCGCCGAGTTCGGTGAGTCGGAAATCCCCTGTGGTCAGATCCACGCAGGCCAGCCCGTAGGTGTCGCCATGGAGGGTGATGGAGGCCAGGAAGTTGTTCCGCTCGGCCCGGAGCAACCGGTCGTCGAAATGGGTTCCCGGAGACAGGATCGACGTCACCTCCCGTTGCACCAGTTTCCCGGGTTTGGCCTCCTCCGTCTGATCACAGATGGCGACCTTGCGACCGGCCTTCAGCAAGCGGCCGATGTAGTTGTTGGCCGCATGGTAGGGCAGGCCGCACATGGGGATGCCGTTGCGTTGGGTCAGGGTCAGTTGCAGGAGTTGCGAGCTGACCACCGCATCCTCGAAGAACATCTCGTAGAAATCCCCCAGCCGGAACAGCAGGAGGGCGTCCTTCGGGAGCTCTCCCTTGATCCGGCGGTACTGCGCCATCATCGGGGTCAATGTTGCTTCGGCGGCCATCGGCCCGAGGCTAGGAAAAGCTGCCTCAAATAAAAAGCGGGCAGGTGGAATGGCCGAAAGGATCGGCCGAAGCACGGCGAATCCTGAGAGAGACCATGATCATCCCACCTCTCATTGACATCAATGCATCACAGCATCAGCGTATCAATGTTGCTGTTGCCATGAGAACGACCCTGACCTTGGAAAACGATGTGTACGAAGCCGCCCAGGCGATGGCGCAGGCTTCCGGCAAGCGCCTGGGCGAGGTGGTGTCGCTCTTGATGCGGCGTGGGTTGAAGGCTTCGGCCGAGACCTCGACGGTCCGTTCCGGATTGCCGGTGTTCCAGGTGGTCTCCGGCGACCCGATCATCCCCAGCAACCGGGCACGGGACCTCCTCGCCGACGAAGCGCCATGAAGCCGGCGCTGCTCGACATCAACGTGCTCCTGGCCCTGGCCTGGCCCAATCACCAGCACCACACCCTCGCGCATCGGTGGTTCGCCCGCGAGGCCCGCCATGGTTGGGCCACCTGTGCGTTCACCCAGTTGGGATTCATCCGCTTGTCCTCCAATCCCGCCTACACTCCCTCGGCCGTTTCGCCGTCCGAAGCCGCGGGCCTGCTCGAGCAGTGGGTACGCCATCCTCGCCATGCCTTCTGGGAATCCGCACCGGCCAATGGCACCGGCATCTATGCGCGGGCCGTGGGACATCAGCAGGTGAACGATGCCTGGTTGGTCGAGGTGGCCCGGCAGTCCGGTGGCCGAGTGGTGACCTTCGATGGCCGGATCGGTCTCCATGATGCCGATCCGTCCCGGGTGACCGTGCTTTCGGACTGAAGCCGACCCTGGCCTGCGGTCTCGGTTTCAAGAGGGCTGCCGCGGGGGCACCTCCGGGGTTTATTCGTGGAGGTTTCGGGGGTAGCCTGCCGACATCCGTTGCGTCATGAGAATCCTGAGTTCCCACCCTTGTTTCGTCGCCGCTGCCGTTGCTGGTTTGTGCCTCGGGGGGAACCCGTTGCTGGGTGCGGACGATCCGGACCTGGCCTTGGGCGTTCGCAAGACCGAGCCTGTGAGTCCGGTCGATCAGGCCAAGACCTTCCGCCTGCCCCCCGGGTTCGAGATCCAGTTGGTGGCCAACGAGCCCGACATCCACAAGCCGATGAACCTCGCCTTCGACGCGACGGGGCGGCTGTGGGTCACCACCAGCATCGAATATCCCTGGGCCGCCCCGACCAACCGCGTCGGTCGCGATCGGGTGATGATCTTCGAGGATTTCGGCCCGGACGGCCGTGCCCGCAAAGTCACGCAGTTCGCTGGCGGCCTGAACATCCCCATCGGCGTGTACCCCTTCCGCACCGACGAGAAGCATTGGAAGGCGCTCGTCTGGAGCATTCCTCACATCTGGCTCCTGGAGGACACCGACGGCGATGGCAAGGCCGACAAGCGGACCCCGTTGTACGGCCCCTTCGACCACACCCGGGACACCCATGGCAATCAGGCCTCCTTCCGACGGGGGTTCGATGGGTGGCTCTATGCGACGCACGGCTTCAACAATGATTCCCACGTCACGGCCCGCGACGGCAGTCATGTGGACCTGAACTCCGGCAACACCTACCGCATCCGCCTCGACGGTTCCCGCATCGAGCACCACACGCACGGGCAGGTGAACCCTTTCGGCCTGGCCTGGGACATCCGCGGCAACCTGTACTCCAGCGACTGCCACAGTGCGCCGCTCTATCAGCTCCTGGCCGGCGGTTGGTACCCCAGTTTCGGCAAGCCGCACGACGGCCTCGGATTCGCGCCGGTGATGCTCGAGCACGCCCATGGCAGCACGGCCATCGATGGAGCCGTGTACTACAACGACGACCTCTGGCCTGCCGAGTACCGCGACACGCTCTTCATCGGCAACGTGATGACCAGCCGGTTGAACCGCGACACCATCACCTTCAACGGTTCCACGCCCAAGGCCACCGAGCAGCCCGATTTTCTCACCACCACCGACCCTTGGTTCCGACCCGTCGACGCCACCCTCGGGCCGGATGGCGCGCTCTACATCGCCGATTTCTACAA
>CAYLTF010000080.1:6963-15362 GCA_964386625.1 uncultured Akkermansia sp. | reverse complement strand
CGCCCGGCACGACCTGGGCAGCGAGTACGACGCCCAGCAGCACCGGGCCGATTTCCCGTACAGTTTCTCCGAGGTCGCCCGGCTCATGCCCGATGCGTTGGACTTGCAGCCCGAGGGACATGCCCTCGACAAGCGCTTCCCGGGAGTGGTCTATGTGCCGGAGACCGCCCGATTCGACATCGAGACCCTGAGTGTCCGGTGGGACGATGCCGGCAAGACTCGGTCCATCCGCCTGCGGCGCGACCACCACTACCTGTTGCCCAGCGGCTTCCGGGTGCACCTCGAGCCGCCGGCCATGGCCGGACGCGCTTGGCGTCTGGTCGGGACCCGGCCCGAGGGCACGCTCTGCCACAAGCCCTGCACCGTTTCCGGTGGTGGCAAGAGCGAGATCTCCAAACCGATCACCGACGCGATCCTCTTCGGCTCGGTCTTTGTCGCCGATCTCGCCCAGGACTTCGACCGGGTCGCCGAGATCCTCGCCCGGGACTTCTCCGGGAGGTTCCGGGATCCGGCCCGCAACGGCAGCGATCAGCGCCCCATCCTGAGCCCGCGTCGCACCCTCGGCTCGGTGATCAAGCTCCTGACGCCCAGCGACGATTTCTCCGACGAACACAACGCCTGGATCGGTTCCATCCCGCCGCACATCCGGGAGCTGGTGCTGGTGGTGAAGCGCTTCTGGCAGCCGTCCTGGGGCGAGGACTGGCGCTCGCATTTCAGTGTCGATGTCATCAACGGCACCCCGGCCAACGAGCTGCGATTGGGGCGCAAGCGCCTGGTCACCCAGTTCCTGCGGGTCGGCTACGACGACGACGGAGCCTGGCGGACCTTCGGGCTGCGCAAGGACTACATCCCCGCCTTCAAGCTCCAGATGGAGGATGACATCACGGCCAGCCTGACCGTGCCCCGCGGCCAGTTGCCCGGGCTGGATTTCCAGAGCGTCCATCCGTCGCTCAAATTCGTGGAGAACACCGAGTTCCGCCTTTTCCAGCGGCCCGATGAAGCCATCCACCGCGGGTACGACAAGGCGGCCGAGGCCGATTTCGCAGGGGGCGGGTGCTTCTTCAGCAACTACGAGCCGATCTCCCGCCAGCAGGCCCGCGAGATCGTCGACGATGCCATCGCCCTCAACCAGTACACCGCGCCGATGCGGGCGCTGATCGAGGCGGCGGCCGCCTCGGAGCCCGGGGACGGTTCGCCCGAATGGATTGTCGTCACCTCCCATCCGCGGTTGGTCGACGGCAAGCCCTCCAAGAATCCCCGGTACCTGCAGGTCCGTCCCGACCTTCTCGATGACCTGGGCCGCCACCTCACGGAGATGTCGGCCCGACTGGCCCGACGCCTGCCGCTCGATCACCCGATCCACACCCCGGTGCATGCGGTCCTGGCCGGCCGCCGCAACAATCCCGCCGAGTCGGGCGTGCGACCGCTGGCCTGCTACGGGCCGGTCCACCACATGGAATTGCCGGAGGCATTCATGGAGTTCATCTCCAGCATGACCGGAAAGTCGCCCTCCACCACCGGTGCGGGCAGCGAGGGCGCCCTCACCAAGAGCCCCTTCAATGCGTTGCCTCCGATCTACGATCTCAACGCCGCTTTCGTGAGTCTGGCGGTCTCGCAGAACCCTGTGTTCCTGACCAGTGCCGGATGCCTGGGGCCCAAGACGCGGGTGGATCACGATGTGAGCCTGTTGGTGCCCGAGGTCTGGTGCCGCATGGGGGTCTCGGAGCGCGATCCGGCCTTCCTCATCGCCCACGGCTATCTCGAGCGCGTGGCCGATTTCACCCACGAGGGCCGCACTGTGCCCGCCAGCCGGTTGGGTTGGCGCGTCACGCCGAAGTTCGTGAACGACTTCCTGGGCCGTGTGTTCAACCACCCTCATGCGGTCCTGGTGGAGAGCATGCTGCGTCCCGAGAAGCAGGATGCGGCGCAATACGCGGATTCGGTGGACAACATCGCCGCCACCCATCGGCGTGTGGCCCAGCATTACTTCAACGATGGCTCCATCCAGCAGGCGGTGCCTCCGCTCCGGGCCCTCCTGCACATCATGCGCGACGGGACCTTCGAAGGCCTCGGCCTCGGGGATCCGGCCTTCCGGGCGATGTTCACACGCCAGAGCGTATTGGACAGCGAATGGTACCGGGCTCGGCTCGAGATGCGCCGCGAGTTGGAGGTGCGGCACTGGAACAACGTCGTGGCCTACATCGAGCGCCTGCTCGCTCGCCCGGAATATTCCCGGGAAGCCGAGCGCCTGGGATTGCACGAGCGTCGTTCCTATGCGCGGGTGATGCTCGAGCGAAGCCGTTCCGAGAAGCGCCTGACCGAGCTGGTCGGGACTCTCGGAGCCGAGCCGGCGGTCTACCGTTAGGCGGTGATTCCGCCGGTGTGACGGGCGGGCCTTCCGCTCTCCGGCTATGCCAGGATGTTCCGGACCACCTGACCGTGGACATCGGTCAGGCGGAAGTCCCGGCCAGCGTGATGGAAGGTGAGCTTCTCGTGGTCGAAGCCCAGGCAGTGGAGGATCGTCGCCTGGAGGTCGTGCACGTGGACCGGGTTCTCCACCACATGGAACCCCAGGTCGTCGGTGGCCCCGTAGGACATGCCCGCCCGGATGCCTCCGCCGGCCATCCACACACTGTAGGCCTGCGGATGGTGGTCGCGCCCCTGGCTTCGGCCGAGGGCGGGGTTCGATTCCACCATCGGAGTGCGCCCGAACTCTCCGCCCCAGATCACCAGCGTGTCGTCCAGCAGGCCCCGCTGCTTCAGGTCGGTCACCAGGGCGGCACTGGCCCGATCGGTGGTGGCGGCGTTGCCACGCACGTTGCCCACCACGTCCGAATGGGCGTCCCAGCCTTCGTGGTAGAGGTTCACGAAGCGGACACCGCGCTCGATCATCCGCCGCGCGAGCAGGCAGGCCCGGGCGAAGGAGGGCTTGTCGGGATCCGCCCCGTACATCGCCAGCGTCTCGCGGGACTCCCCGCGCAAGTCCATCAGCTCCGGGGCCGAGGTCTGGAGCCGGAAGGCCATCTCATACGAGGCGATCCGCGTGGCGATCTCAGGGTCGCCGACCGTGCCGAGGCGCCGGCGGTTCAGGTCGGCGACCAGGTCGAGCGTGTCGCGCTGGAGGCGGGCATCGACGCCGGCAGGATTGTCGACGTTGAGAATGGGCGGGCCCTGGTTGCGCAGGCGCACCCCGGTGTGGACCGTCGGCAGGAAGCCGCTGGACCAGAGGGCCGCTCCGCCACTGAGGCCACCCCCGGTGCTCATGACGACGAAGGCGGGCAGGTTCTGCGACTCGGATCCGAGGCCGTACAGCACCCAGGAACCCAGGCTGGGGCGTCCCGGTTGCGAGAAGCCCGTGTTGAAGAAGATCTGCGCCGGCGCGTGGTTGAATTGGTCGGTGCGCACCGAACGCACCAGGCAGATGTCGTCGACGATCTTGCTCAGGTGCGGGAGCACCTCGGAGATCTCGGTGCCCGATTGCCCGTGGCGGGCGAACTTGAATCGGGGGCCGAGCACCGCGGCGTCCGGGCGGATGAAGGCGTAGCGCTGTCCGCCGATCACCGACGGGGGCAGGGGACGGCCCTCCAGCTTGGCCAACTCGGGCTTGGAATCGAAGAGTTCCAACTGGCTGGGAGCGCCACCCATGAACAGGTGGATGACCCGCTTGGCCCGCCCGGCGAAGTGCGGGGACCTCGGCGCGAGCGCCGACGTGCCGGCCGCGGGTGCGGCCGAGAGACGATGTCCCAGGCGATCGGTCAGCAAACCGGCCAAGGCGATCTTGCCCAGGCCGACCCCGCAGTCGCGGAGGAAATGCCGTCGGCTGACATGGTGCGGATGCAAGTGCGGTTGCAGGGGATTCATGGGGTGGGATCGCGGGGGGCTTCAGCCTTTGGTGATCGCTTCATCGAGGTTGAGGAGTGCCCGCGACAGGGCCGACCAGGCGGCGCGCTCTTCCAGCGGTCCCTCGCCCGGGCCGGCCACGGCCGCCGCGTCGAGTTCCTTGGCCTGGAAGCGGGCGAGCTGGCTCCTCCAGAAAGCCTCGAGCGCCGAGAGCTCGGCCTCCGTCGGCGGGCGCGTCACGCAGCGCTGGAAGGCCGAGCGGATGCGCTCGGTCACGGTGCCGGACTGGCGGACCAGGTCGCGTCCCATCGCCTGGGAGACTTCGACGAAGAACACGTCGTTGAGGAGGGTCAGCGCCTGCAACGGGGTGTTGGAAGTGTCGCGCCGCGCCAGGCACGATTCGCCGGTCGGGGCGTCGAACGTGTTGAACATGGCGAACGGTGCCGTGCGTTTGGTGAAGGTGTAGAGGCTGCGCCGGTACCGGTCCTGGCCCTGGCTGGTGGGCCAGGCTCCCCCGCCATACGCCGCCTCGGTCACACCGGAGGGCTGGGGCGGATAGACTCCGGGGCCGCCCATGGTTTCGGACAGGAGCCCGCTGGCCCGGAGCGCGGCATCGCGGATGACCTCGGCCTCGAGGCGGATCGAGGGACCGCGTGAAAGCCATCGGTTGTCGGGGTCCCGTTCGAGGTGGTCGCCCCGGGTGCGGGAGGATTGGCGGTATGTGGCGCTCAGGACGATCTGCCGGTGGAGTCGCTTGAGGGACCAGCCGTTCCGCATGAAGTCGACCGCCAGCCAATCGAGCAGTTCCGGGTGGCTGGGACTGTCACCCTGGTAGCCGAAGTCCTCGGTGGTCCGGACCAATCCCTTGCCGAAGAAGGCCTGCCATTGCCGGTTGACGGTGACCCGCGCGGTCAATGGGTGGTTGCTGGACACGAGCCAGCGGGCCAGTCCCAGCCGGTTCTTGGGCAGGTCGTCCGGGAACGGGGCGACGGCGGCGATCACGCCCGGCTCGACCCGTTCGGCCGGTTGCAGGAATTCTCCCCGACGGTGCAGGAAGGTCGGTCGGGGGTTCCCGGGTGGACGCTCCCGGAGGACCAGGGTCGTCTTCGGGGTGGGACGTTGGCGCAGTTGGGCGATGCGCTTCTGGGCCTCGCCCAGTTCCGGCGTGGTCAGCAGGAAGTGACGCCGGAGTCGATCGCGTTGCTCCGCGTTCAGCGAACTGTCGGGTTGTGCCAGGAGCGGTTCCAGGTCCGCAGGCAGGTCCCGGGCCGTGGCCCCGCCCGGTCGGGTGGTGACCGACACCCGGAAACGTCCGAGTGAACAGGCGTAGTGCCGACCGAAGAGGAGGCTCAGGTCGAGATCGGATCCGCCGGGGATGGGCGTTTGAGGCATGAAGACGGCCTCGTGCCGCTGGCCTTCGCGGCCGGCGGTGGACCAGCCGGTCTGGGGGTCGCCGTCGATGGCCAGGGCCGCGGTCGCCTCGGCACCGAAGGCATTCTTGCCGTAGGTCTGCGAGGCCGATTTCCACCGGACGGGCTGTCCGCCCGCGCTGAGGTTCAGTTCCCCGAGGAAGAAATCCCCCTTGGGTCCTTCGTAATAGGCCAGTCCCGGGCCATGCTTGGGCAGGCTCGGGTCGGGCAGGGCCTCCAGACGGACCGCGGTGATCGCCTCGGCCGGCGCCTTGAAGGCGAGTCGGTAGGTGTCGTTCTTGCTGATGTCGCCGCTGGCGAGGACCGAATCGTCGGCCTGGACGGTCAGCAGCGGCAGGTTTGAGGACGCCGAGGTCGGTCGCAGCGGAGTCCACCGGACGGCCGTTTCTCGGGCGCCCACGAGCCACCGCTCGAAGGCGGCCTCGGCGGCGGCCTTGCGGCGCTCGGCCAGGGGCCGTGGATCGGGCGTGGGGCGACCGAGCCGGATCCGTGGCCGGCCGATGAGGTGCTGCGCCACCTGCTGGTGCTCCAGGGTGATCTCGAAGCGGATGCCGGCCGGGAAGGAGACTTCCTGCCCGAAGCGCACCGTCAGGTGGTGTTCGCGGTTGAGCTTGTCACCGCCCACATCCACCGCCCATCCGGTCTGGAGTTGGCCATCGATGGCTTGGGCGGCGGGGAATCCCGACTGCTCCACATCGGCCTGCGCCTGTCCGAGCGCCACCGGGCGTTTCTGGTCGGGCTTGTCGAGGGGCGCGGCGGTGATCCGCAATTCGCTCAGCACGAAATTGCCATGGGCCACGCGGCCGGGCCCCTTCTTGGGCAGCGCCTCGTCGAGCAGGGTCTCCAGGCGGAGCCGGTCGATGTGCGATTCCGTCGTGGTCACCACCAGGGTGAGGGTGTCGGTGTCCGGGGTGGTCCCGGTGAAGAGCGCGGACTGGTCTTCGAGCAGTCGCACCGGCGAGCCGCGCTGGGAACGGGCCTCGGTCAGCGTGGGCGTCGACCACACGGTCTCTTCGATGGGGAACTGGTCGGCCAACCCCGCGACCAAGGCCTCCGCCTCCGCCAGGCGGGCCTGGTGACGCGCTTCGTCGGAGGGCTCCGGAAGATCCAGGTCGGGTTCGTCGGCATTGTTCAGGAACGCCATCAACTGGTAATATTCGCGGTGCTGGATCGGGTCGTACTTGTGGGTGTGGCACTGCGCGCATCCGACGGTCAACCCGAGCCAGGTGGTTCCGGTGGTGGCCACGCGGTCGGTCATCGCATGGAAGCGGAACTCCAGCGGATCGATGCCCCCCTCTTCGTTGAGCATGGTGTTCCGGTGGAATCCGGTGGCGATGAGCTGGTCCTGCGTGGGATTCGGGAGCAGGTCGCCCGCCAGCTGCTCGATCGTGAACCGGTCGAAGGGCATGTCGGCGTTGAGGGAGCGGATCACCCAGTCGCGCCACGGCCAGATGCTGCGGTTGCGGTCCTTTTCGTAGCCATTGGTGTCGGCATACCGGGCGAGGTCCATCCAGCGCCGTGCCCAGCGTTCGCCGTAACGGGGAGAGGCAAGCAGGCGGTCCACCCAGCGCTCATAGCCGGCATCGCTGGTGTCCTTGAGGAACTCCTCGAGCTCGGCTGGCGTCGGGGGCAGGCCGATCAGGTCGAGCGACACCCGGCGGGCCAGGGTATGAGGATCGGCGACGTCGGAAGGAGCGAGTCCTCGCTGTGCCAGTCGATGAAGGACGAAGCGGTCGATGGCGTTCCGGGGCCAGGGTGAATTTCCGGGGTCGGGCGGAGGGACCGCTTTCGGGCGTTGGAAGGCCCAGTGGGGAACGTATTCGGCCCCCGCGGCGATCCAGGCCTCGAGGGTCTTCTTCTCGGCGTCGGTCAGGGTCTGTCGCGTGCTCGGCGGCGGCATGACCTCGTCGGGATCCTTCGAATGGATCCGGTTCACCAATTCGCTCGCGGCGGGCTTGCCCGGGACCAGGGCGACCGCCCCCGATTTTGCGGGCTGCACGGCCGAATCGCGAAGGTCGAGGCGGAGGCCTCCCTTGCGTGTCAGGTCGTCGGGGCCGTGGCACTTGAAGCAGTGCTGGGAGAGGATCGGCCGGACCTCGGTGGTGAAGTCGGGACCACCCTGCGCGGACGCGGTCAGGGCGACGAGACCGAGGCCCAGGGTCTGGGCGGTCAGGGCGATCCACCCCCTGCGGGGTCCTGATGGGGTCCTTCGGCGGTGTTCCACGGCTTTTCCGACGATGAAACCCGTCCCGAAAGTCAGGCCAGAAGAAAGTTTTGGTGTTCCCCGGGGCGAACCCGTCCATGGACTCGCCCTGAGGTCCGTTCCACGGGAAACACCCGGTCCGATGGAGGCTCTTTGACCCGGACCTGCGAGTTGGTGCAGGGTGAGCGGATGCCTTCGATTCGTGTCTTGTCGCTGCTCTTCGCGCTGGGGTGGTCCGCCATGGCGGCGTCGATCCCCGAGTTCCTCCGGTCTGCCCGGGAACTCCATGGGGCGGCGGGCGAAACCGCGGCCCGGTTCCTGGCCGAACACATGACCGAGGCCGACCGGAAGGATCTGAGCGACGAGTTCCTGCGGGAGAACCTCGACCTGGCTTTCCGGGCCCGGCAGGAGTTCCCGTGGGCCAAGCAGGTGCCCGAGGCCTTGTTCCTGAACGACGTGCTGCCGTATGCCGTCTTCGACGAGCCCCGGGACCCGTGGCGGGCGGAACTGATGGCGATGTCCCGCGACCTGGTGAAGGACGCCCGCACCGCCAGCGAGGCGGCCCAGGCCTTGAACCGCCAGCTCTTCAAGCTCGTGAACGTCCACTACAACACCGGACGCAAGCGCCCCAACCAGAGCCTCAAGGAGTCCAAGGCCCTGGGAAAAGCCACCTGCACGGGGCTCTCCATCATCCTGGTCGAGGCCTGCCGCTCGGTGGGCATCCCGGCCCGCGCCGTGGGCACCCCGATGTGGACCAACGAGCGGGGCAACCACACCTGGGTGGAGATCTGGGACGGTGACTGGCATTTCGCGGGGGCCGACGAATACGACGCGGCCGGGCTGGATCGGGGATGGTTCGTCGGCGACGCCTCGAAGGCCCGGGTCAACGAACCGCGTTACGCCATCTATGCCACCTCGTGGAAGCG
>CAYLTF010000080.1:0-6863 GCA_964386625.1 uncultured Akkermansia sp. | reverse complement strand
CCGAGGTGCGTGAAATGCCCTTCGGCCCGCTGAACCGGGGCGACTCCACGGTCGACGCCCGCTGGGCCGAGCTGAGCCCGGCATCGGCCACGGTGGATGCCGTGCGCGAGTGGCTCGACCTGCCGGCCAACCGGCGCTCGTCCGACACCGAGCTGCTGTCGCGGGCCCTGTCCAAGGCCGAGGCCGAGCGTGTGCTGCCCATGGTCGCGGCCGACCGCATGGCCGAGCTGGTGGCCGAGCGCACCCCGGAACTCGAGAAGAAGGAACTGGCCCTCGAGGGCAAGACCCTCCGTTGGCTGGAGAAGGAATTCGGCAAGGCACCGACCGGGCAGCGGAGCCTGTGGATCTCCATGCATGGCGGCGGCGGCGCGCCCAAGCAGGTGAACGACCAGCAGTGGCAGAACCAGATCCGCCTGTATGAGCCCGCCGAGGGATTCTACGTGGCTCCCCGCGCCCCGACCGACACCTGGAACCTCTGGCACGAGGGCCACATCGACCCGATGTTCCAGCGCCTCATCGACGATTATGTCGCCGTCCGGGGCGTGAGCCCGGACCGGGTGTACCTGATGGGGTACTCCGCCGGCGGCGATGGGGTCTGGCAGTTGGCTCCGCGCATGGCCGACCGGTTCGCCGCGGCCTCCATGATGGCCGGCCACCCCAACGAGGCCTCGCTGTTGGGACTCCGAAACCTGCCCTTCGCCATCTTCATGGGGGGCAACGACGCGGCCTACAACCGCAACCGCATCGCCGCCGAACGGGGCGCCGAGCTCGACCGGCTCGCCCGCGAGGATGCCGGCGGCTACGTCCACCAGGTGAAGATCTACGAGGGCCTCGGCCACTGGATGAACCGCAAGGATGCCGAGGGGGTTCCGTGGATGGCCGGCTTCGTCCGCAACGCCTGGCCCACCAAGGTCGTCTGGCAGCAGGACGACGTGGTGCATCGCCGCTTCTACTGGCTGCAGGTGCCGGCCGAGGTGCCCATCGGCGACCGCGCCAAGCTCACGGCCCGCGTCCAGGGGCAGGAGATCGTGCTGGAGGGCGATGTGCCGCCCAGCCTGCGCCTGCGCCTCTCGGACCGGTTGCTCGACCTCGATCGCCCGGTGCGGGTGATGGCCAACGGCAAGGAATGGTTCTCGGGCAAGGCCACCCGGCAGGCCCGGGTGATCCTGGCCTCGCTGCAGGAGCGGGCCGACCCGGTCTCTGCCGCCAGCGCCTGGGTGGAGATGAAGTGAGGCCCGAGAGCCTGTCTGAAAACTCAGAGGGGTCCTTCAGCCCGGGGCGCCATCGCCGACTCCACCGCGGTACACGCGCGGGAGCCGTCCCCGCAGACCGGTCAACACATCGTAGGTGACCGTCCCGCGCAGGCTGGCCAGTTCCTGGACGGTGATGCGCTCCGAGCCCTGGCTGCCGAGCAGCACCGCTTCGTCGCCGATCCGCGCCTCGGGCACCGGGGTCAGATCGATCATCAGCGCATCCATCGTCACGCCGCCCACGAGCGGGACCCGGCGGCCATGCACGAGCACGTGCCCCTGGTTGCGGAGCCGCGGGTAGCCATCTCCATAGCCGATCGACAGCACGCCGATCCGGCACGGTCCCTCGGCGCGCCAGCGCATGCCGTAGCCCACCGTGTCGCCGGCCTCCAGCGACTGGATCGCCGTGATCCGGGCCCGCAATGACAGCACCGGGGCGATCCCGTCGACGCGCCGGCAGACCTCCGAGGGATACACACCCTGGGCCAACAGCCCCACTCGCACGCGGTTGAAATGGGCGTCAGGAAGGTCGAGCACGCCGCCCGAGTTGCAGTGGTGGATCCAACACGGACGGATGCCTTCCGCGGCCAGACGGTCCAGCACCGCCTCGAATCGCCCGGACTGGGTGCGGGCGAATCCCTTGTCGAGTTCGTCGCTCTGGGCGAAGTGGCTGAGGGCCCCTCGGAACTCAAGCCCTGCGAGTTCCCGCAGACGGCGGCCCCACGACTCGACGGTCCTCCACGAGAAGCCGAACCGGTTCATGCCGGTGTTGACCTTCAGGTGAACGGGCACGGGATGGCCGCGTTGCCGGGCGACTTTCGAGAAAGCCTCGGCCACCTCGATGGATCCCACGCAGGGTTCCAGGTCCAGATCGAGCACGTGTGGCACCTCCTCCTCGAGCCGTTCTCCCAGGAGCAGGATCGGGGCGGTGATGCCGGCATCTCGGAGCTCCTGCGCCTCGCCGAGCGTGAAGACGGCCAGGGAATCGGCGTGATGTGCGAGCGCCACGCGGGCGGCCTCGACGGCGCCGAGCCCGTAGGCGTTGTCCTTCGCGACGAACATCAGGCTCACCGGGGGCGGGACCTCGCGCCGGATGAGTTCCCAGTTGCGGGCGAATTGCGCGAGGTCCACCTCGACCCAGGCGGAGCGGGGACGGCGTTCGGTCGACTTCATGGGTTGCCGGGAGGCCAGAGCGAGCGGCCGACGTCGGTGCGGTAGTAGCTGCCGAGGGAGCGGATCCGGCGGATGTCGGCGTAGGCCTTGGCGATGGCCTCCTCCATGGAGCCGGCCAAGGCCGTGATGTCGGCGATGCGGTGGCCGGTCGCCTCGAGTCCACCCAGGGGCGATTCGGCCACCTCCTGCCACCAGACCTCGCCCTCGAAGGAGCCCTCGACCGTCACCGGCACCCGGGGGCCGGTGAGCTGTGTGAACGGATATCCGTAGCCGGCCAGCGTGAGGTTGCAGCCGAACTCGCGGCCGCTGCGCCATCGTGGGGCCAGCGGCATTCCCAGTGCGCACCGTCCGAAGGTTTCCAGCGGGTTCTCGAGCATCGACGCGATCATGGGGCCGCTGGTGACGCCCAAGCGCACGTTGTATTCGAGCACATGCCAGCGGTCTTCGTGGCGGATGGCCGTGACCTGCACGGGCCCGCGGAATCCGACCTCGCGGAACCACGGCCGCAGCGGCTCCAGGAGTTCGCGGGCCAATCCGTAGCGGTCGCCCGGATCGCGCTCCACCAGCCCGCCCAACGGCGCGCCGGCCACGATGCCCAGGTTGCCGTCGAAGGCCCGCTTGTATTCCTGGTTGGTCACCAGCGAGTGGATCTCGCCGTCGCTGACCAGCGCGATGTGCCCGGCCTCGCGCCGCCCCAGGTATTCCTGGAGGAAGATGCCCTCGGCATCGTCGATGCGCGGCAACCAGGCCAGCGTGTCTTCCGGTGTCTCGCACACGATGGTGTGGATGGGGCTGGTCGGCGAGCACAGCGGGTTCTTCACCACGAAGGGCCGACCCTCGCGGCGGACCAGGGCCTCGGCCTCGGCCCGCGTCGGGATCAGGTGCGACCGAGGGAAGGGGATGCCGGTCTGCCGGCAGAGTTCCCGGGCGAAATCGCGCTCCCGCTCGAGGCGCAATCCTTCGCCGGTCGGGCAGAGGATGGGGATGCCCAAACCGAGAAGTTCCGCGGTCCAGGGCCGCAGCGCCCACTCGAGCGACATCGGGATCAGGAAGTCGGGCCGGTGCGTCCGGAACCCGGGGCAGGGGTTCGGCACCTCGACGCTGGAGACGCAAGAGCCTTCCTGGCGTGGCCCGTAATGAGCGTAGTCGCGGGTGAGGTAGGCCGACACCTCGGCCCCGTCGCGACCGAGGTGCCGCATCAATGCCTGGGTGAATGCCCCCACCCCCAGCAAGGCCACCCGTTTGAAAGTCAGTTCACTTGCATCCATGCCGTCGATCCAAAGACCCAACGGTTCGGTCCAGGGCCGCGGTTGAAAAGCAGGAAGATGCCCCGGAATTCGATTTTCTCGAGCGCCTGGCTCGATGGGCCGATCCTGAGTTGCCGGGACTGCACAGGGTCCGGACGATCCGTCCTGGCCTGGACCCCTTGGCGGACCTGAACCCGACGTTGACGCCGAGGTCCCGATTGCCTCTGCTGGAGGCGTATCCCGAGGCTCCCATGAACTGCTCTCCCATTCCCCAAGCCCGTCGTGTCGGCGGTTTCACCCTGATCGAGTTGCTGGTGGTCATCGCCATCATCGCCATTCTCGCCGGGATGCTCCTGCCGGCCCTGGCGCGGGCCAAGAGCAAGTCGCTGACGATCAGTTGCAACAACAACCAGCGCCAGATGGGGCTCGGCATGGCCATGTATGCCGATGACAACCGCGACAATTACCCCGTGTACAACGATTGGGGCACCCTGGGTGGCAAGAAGGGAGTCATGTCGCTGCACGGCGGATTGACCGCGGCCACCAACCGTCCCCTGAACATCTACGTCCCGGCATTCGCGGCGTTCCTCTGCCCTGCCGACAAGGGCGATTCGCTGTGGAAGAGCACGTTTCCCAAGGGAACCCGCACTTGCTACGACGCTTGGGGCAACAGCTACCTCACGGTCTGGTCGGTGGAGACATTGCGCGTGAAGCATGTGACGGGCGACTCGGCGAACCCCAACAGCCCTCAGGGGCGGCCGATCAAGACGAGCGAGATCGCACTCGGGCCCTCGAACAAGCTCATCCAAGGCGATTGGCCCTGGTGGGCCGACCGTGACAAGAACGACATCGCCAGCCAGTGGCACAACGTGAAGGGGCAGTACCGCTTCAACGTGCTGTGGGGCGACGGGCACACCGATTTCTTCCGCTTCCCGAAGGAGGCTTCGCAGTGGAACTACACCGGCCCGGCCCCGGACCCCACCTTCACCTGGTGGTGATGCCCGCCCTCCGCCTGCCGATGCCGTGGGCCCGATCCTTTCCGGCCCCGGACCCCGCGAATTCCCTCGCCGTTGATGCCGGCTCGAGGCGCAGGCGTCGGGCGTCTCGAGGCCATGCGATGCGGGCATTTCACGTCTCTCCGTCGCTTCAAAGACGGGGCGATCGTTTTCGGATGCCTGCACAGGAGGCGTGAGTCCGCCAAGCTTCCCGCCGTCCCGCCTCTCCCACCTGTCGTGCCTCCGCCGCATCGATCGCCGACGCGGCGGTCTCCAGGGCGGCCGGTCGTCGCAACGACAACCGCGGACCCGAACATCCATTCACGCCCCGGGTTTTCAGCCGTTTCCGCACGATGGAACGGGTGAACCGATCGTTTTTGTTGGGGGTATTCCATTCCGGTCAGGTGGACTTTTTACCCGGCATTCGGATAAGGTTTACCTGTGACCTATCTTTTTCTTGCCTCAAGACCGATGGAACATTTGACGGAGGGATTTTTCTTGGTTAAGAAAAACTTATCGAAGGAATAAGAAAAAACTTCGATGGTTTGATCCACAAACTCGTACACACAACCATGAGCAACAGTCTGTTCCGCCGTTTCCCTGCGACCGCCGGTGCCTGCGCCGTCCTTGGCGCGGTCTCGCTCGCCGCAGCCCAACCCGCCCAGCCCTCGGAGGCGCGGGTCCTGATCCGATACCGCCAGACTCCCGGTGACATCCACCGCGAGCACCTCAAGGCGAAGGGAGGGGCCGTGCAGCGGTCCTTCCATCTGGTCCCCGCCGTTGCGGCGACCATTCCGACCGCCTCCTTGGAGGCCATCCGCCACCTGCCCGATGTCGAGGCGGTGGAACCCGACCTGGAGGTGCATGCCCTGGGTGAGATCGATGCGACCTGGGGGTTGGTGCGCATCGGTTGCGGGCCGGTCCAGTCGGGCACCTATCCCGGTGCGGTCGGCCCGGTGTTGGGGACGGGAGTCCGGGTGGCCGTGGTGGACACGGGTATCGACTATCGGCACCCGGATCTGACGGGCAATTTCGCCGGCGGGTATGATTTCGTGAACAACGATGCCGACCCGATGGACGACAACGGCCACGGGACGCACGTCTCGGGCACGATCGCCGCCGTCCGGAATGGCGCGGGCGTGCTGGGTGCGGCTCCGGAGGCCGATCTTTTCGGGTTGAAGGTGCTGGGCTCGAGCGGCAGCGGCAGTTGGAGCGGGATCCTCAGCGCGCTGGATTGGTGTGCCGCCAACCGCATCGCGGTGGCCAATTTCAGCCTGGGCAGCTCGAGTTATCCGGGCACCACGGTGGAAGCCGGCTTCAACAACGCCGCGAAGGCAGGGGTGCTGATTGTGGCGGCCGCGGGCAACTCCGGGGCGGGGACCGACACGGTGAACTACCCGGGCAAATTCGCCTCGGTGATCGCGGTGGGTTCGACGACCAGCACCGATCAGGTCTCGTCGTTCTCCAGCACGGGTCCGGATGTCGAGTTGGCGGCCCCGGGTTCGCTGATCTACTCGACGACCTTGGGTGGCGGGTACGGCACCCTGAGCGGGACCTCGATGGCGACGCCGCATGTGGCCGGTGTGGCGGCGTTGGTGATCTCGGCGGGCATCGGTGACGCGAACGGCGACGGGTTCATCAACGATGATGTGCGTCGGTTGTTGCAGGCGACGGCACAGGATCTCGGTGCGGCCGGTCGGGACTCCCTCTACGGGTTCGGTCTGGTGGACGCCGAGGCGGCCGTGGCTGCGGTGCAGGGGACTCCGACTCAGCCGAATCCGGTGCCCATCTTCAATGCGCCGAGCAACCTCCAGGCGGCCGTCTCCGGGAGGACCGTGTCGTTGGGTTGGGTCGACAACTCGAATGTCGAGACCGGGTATGAGGTGCAGATCGGGCGATGGAAGGGCCGGAGTGTGAATTGGTCGGTCTGGACCGTGACCGGGCCCGATGTGACGTCCCTGGTGGGTTCGCTCGGCAAGGGAACGTACTCCTTCCGTGTGCGGGGCATGACGGGCAATCCGGTGACCTACACCGCGTTGTCGAACGAGGTGACGGTGACCGTCCGTTGATCGCGGTCGTTGGGATGGATGGATGGCATCGCCGGCAGCCTGAAAGGCCGGTGAGTCAGTCGGTCGGTCAGTAGGAGCGGTTTCTGCGTTGCCACCCGGTCCGGGTTTCCCTGGGCCGGGTGGTTTTTC
>CAYLTF010000079.1:5658-15486 GCA_964386625.1 uncultured Akkermansia sp. | reverse complement strand
GACGAGATCAACCGCGCCCCGGCCAAGGTGCAGTCGGCCCTGCTCGAGGCGATGCAGGAGCGCCAGGTCACCATCGGCGACCAGACCTACAAGCTGCCCGAGCCCTTCCTGGTGCTGGCCACGCAGAACCCCATCGAGCAGGAAGGCACCTACACGCTGCCCGAGGCCCAGGTCGATCGCTTCATGCTGAAGCTGAAGGTCGGATACCCGTCTCGAGACGAGGAGCGCCAGATCCTCGACTTGATGGGTCGCACCTCCGGCCATCCCACGGTCGAACCGGTGATCGAGCCCGCGACCATCCTGAAGGCCCGCCAGGTGATCAACGACCTCTACATCGACGACAAGGTGAAGGACTACATCGTCGATGTGGTCTGCGCGACGCGCGATCCCGAGGCCTACAAACTGAAGCTCAAGGACCTCATCCAGATGGGAGCCAGCCCGCGGGCGACCATCGCGCTGACGCTGGCTGCGAAGGCGCACGCCTTCCTGCGCGGGCGCGGCTATGTGACGCCCCAGGATGTGAAGAGCATCGGCATGGACGTGCTGCGCCATCGCATCACGTTGACCTACGAGGCCGAGGCGGAGGAGAAGACCACCGAGGACATCGTCCAGCGTCTCTTCGACGAACTGCCGGTCCCCTGATCCAGCACCTCTGAACCCCGCGTGGCGCATGCCCCTGCCCCTCGGCGTCGTGGACGCCTTCACCCGCGAACGCTTCCGAGGCAATCCGGCGGCGGTGTGCCTGCCGGGTCCCGACGCCACCGCCCGATGGATGCAATCGGTGGCCGCGGAGCTCAATCTGTCCGAGACCGCCTTCGCGACGCGGTTGGGCCCGGGGCAATGGCGGCTGCGCTGGTTCACCCCGCGCGTCGAGGTCGACCTGTGCGGTCATGCCACCCTCGCCACGGCCCATTGGCTCTGGGAATCAGGAGCTGAACCCGCCTCGCAGGCGATCCGCTTCGAGACCCGGAGCGGCCCGCTCGAGTGCCGAACCGAAGGGGGAGGCCCCGGGGAGGGACGCATCGCCATGGATTTCCCCGCCCAACCGGCGCAGGAGACCCCCGTGCCTGGCGGACTCGAGACCGCCCTGGGAGCCCGCGCCACCTGGACGGGGCGCAGCCGGGAAGACCTGCTGGTCGAACTGGCCACGGCCGATCAGGTGCGATCCCTGCGCCCCGATTTCAGCGCCCTTTCCCGATTCCCCGTGCGCGGGGTCATCGTCACCGCCCGTTCGGATCGGCCGGACGCCGATTTCGTCAGCCGCTTCTTCGCGCCCGCCGTCGGCATCGACGAAGATCCCGTCACCGGATCGGCCCATTGCACCCTGGCCTGCCATTGGTCGGAGCGACTCGGACGCACCGATCTGACGGGGTTCCAGGCCAGCGCGCGCGGAGGCACGGTGGGCGTGGAGCATCGCGGAGACCGCGTGCGCCTGCTCGGCCATGCCGTGACCGCCTGGCGCGGCGAGTGGATGGGAATCCAGGATCCGGCCTGAGCCCCGCGGACTCCGTTCAGTCGGCCTTGCGGCTGCGGATCCACCAGAGATCCCCTCCCGAGGATTCACTGACCACCAGGTCGCTCACCCCATCGCCGTTCCAATCGTCGGAGACCGCATCGCAGGGTTCCCCCAGCAGGCGGAAACCCAGGGAACCGGAGGGCACCGGTTCGAAGGTTCCATCGCCCCGGCCGAAGAGGAACAGCGCCTCGCCCGCGTCGTCGCGCGGACCCCGGAATCCGTGCCCGGCGAATCCCATGGCCACGAAGAGATCCCGTCGGCCATCGCCGTTGAAATCGCCCGGGACGAGGGCCCGGATGGGCCCCAGTTGCGCGGCGTCGGGCAGCGGGCGCGCCTCGAATCGGTCTCCCCGGCGCAACAGGACCAGCGACGTGAGCCAGCGCACCGAGACCCGGGCCGAAGGCAGCCCCTCCAGGATCGTCTCCACGGTGGCCTGGGCGTAGGCCCGATGGGTCGGGAACCGCTCGGCGATGGCGGGAAACAACGGGCCCATCTCCTGCAATCCCCGGACGGGCAGGTGTCGGCCGTCGGGCGCCGTGTAGGCCTCGAGGCATCCGGTGATTCCGTCTTGGTTCCAAGCCCCGTGGAAGAGGTGCCATTCGCGGACGGGACCGGACGGCGAACGCGGAGGCCCGACCAGGAGGGACGGGGCCCCGTTGAGTCCCCAGTTCCCGAGGATGAGGTCGTCCTGCCCATCGCCATCGACATCGACGACCTCGAGTCGCTGCCAGAGACCGGTCCACTGGCTCAACGGCAAATCGCTCTCGCCCGGGGCCGAAACGGAGGGATCGGCCATTTCCCAGCCTTCGCCGCGGCGGCGGAACCACCGGGGCGCTCCCCAGTCGGAAAGGCTCACCATCTCGGTGCCAGGGCCGGCCGGCCCCGACACGAACCGTGCGCCGGTGACGAGGCCCAAGGGCATCGACACGACCGACCGGTATCCGTCACCGACCCGACGGAGCCATTGGCTGGGAGAAGCCAGGGGGAATCGCCCCGGGATCGGCGCACCCCCGAGGAACACCTCGGCCGGCATCCCCGAGAGGTCGCCGGAGACCGCGGCCACCGAGAATCGGCCCGTGGCGACCGTCTGACGACGCCCCGTGGCCGCCTGGACCCACTCGACCCGGCCCGCGGACCCGGCCTCGGGCGCGACCGATCCGCCTGGATCACCGGTCCACGACAACGACAGAAGCCCGCCGACCCCGGGCACGAGCGCCACATCGGTCGAGGCGGAGCCCACCTCGCTCGGGGCCGACTCCGCTGAAGGGATCCAATGCCGGATCCCCTGAACACCGGTCCCACCGATCCAGACGCCACGATTCCCGGCCGCGGGGCGATCCACGGCCAGGGCCGCCCCCGACCGCATCCAGGCCCTCGGGAGCGAGGGTTGCCGGGCGAACTCCTCGGCGGCGGGGCGACCTTTGGCCGCACCCAAGGAGCGGGCCTCGAAGCGCCATCGGGACGCGGACATCGCAGCGGAGGGCCTCCCCGGCCCTGGCGGCCGAGGCGTCGAGGGCGGCGGATCCGCGGGTTCCTCCCGGATGCGCAGCGTCGCTCCCCCGGACGCGATCGATTCGTGCACCGAGATCCGGCCGGAAGGCCACCGCACCTCCAGGCGGCCGGACCCCGGGCCCGGGGCCGCGAAGGTCTTGCCCGGGGCGTCGCCCGACAGATAACGGCCGCCGGCCACGATCTGGGCCACCTGAAGAGGCACGGTGTTCGATGTCCCCTGCCAGGCGAAGCGCAGGACCGCCCCGATGGCCTGCGTGTTGGGGGCCTGTCCCTGCAGCACCACCGACACCCTCGCGGCCTGGGCCTCGTTGCGGTACACGCCGGCCGGGGCGTTGAAGTGGTTCACCACCACATCGAGGTCGCCGTCGTTGTCGAGGTCGCCCAGGGCCAACCCATGGCTGACTCCGTCGAAATCGAAACCCCAGGCCGCGCTGGAATCCTCGAAGGTGGGCAATCGGTCGAACCCGTCGGCTCCGCGGTGGCGGAAGGCCCGCAAGGGTGCTGGCAACCGGGGGAACCGCTGGCGTTCGCGGAACAACTGGGCATCCGTGCGCAGGCCCGTCCGCCGATAGGCCTTCAACTGCTCGGCGATATCGAGGTCGCGCGATCCGCGCTCCTGGCCGGCCGTGACCAGCAGGTCGGGGAACCCGTCGAGATCCACATCGAGGAAGGCGGGCGTCCAGGACCAGTCGGTGGCCGAGACTCCGGAAAACGCCGCCATCTCGGCGAAGGATCCGTCGGGCCGCTGCAGGAACAGGGTGTTGGCGTCATGCTGGGTCTGCGCGCGCGGGTCTGCGGGGTCGATGGGCACCGTGGGGGAACCGTCCAGCAGGGTGAGGCGGCGCACCGGGTCCGGGCTGAGCATGTCGAGCACGGTGAAGTCCCAGCGCCCGTCCTGGTTGAGATCCGCGAAATCCACCCCCATCGAGAAGAGGCTGGTGTGCCGCAGCATCGCCGGCGGTGCCTCGCGGAAACGCACCTTCCCGGCCCCGCCCTCGTTGAGCCAGAGGCGGTCGGGCGACTGGAAGTCGTTGCAGACATACAGGTCGGGTTTCCCGTCGCCGTTCAGGTCGCAGAACTGCGCCGCCAGGCCCCATTCGAAGGGGGGATGCCGCAGGGGATTCCCCGCGGCATCGAGGAACGCCCCCTCGGTCCATGGCACGGACACCCAGCCGTTGCCGCGGTCGTTGCGATACAGGACATCGGGTTCACCCAACTCTTCGATGCCCCCGGCGGCGTTGACCTCGAAACGGTTGGTCAGGTCGGGAGCCGAGGTGGGGCGGCCGTCCAGGGTGGCCACCACCGTGCGGTCGCCTTCGCGCCGGAAGGTCGCCCGGGCGTTGGGCAGGTCCATGAGGGCCTTCTGGCGGTAGTTGCAGACGTAGAGGTCGACCCATCCGTCGCCGTCCACATCGGCCAACGCCAGCGAATGCCCCCCGCGGGCGGACACCTGGGGGAATGGGCGCGAGCGGAAGACGCCCTGACCTTCGTTGACCAGCACGCGCACCCCGTCGGCATGGGTGTTGACCACCAGGTCGACCCGTCCGTCGCCGGTCAGGTCGGCGGCAGCCACGCCGGTCACATCGCCCCCGAGGCTCTCCAGCCGCTGCGGAAAAGACTTCTCGGTGATGTCGTCGAAGCGGAATCCCCCGCGGTTGCGCCACAGGGAAGACTTGCCACCCGCCGCACCCAGGAACACATCGAGGAGCCCGTCGCCATCCACGTCGGCAAGGGTGACCCCGGAACCATCGAGCAGGAGCTGATTGGTGAGGTGCCGTGAGGCGGGCACCGTGTTGGAGAAGACGAGGCCGGTCGCGGCGGGGTCCAACCGCTGGAAACCGACCCTGCGGGAAAGGGCGTCGGCGGCCGACGCCCGGACCGCCACCACGACCATCAGGCAGCCCCACCAGACGCCCCACGGGATCAAGACTGCACGTCGGGGCTCTCGCCTGGGATTCATGCCTTGCGGAATCGGGAACTGTCCCCACACGTTGCCATCGGCCGGCCCCGGAGCCAAGCCCCTGGATCTCCGGGCTTGAATCTCAGGGTTGGGTTCCGCGCATTCCCCGATTACCGTCCGGCACCACGTTCATGAGCATCCTCGGAATCGGAATCATCGGCTGCGGCGGGATCACGCTGCAGAACCACCTGCCCGGCCTGGCCCTCTGCCCCGACGTCCGGGTCGCCGCCCTGTGCGACAGCGATCCTGCGACCCTCGAACGGGCCCGCGCCGCCACCGGTTGCTCCGTCACCACGACCGACTACGCGCAGCTGCTGGCGCGGGACGACGTGCATGCCATCATCATCGCCACCCCCAACCTGCTGCACTTTCCCATCGCCATGGCGGCCATCGCGGCCGGCAAGCACATCCTCTGCGAGAAACCCATCGCGATGACCGCCGAGGAAGCCCGCACCATGGCCCGGGCGGCCGATGCGGCCGGCCTCCGCCACATGACGGCCTTCACCTACCGCTTCGTGCCGGCCATGCGCTACCTGCGCCACCTCATCGACCAGGGAGATCTCGGTGAGCCCCGCCATTACCGCTCCTGCCGCCTTCAGGATTGGGGCACGCGCAACCTCGGCTGGCGCATGGTCAAGAAGCTGGCCGGCACCGGGGAACTGGGCGACATGCTCAGCCACCGCATCAATTTCGCCCACCACCTGATCGGACCGATGAAGCGCATGGTGGCCCACGTGAAGAACCTCACCCCGATCCGCGACGGCAAGCCCAACGATACCGACGACTGGGTGGGCATCCTGGCCGATTTCCACAACGGGGCCACGGGCGTGCTCGAAAGCTCGAAGCTGGCCAGCGGCCGCAACGAGAGCTGGCGCAGCCTCGACTACGTGGAGGTCAACGGGAGCGAGGCCAGCTTCGAGTTCACCACCGGCAAGTGGAACGAACTGCAGTTCGGCAAGCTGGGCGGCCCCGGCATGGCGCCGCTGTCGGTGCCCCGCGAGTTCTGGGTCTGGCCCGGTTCGCCCCGCGATCCCGGGGTCGGTGATCCGCTGGTGGCCTTCCGCTACGACCAGGCCGTGGAGTTCATCCACGCCATCCGTGAGCAACGCCCCTGCGCGGTGACCTTCCACGACGGGGCCCAGACCCAGGCCGTCATGGACGCGGCGCTGCACTCGGCGGCGACCGGATCGTGGGTGGACCTGTGATCCGGCATCTCCCGTGACTCCGGCCGAGGCGCTCGCCTACCTGCACCAGTTGAGCCAGTTCGGCTTCCAGCCGGGACTGGACTCGACCCGCCGTCTCGCCGCCGCAGTCGGCAACCCGCAGGACCGGCTGCGCTTCATCCATGTGGCGGGCACCAACGGCAAGGGCTCGACCTGCGCCTTCCTGGAGAGCGTGTACCGGACGGCGGGGTTCCGCACGGGCCTCTACACCTCGCCGCACCTGGTGCGCTTCGGCGAGCGCATCCAGGTCGCTCGGCAGCCCTTGCCCGACGAGACCCTGGCCCGACTGGTCTCGGAATTGCGCCGACGGATGCCCGCGGACCTGCAGCCCACGTTCTTCGAATTCACCACCGTGCTGGCCCTCATGGCCTTCGCGGAGCAGTCCGTCGACCTGGTGATCTGGGAGACCGGGCTGGGGGGCCGGCTCGACGCCACCAACATCGTCACCCCGCTGGCCTCGCTCATCACCTCCATCGGGCTCGACCACATGCAGGTCCTGGGAAACACGGTGGGCCAGATCGCCAGCGAGAAGGCGGGGATCATCAAGCCGGGGGTTCCGGTCCTGACCTCGGTGGACCGGGCCGACGCCCTCGAGGTCATCCGATACCGGGCCCGGGAACTCGACTCGCACTGCGTGGTGGTCGATGCGAACGCGGTCGGGCGCATGCCCCTGCCGATCTCGCTGCTCGGGCCGCATCAGCGGGTCAACGCCACGCTCGCCGTGGTCACCGTCCGCCTGCTCCGGCCGATCCTGCCGGTCTCCGACGAGCATCTCGCCCATGGGCTGGCCCACACCTTCTGGGCCGGGCGCATGCAGGTGCTCCAGCGCGGCGGCCAGACCTGGCTGCTCGACGGCGCCCACAATGCCGACGGCGTCGAGGCCTTCCGCCGGGCGTTGAGCGAGCACTTCCCCGGCCGCCATCCGGTGATGGTCCTGGGCATGCTGCGCGACAAGGCGTGGCGCGAGATGGCCGGCCACCTGGCGCCCGCCGCCTCCCGGCTGGTGGTGGCACCGGTCTCCAGCCCGCGAACGGTGCCGCCGGAAGAACTGCGCCAGGCGCTTCAGGAGGCCCGCTGCGGAAGGGCCGTCCGCGTCTGCGCCGGCGTCGAGGAGGCCTTGCGTGCCGTGTCCCAGGAACCCTTCGTCGCCGTGACCGGCTCGCTGTACTTCATCGGGGAGGTCCTGGAGCGCCTGGGGGTGGAGCCGGCGGGCCCTGCCGACGAACGCCGACTCAACGAGTGGTCGCCGCCGGGGTCCCGCTGATCGGACCGGAGAGCACGAGGCTGAACCCGATGTTGCTGCTGCGGAACTCGGGCACGCTGCGACCCCGATAGGCCGATCGACAGCACCGGGCCGCATCGCTCCATCCGCCCCCCCGATACACCCGGAAGGTGCCGAAGGAAGGCCCCGAGGGATGGTTCACCGTCTCGAAGGGATACTGGCCGTACCAGTCGAGGCACCACTTGCCCACGTTGCCGTGCATGTCGTGGAGTCCCCAGGTGTTGGGTTCCTTGAGGCCGACGGGGTGGGTCCGCTTCTGCGAATTGCCCTGGTACCAGGCCACGGCATCGATCGACCCATGGAATTCGCCGGGTTTGCGAATGCGGCAGGCGTATTCCCACTGGGCCTCGGTGGGCAGATCCCAGCGCCAGCCGGAGGAAATGAGCCCTGCCTTGAGGTGGAACTCGGTCAACCGCCGGGCGAACTCCCGTGCCTCTTCCCAGTTCACCTGTTCCACCGGCAACCGGGCCCCGCGGAATCGGCTGGGGTTGTCAGGCATGAGTCGGGACCACTGCTCCTGGGTGCAGAGGGTTTCGGAGAAGAAAAAACCGTCGGGAAGGCTCACCCGGTGCAGCACCTCGTCGGGTTCCCGATCGGCCTCCGGCAGCGGGCTGCCCATCAGAAAGCGTCCCGGGGGGATCCATCGGGCAGCCAGGGACACCGTTCCCTCCCCGGGCGGCATCGGGAATTCCTTCCTGGAACCCGGTGTCCCCCGATAGGTGGTCAGCACCTCGCCCAGGCCATTGAGGAACTGGTATTCGGGCTCCTGGTCCACATGGTGGACGACCCGTCGCCGGAGATGAGCTTCGACCCGATACGCGGATCGCTCTTCCTGCAGTTCCCCGTTCGAAGCGTCCGGGACGCCGTCGGGTCTCGGCTCCACCACTTCCTCGTCCCATTCCTTGGCCACGGTGCGCTTGACCTCGAAGAACGAGTCCTTCAGCGACTCGCGGTCTTCGCGGAAGCCGAAGCCGAAGTATCGATGCGCCTCCAGCAGCCCACGACCGGTGGAACCCTCCGCCAGGTCGATCAGGCGCTGCGCGGCGGGAGTCGACGCCAATTCGGGGCAATCAGCCATCCAGTGTCGGATCCGGGCGGCGATCGGGGAGACCTCGGAGCGGATCTTCGTCAACTGCTCCTCGCGCAACGTCTTCAGGAACGCCTCGAACTTGGCGGAATGGCTTTGGAAATCGCCATCGGCGGCGGCCTTGAGCAGCAGCACCCGGCCGGAAAGGGGCAACCATCTCAACCCGTGCAGCGCCGCATCGGCCTCGCCCAAGGCCATGCGAAACTTGGCCGCCTGGAACTGGGCCTCGGTGAGGTCGCCGTCCAGGTCCAGCGCCTCGCCGGTGTAGCTCACGGCCGCCTTCATCCGGCGATCGGCCTCGCCCTTGTCTTTCACGTAGGCGGCCCAACCGGCTCCCAGCAAGGCTCGGGCCGCATCCAAGCGGTACTCCGTGCGGGCGTAGCGCGCGGCCAGGAGGAACGACTGCTCGGCCTCGGCCGGGTTGACCAGGGAAGCGTCGGTGTTGTCGTCGGATCCGAGCAGCACCAAGGCCCTCAGCAGGTGGATCCGCCACACCAGGCGGCCGGCCACCATCAAGCTCGGGCCCGTATCGAGAGCACGAGTGAGGGCCTCGAGGCTTTCGGGAAACCGCCGCTCCAAGAACGCCTCGCGGGCGATCTGGAACTGCTGGACGGCCTCCGCTTGGGACTGCGACCTGGCCTCGGCCTGGAGTTCATCGACCGGCACCCGCATGCCGCCCATCGAGACGAGCACCTCCCCACGACTCCAGGTGAAGGCCGGCGAGAGGCGCATCCCGGTGGGATCCAAAAGGCTGTTGGCCGGATGCACCAGCGTGGCGAGGATCTCCTCCAGGGATTCCTCCGACCCCATCATCTGGAGGGTGGTTTCGGGCAATCCCTCCACCATGGCACGGACCACGGCGGCGGCCCCATCGCTCGCGACCCTGGGGCGGCGGGGATCTCGCAGGTAATCCAGCCACGAAAGGGCTCCTGCGGCGGAGCGACTGAAGTTCCAGGAGGGTTGCGTCATGAGGTTTGTCGTGGGCCGACTCGGGCCCCGGACCGGAGCGAAAAGAAAACAGATCTCCTCGATCTGTTTCAATCGGCTATTTTATGTTTAAAACAAATTTCACGCGCGGTATTTAGCAACAGCGGTTTAAGTATTAGACCCATTCTTTTTCAAACAGTTTCCAGATCCGGCGACCAAGATTCATCCAGTCTTCTTCTTGGATGAATCCGGAGACCCCATGAATTTCAGCGCCGCCGACAGGAACGCCGTGGCCCGGGGATCGGTCACCACGATGTCCAC
>CAYLTF010000079.1:0-5558 GCA_964386625.1 uncultured Akkermansia sp. | reverse complement strand
TTTGAGGCGCTCCAGACGGCCCGGTGGTCCGGTCTCGTGCCGCCGGCACCGGCCTCCCAACTGCCACCGGTATCCCCAGGCCAGGAGATCACCGTCTGGGAACTGGTGAACCACTACCGATCCGATCCGGCGGCGGCCGACGCGCGCTATCGGAAACGTGCATTCCGGGTCACCGGGGTGGTGGAGCGGATGGAACGGGGCATCGTGAGCCGGAATGTCCGGGTGTTCCTGGAGACGCCGGACCCTGCGGTGCGGCCGGTGTGCGAGTGGCGCATCGACGACAAGATCCCCGCCTTCCACACGCGGCGCGACGGACGGACCTTGATCGCCGAGAACAACCGGTCGAAATGGAAACTCCTGGAGGCGGGCCAGACGGTCACCTTCGAGATCCTTGGGGGCGGTTTGGAAGACGGCCTCGTGGAACTGAAGCAGGCCCGACCGAAGCCCTGATCTGGGGGCGTGGGATCGCGGGGGACGATTTCGGCCGACGGTCGACCGGATCGGGCAGATCCGGGAGGACTAGCGCGACGGCTCGTCGACCTCGGCGGTCACGGTGATTTGCACGGCCGCGTCGAGGGGCATGTCGGCCACTCCGATGGCCAACCGGGCATGGGCTCCACGGGGGCCGAACACCGCGTTGAAGAGGTCAGAAGCCCCATTGAGCACCTGCGGATGCCCGCGAAAACCGGCCGCACAGTGGACGTAACCCTCGACGCGGACCAGGCGTCGGACCCGGTTCAGGTCGCCGCCCGCGGCGGCCTGAAGCTGGGCCAGCGCATTGAGGGCGCACTGGCGAGCGGCTTGATATCCCTGCTCGACCGTCAATTCGGCGCCCAGACGCCCGCTGAAAGCCATCACGCCGTCGCGCCAGGGCAATTGACCCGAGGTGAAGACCAGCGTTCCGGTGCGGATCCAGGGCTCATAGGCGGCCACGGCCGCCGGGGCCGGTGGCACGGTGATGCCCAGGTGCCGGAGAGTGTCGGTGACGTTCATGGCGGATGCGGGAGGATCGCGATTCAGCAGGTCGTCGGGAGCGCTCTCAGGCCGAAGCCGGGGCCGAAGCCCTCGCGGACGTCGTTCCTTGGGCCTTGGAGAAGCTCCGCCATTTCGACTGCGGCACCAGGCCCAGCGCGATCAACACGCACTGGCTGGCCACGAAGACCATCAGCGCGGTGAAGGCTCCGCTCATGAACCCGTAGCTGTGGAGTCCCACGCCCAGCAGGTTGGTGCCGAACCACGACCAGCTGGTGACGATGTTCCCGAAGATCGCCAGGTTCATGATGCCGCGCTCGCGGACCATCCCGCCCCAGCGTGCGTGCAGGATCAGCGCGTTCCAGAGCACGATGATGAGCGCCCCGTTCTCCTTCGGATCCCAGCCCCAGAAGCGCCCCCACGACTGGTCGGCCCAGATGCCGCCCAAGACCGTGCCCACGAAGCTGAACAGCGTGGCGAAGCACAGGATGCCATAGACCATGCGGGAGAGGCTGCGCCCCATGTCGACGGTCATGACCTGGGTGAAGAAGCCGAGCACCACGTAGAGGATCGCGAGGAAGCCGGCCACGTAGGTGGCCGAGTAACCCAAGGTCACGATGACCACGTGCGTCGCCAGCCAGAAGTTGGTGTCGAGCACCGCCTGGAGCATCACCATGGTGTCGCCCCCAAGGGCCAGGTTGTGGGCCACGATCTGGGTGGAGAAGCCGATCACCGTGGCCACAGCCAACCCGATGGCGTTCTTCCAGAACGATTCGAGGATCAGCCCGAGCCCCACCGCGCCCCACCCGATGAAGATGGCCGAGCTGTAGAGGTTGGTCACCGGCGGGCGGCCCTCCAGCCACATGCGCACCAGCAGGCCCAGCGTGTGCACCACGAAGGCCAGTCGGACGAGGTTCAGCGAGGTCTTGCGGCTCCACTCGGCGAAGTTGAACCAGAACCCGCAACCGAACAGGAAGGCCACCAGGTAGAGCGAGGCCGCCTTGGAGAACGGCGCGAACCCGTTGTAGCGCTGCTCGCGCGCGGTCTTGGCCAAGGCGTTGCCCAGGCGCAGCGACTGCAGGTGCTCGGTGTAGCGCGCCACGGCGGTGTTGAAGGCCTCCACCTGGCTTTCGCGGAACGCGTCGGCCAGTGCCGCCCAATGGCCGACCGCCGGATTCAGCGGCCGCGTGCCGGCCGTCCGGATCCCCTCGGCCACGGCTTCCGCCGGCAACTCGGCCTTTGGCATGCGCATCAGGTGCTTGAGCAGCGGGGCTCCGAAACTCGGCTCCAGCAAGGCCTCGCCCATGCGTTGCCAGGCGAAGGAATCCCCCCCGGAAGCCGGTGGGATCAATAGCGGCGGCTCGCCGCGCAACGTCACGAAATAGCGCTCGGCATGGCCGAACACCTCGGTGAGCGCATTGGTGTCGAACGACCCGGAGCCGGTCATGCGCTGCTGGAAGGCCTTCACGCCCGCCGGGATGCTCTTCTGGTAGTCGGCGATCTCCGCGGCGAAGCGGGCCGTGTCCTGAGGGTGGACGGTGTTCTTGAGCCGCAGGTAGAGCGTCATCGCCTCGTACAGCCCGAGGGTGGCGTTGTCGAAGGCGTTGCGGAGGGACGAATCCTTCTTGTTCTCCTGGATGTTCCGGGCGCTTTCCTCGATCTGCTTCAGGCCCGTCTCACCGAACTGGTTCCAGGAGTAGTGCTTCCCATCCTCGCCGGCGGCCGGGTTGGGCTCGGGCAGCTTGAGCATCGCCTTGAGCTCCGGGTGGTCCACACGGAAGACCTTCCATCCGTCGGCCAGCTCGGGCCGGGTCATCACCGTCAGCAACCATTCGGTGGCCGTGATGATCTTCGGGCGCTCGTACCACGACTTGGCCGGCTCCAGATTGGCCGTCTCCTTCTCGCGGATCCGGGTCAGCGAGTTGCGCGCCAGCGAATCGAAGGGCTGCAGGCGGCCGTTGAAGACCACGGGCAGACGGCCGACGGCACCGAAGGCGTAGTCGCGGTCGCGCCGAGGCACCAGCGCACCCACGATCCAGAGTGCGAAGAGCGCCGTGATGATCAGGGGAAGGCGTTGTTTCATGGTTCAGTCGGTGCGCGTTGAGACGGAGCGGATTCCGGCGATGGAGGTTCAGGCGGCCCGGGGCTTGCGGCGGGCGATGAACTTCGTCAGGTGCAACAGGAATTGGACCAGCAGGCCCACGCCCACCAGGATGCACCCGACATACGGCGTGATCCACGACGGGTTGCGGACCACCTGCAGCGCGCTCGTGCCCCGGCCACCGTCGGCCAACTGCTCCTTGCCCATCTGGTACTGGAAGAAGGTGTACCCGCCATGGCGCAACGGGGAGTTCATGTAGATGTCGACCTCACGGTCCTCGCCGGTGCCCGGGTGGCGCAAGCGCACGCGACTCTGGAAGTTCTTCGGGATGTCGGTCCCCGGGTACGTCTCGTGGGTGGTCTTCAGCAGGGTCAGGGCGAAGGGTTTGTACTCGCGCACCGGACGGTACTCCATGCGCCACTCTCCTCCCTCGACACTGAAGGTCTGGGGCTTGAGTTCGCCGGAGATCGCCCAGGTGCCCAGACTCGATGCGCCCAGCAATTCCACGACCGCGGCCGGCACGTTGCGGGCGTCCATGGTGCGCGTCGGCGGTTGGGCATCGATGACGATCCGGGCACCGACGCCCTGGCTCGCAGCCGGGGGGCGGTTGGAGTCCATCACCGGGGCGCGCAGGCGGATCCGGGCGTTCTCGTAGGCCTCCTTCACCCGGACCGTGAAGGGCAGGAGCTCATGACGCACCTCGGCTCCGGTGGTCAGGCGCGAGGCCGGGATGGCCACCACCTGGTCGAGGTCGTTGCTCCCGGCGCTCCGCAGGAAGGCCACCTCGAAGTCCATCGACGACTCGGAGTAGTTGCGCGTCTCGCCTTCCCGGAAGCTCATGATGCTCTCGCGGGCCAGCATGTCGGTCGCCAACTGTCCCAGGAGCAGCAGGATGATGCCGATGTGGGTCAGGAAGATGCCGCTCTTGGACCAGGTCCACTGGAAGCGGGTGAAGTGGGCCACGATGAGGTTCACCAGCAGGAGCGTGCCCAGCAGATACCCGCCGGGCAGCGGCACCACCGGGAAGGGGGATCCGTGCGGGGTCCAGTAGGCGAACCAACTGCGGAAGTAGCGCTCCTGGGCCACGTAGAGACCATCGCTCGTCTGCCCCAAGGTTCCGAAGAACACCACGGCGACACCCAACCCCAGCAGCACCACGGTCAGGCGCAGGGACGACAGGAACTGGAAAACCTTGGAGAGCATGGACACGGGGTGGGACGTCGGGGCGTCGGTCGAAATTGCAACAACTTGAGGGGAAATGCGCGGGATTTTTCGAGACTCTCCGGCCTGGGATTCAGAATCGCACCGATCGGACGAACTGCTCGAAGGCCTCGCGATGCCGGGTGGCCACGGCCGAGGGGGCCGTCAGTTTGAAGAACCAGGAGACATCGCCCCGGGCCACGATGGCTCCGAGGATGGTCTTGTCGGTCCCCACCAATTCCACCCAGGTGGCCGGCTCGCCGCCGGCCGTGGGCACCGACTTGGAGTTCGCGGCCAAGGCCGAGGCCTCCAGGGCCGGCAGCCCCACCTGACCGCGCCAGCGGTTCACGTTGGCCAGGAGACCGCCGCCGTCGCCGTTGAGCTTGCTGATGGACACATCGCCAGTGCCGGCGGCATCCGGGATGTCGAACGACGCCAGCCGCATGGGCTTCGGGCCGGCGGCTTTCCAGCCGGCAGGCACCTGCCACGCCGGGAGACCGTCGGCCGACGCGGAAGGGGCAGACGCGGCCGCGGTGGAAGACGAGGCCGGGGCCGAGGCGGAACTCGGGGCGGCGGAAGCCTCGGGCGCGGATTCGCCGCCACCGGTGTCCACCGACTTCAACCACGCCAAGAATTGCGGCTTCTGCTCGGCCACCAGCGCATTCTCGCCGGTCATCTTGAAGAACACGGTCATCTCGCCGGCCGGCAGGATGGCCGCCAGGGTCCGCGCCGCATATTTGCCCTCCAGGACCGCCTTCTTGCCGTCCAGCTCATACACCACCACCTGACGGTTGCCGGCCGGCACGATGGACCTCAGCCCGGCCAGATCCGCCTCGGTCGCGGGCTCGAGGCCGATCTGGTCACGCCAGCGGTTGACGTTCTCCAGTTCACCACCGGCACCGCCGCCCATGGCCACCACCGAGATGTCGGCCGACCGACCATCCGGGCGCTTCACGGCGTAGCTGGCCACGCGCATGCCGGAGGCCGGCTTTTCTTCCCAGCCGGCCGGCACGGTCCAGGGAACGGCGGGGCGCTCCGAGGCGGCGTTATCAGTGGACGAGGCCGAAGCGGCGGCCGAACCCGCGGCACCTGCGGTCGACCCGCCTCCCGCCGAGCCTCCCGAGGCGGCCTGAGAAGCGACCGAGGCCGGGGCATCCTTCGGGGCCTGATAGACCCGGACCTCATCCTTGCCGCATCCGGCGGCCATCCAGGCCAACGCCGAAACCCCCAACGCCACGGTGAAACGCATGCCCACAGTCTGGACGCGGCCGTCGATCCGGCAAGC
>CAYLTF010000078.1:0-15573 GCA_964386625.1 uncultured Akkermansia sp. | reverse complement strand
GTCCGCTCGAACTGCACCGAGAAGTCGGCCAGGCGCTCCAGCCAGGGCTCCACCACCAGGGTCTGGCCGGCCTCGAGAGATTCGGCCATCCAGCGGCGCTGGGTCTCGAGGAGCTCGGGTTCCCAGAGCCGGAGGGCGTTGGCCCCGGCCAGCCCGAGGGCCTGCTTCACCACCAGCCGATGGAAGCCCCGGGCCCGGAACCCCTCGATGGCCCCGAGGGCCGCCGGCAGGTCGGTCACGGCCACGCCGATCACCTCGGCCGGGCAGAGGGCCGGGAAGACCGCCGCGAGTTCCGGGTGGATCTCCGCCAGGAACCGCGCGCTCCAGGCCTTGGAATAGAGCGCGGCGAGGCCCGGATGAAATCCGCCGTCGGGACCGGCATCGTCGCCCGTCACCTGGGCGAACAGCGGGGCCAGACGCGCCTGGCTGTCAGGGGCCCAGGCCCAGGGGCGCAGGCCGCCGAGCTTGCGTTCGCCCAGCGTGTCGTCGAGCCGCACGCCCTCCGGGGCCACCACGAACTCGGGCAATTCGAAGCCGGCCGATCTGAGCGAGGCCAGGAATTCCGGGGCCGGGGCCTCGGGCACCACCACCACGTCGTCACGGCGGGCGAGGAACTGCGGCAAGCAGGCGAGGTCGCGGGCCAATTGACGGGCCGGGGCGGCCGGCGTGAACCCGGGACCGCGCGCCAGGAACCCCTCGGCCAGCGGATTGAAGAGGAACACCCGGGGGGTGCGCCCCTTCGAACGGGCGAAGAGATCCAGGCGGGCGATGAAGTCGGGATCGAGGCCGGCCGCGCGGCGGGCTTCTTCATTGAACTCGAGGCCTTTGGCCCGTTGGGGCGACAGCGGAAAGCGCAGCGTCCCGCAGAAGGCATCCCAGTCGGTGGCCCCGGGATCCTTCCACAGGCGGAACCACTTCAGGCCATGGGCCACGTGCGCGATCTCGTCGTGCAGGATGCGGCGCAGGAGCGCGGCCGTCTCGGGGTCGCCCGCCTCGGCGAACCCGCGCGAGAAGACCCGCGCGAAATCGAGGTTGGCCTGCTCGAAGGTGAGGCTCAGGCCGGTGACGAAGTCCATCGGGTGCCGCATCGGCGCCACCGAGCGCCAGAAATAGCCGCTGACGGGCAGCGAGCCGAAGGCGATGCCGCAGGCGTTCATGCGGTCGAGGTACAGGCGCACATGCTCCTGCTCCTCGCGCAGGGTGTGCAGGACGCCCCTGCGGAAGGCCGGCGGCGCGTCGGGAAAGCGCAGGAGCACCAGGGCCATCAGCTCGGTGGCCAGGAGCTCGTGGTTGGCGAAGAAGTGCAGCACCCGCCCGCGGCCCGCCTCATCGCCCAGGCCGTGCAGGCCGGGGAATTCGGCCCGGGGCCCACTGCCCCGCCGGTCGCTGGCCGACCGATCCGATCCGGACGGCTTGAAGCGCAGTTCGGCCGGGCGACCCGGCTCGACCTCATGGTCCCACGCCGGCCCGGGGCGCTCGTCGGTGAGCCGTCCCCCGGGCGGATCGATGAGTTTCTCCTCCAGCGTCGTCGCGCAGAGGATCCGCTCGGCAAACTCGCGCACTTCCACGCCCCTGTTGTCGACCGAACCGGCCTTCCTGTCCAACCGATAGCCGACGTCGAGGACCCATCCCTCGCCGCATGATGTGGCGGATTTCTCACTCAGGACACTAGACCTTGCGTTGCCGGGAGGGGTGGCGGACGCTTCGGCGTTCACAAATCATCCTCATCCATGAAGTCATCTGCATTCTGGAGCCTCGTGGCGGCGGCGGCCTTGCCGCTCCTGCCCTCGGGCCTCGTGGCGCAGGCCCCGGCGACCGGGCCGATCCGCGGACCGTTCTGGTCCGGCACGGTCATGCGCGGCAAGGGCGTCGCCGCGGCCATGAAGGGCCTGGCCATCAACCTGGGCACCGACCAACGCAGCCACGTGGTGTACGACCTCGACACGCTGCGGCTGTCGGTGGCGTGGACCGGCGAATTCCTCGAGTTCGGCAATACCCTGACCAAGATCGAGTGGCCGCCGCCGCCGTCCGTGAAGGGCACCAACATCGTGTTCGACACCGCGATGGGTCCGGGCTGGGCCAGCCCGAGCGGGGAACTCCGGGATGCCCGGAAAGACCAGCAAGGACCGCTGCCCAAGGACTGGGCCCACTACGAGGGCCTGTACCTGCACGGCAACCAGGTGGTGCTGAAATACACCGTGGGCGGCACCGAAGTGCTGGAAAGCCCCTCGCTCGAGGGCTCGACCGACAAACCGGTGATCGTGCGTACGATCCAGCCCCTCACGTCGCTGCGGGGCGGCCAAATCGTCATCGCCAAGGCCCCGGCGGGTGCCTCGGAGAGCCGGGCCGGAAACAACGCTCTGGTGCTGCGTGATGCCGCCCAGGGCACCTCCCTCGCGATCACGGTCGACGAGTCCGCCCAAGGCGCCCTGCAGGTGCGCGACGGACAGGTGGTGTTCACGCTGGCCAAGGCCCGCGCCGGAGCCGCCTTCCGCATCGCGATCGCCTCCGGGGACACCTCGCCCAAGCTGGCCGGCACGGCGGCCGACCTGCGCAAGCTGACCCAGGGCGGCCCGGCCCACTGGACCGAGACCGTGTCGACCCAGGGCAAGCTCAACACCGGCGGCGGCGACGGCAGCTACGTGGTGGACACCATCACCGAGCCCTTCCCCAATCCCTACCGGGTCAGCACCTTCCTCGGGGGCTTCGACTTCCTGCCCGACGGGCGGGCCGCCGTCTGCACCTTCCACGGCGACGTGTGGATCGTCTCGGGCATCGACGAGAAGCTGGAGAAGCTCACCTGGAAGCGCTTCGCCACCGGCCTGTTCCAGCCGCTGGGTCTGAAGGTCGTGAAGGGCGACATCTACGTGGCGGGCCGTGACCAGATCACCCGCCTGAAGGACCTCAACCGGGACGGCGAGGCCGACCTGTACGAGAACTTCAACAACGACACGGTCGTCACGCCCAACTACCACGAGTTCGTCCTCGACCTGCACACCGACTCGAAGGGCAACTTCTACTACGCCAAGGGCGCCCCATGGGAGCCCAGCGTGAGCTCGCCGCACCAGGGCACCATCCTCAAGGTGTCTCCCGACGGAAAGAAGCTGGAGGTCTTCGCGAGCGGACTGCGCGCCCCCAACGGCATGACCGTGGGCCCCGACGACACGGTGCTGGTGGGCGACAACCAGGGCCACTGGATGCCCTCCTCGAAGCTCAACCTCGTGCGCCCCGGCTCCTTCATGGGCATGGTGCCCGCCGCCCAGCGCGAACTCACCTTGAGGTACCCGGATGGCCGCGAGATCCGCGTCAACCCGAGCGACCCCGAGGCCCGCAAGACCCACAAGCTCAAGGGCTGGGACAGCGCCATGCCCATCCCCACCGGCTACGATGAGCCCATCGCTTGGCTGCCGATGCGCTGGGACAACTCCAGCGGCGGACAAGTCTACGTCACCAGCGACAAGTGGGGCCCCTGGAAGGGTTCCCCGCTCTTCATGAGCTACGGCAAGTGCCTGCTCTACGGCGTGGGCATGGACACCGTCGGCGGAACCACGCAGGCCTCGCTGGTGCCCTTCGGCCTCAAGTTCCAGAGCGGCATCATGCGCGGGCGCTTCAGCCCCAAGGACGGCCAGCTCTACCTGGCCGGCCTCAAGGGCTGGCAGAATGCCGCCACCCGCGACGGCGGCTTCTACCGGGTGCGCTACACGGGGCAACCGGTCCGCACCGCCCTCAAGGCCCATGCGGCCCAGAACGGCCTGAAGATCACCTTCAGCACCCCGCTGAAGGCCGAGGTGGCCAAGGACGCGTCCAACTACTCGGTGGAACTGTGGAACTACCGCTACAGCGGCGGCTACGGTTCGCCTGAACTGTCGGTCAAGACCGGCAAGGACGGGCACGACAAGCTCGAGGTGAAGTCGGCGACCTTGTCGGTGGACGGCAAGAGCGTCTTCCTGGCCATCGACGGCCTCACCAAGGCCGACCAGTACAGCGTGAAGTTCACCCTGAATGCGGCCGATGGCACCGAGATGCGTTCCGAGATCATCGGCACGATCCACAAGCTGGGATCCCCGGTGATCGGCTTCCACTGAAGCGGATCCTCCCGCTGCTCCAGACCGGCCTCCAGACCGGCATTCCCTTCCCCGGGAATGCCGGTTTTTTCATGGGAACCCGGGCTGTGGCAGGGCTCGACGGAGGTCTGCCCGGTCAGGTCGCCGAGGTGGTCGAGGCGATCATGCGCGGGCGGCGGTCGCGCAGGGGCAGCCAGAGCTTGAAGGTGGTGCCCTTGCCCACGGCGCTCTCCAGCTCGATGCGACCGCCATGGTCGCGGATGATCCGCTGGACGATGAGCAGACCGAGGCCGGTGCCCTTGGCCTTGGTGGTGTAGAACGGCTCGAAGATGCGGTTCAGCTGCTCGGGCGGGATGCCCGGGCCCGTGTCGCTCACCTCCATCCACACCGCCTCCGGGGTGGAACCGCTGCGCAGCGTGAGCGTCCCCTTCGGCGGGGTGGCCTGCATGGCGTTCTTGAGGAGGTTCACCAGCACCTGCTTGAGCTGGGCCGGGTCGAAGAGCACCGGCGGCAGGCCCGAGGCGAGCTCGGTGACCACCGAAAGGCCCCGGTCTTCGAGCTCCGGACGCAGCAAGGCCAGGGTCTCGAGGCCGGTCTCGTTGAGGGAGCCGGCCTGGAGTTTCGGCGCCGACGGGCGCAGCGCCTGGAGGAACTCGGTGATGATGTAGTCGAGCCGGTCGATCTCGCCGGTGGCGACGCCGAGGAACCCGGAGAGCCGCTCGGTGGCCTCCTTCAGCTCGGGCACACCATCGATGCGCTGGAGCTTGCGCACCTCTCGGGCCATGAGCTGCAGGTGGATGTGCAGCGCATTGAGCGGGTTGCCGATCTCGTGGGCGAGGCTGCCGGCCAGCAGCGTCAGGGCGTGCACCCGCTCGGCCTCGACCGCCTCGGACGTGGCCTGGCGGGCCTCGGTGGCGTCGTTGAGCACCAGCACCAGCCCGGAGCTCCCCGGGGCGGCCCCGTCGAGCGGGCGCACGTGCAGGCGGAGCAGCCGGGGCCGCGGATACTCCACCTCGAACTCGGTCCGGAACATCCCGTTGCCTCCCGCACGGTCGAGCGCGGCGATGTGCGCCCAGTCGAGGTCTGGCAGGTAGCGCGTCACAGGCTCCTCCTCCTCGGTCTCCGGGGGGATGCCCAGCATGCGCGTGGCCATGCGGTTGAAGTACACGATGCGCCCGCGGTCGTCGGTGACGAGGATGCCCGAGTCGATGGTGTCGAAGAGGCTCTCCAGGAACTCCCGCTCCTGGGCCAGTCGCTGCACGATGCTCTGGAGGCCGCTGGGATCCACGCGGCCGAGCCGCCCCAGGGCCTTGTCGAGGAATCCGGATTTGACCCGGTTGCGCCGGTTCAGAGCCATCGTTTCTGCCGGAAGTAGATGAAGGTCAACCCGGTGGTCACAAGGGTCAGCACGAGGGCGAAGACGTACCCGCGGGGATGGTCGATCTCGGGCATGCCCTTGAAGTTCATGCCGTACCACGAGGCGATGAGCGTCATCGGCGTGGTGATGATGGTGATCATGGTGAGCACCTTCACGATCTCGCTGGTCCGGTTGGCCGACATGTTGAGGTAGATCTGGAGGATGCCGGAGAGCGAATCCATGTAGCCGTGGGCCAATTCGCCGATGTGGAAGAGCCCGTCGTACACGTCCCGGTAGTAGGGCACCAGGTGGCCTCGGATGAGCTTGAACTCACCCCGGGCGAAGCGCTGCAGCACCTCGCGCTGCGGGCCGATGATCTGGCGCAGGTGCAGCACCTCTTTCTTCACCTTCAGGATCTGCTGCAGCGTGGCGGGGTCGGGCCGCTCGAGCACCTCGGTCTCGAGGTCGGCGATCTCCATGCTCAGCTCCTCGAGGGCCGGCTTGTAGTTGTCGACCAGGGAATCCAGCAGTGCATGGGCCACACGGTCGGGGGCGCGGGCCACATGGACGGTGCTGCGCAGGCAGCGTTCCTCGACCACGGAGATGCTCCGCAGCGGCACGGTGTGGTAGGTGACGAGGAAGTTCTTCCCGAGGAAGAAGTTCAGCTCGCTGGTGGCGAAGGCCCCGTCCTTGCGGCTGTAGTCCACGGCGTGGATGACCATGAACAGGTAGGGGTTGAAGCGGTCGTCCTCCTTGGGCTCGTAGGTCTCGACCTTCGGCGAGGGGCTCTCGTTGATGCAGTCCTCGACCGACAGCGGATGGAAGTGGAACACGCCCTCGAGCAGCTTGCGGGTGTCGTCCGGGGTGGCGTCTTCCAGATCGACCCACAGGAAGAGATTCGTGTCCGCCAGCAGGGTCGGCATCAGGAACAGGTCGATGTCCCGGGAATGGAGCCGTCCGGTGGTGGTGAAGGCGAACGAGCGGATCATATCGGTCGCCGGGCAGGCTACCCCGCCGGAGGCCGTCGGCAAAGCGGGGAAACCAGCAAGGCCTGCTCCGGGGGCTGCAGCCGCTCCCCGGGACGGGGATGTCCGGGGGTCTCAGGGCGGATTTCCGCCCCAGGATCAGGCCTTTTCCGCAGCGGCGGCCCGAGCGACTCCGGGCTGGCACCCGAAGCCTGTCCCCAGGCCAGGATCCCTGGGGGCTCGAAACGGCGGCCATGGGGAGACAAAACCGCCGTTCCGAGCCGATCGGAGGGCGTTTACAACCGTCAAGAAAGCGGAGTTTTCCCCGATTTAACGAGAACGTACTTTTTTGTGGAGAAGCGACTTGTAACCACAAGATATGGGGGTACCTTTTCCCTCCGCCCCAACCCGTTGGGTCGGAAATCACTGAAGAAAGTCCAATTTTTGGCCTGAAACAGCCGTTTTCGGCGAATCGGACCACCCCGAGTGGGAGTGGATCGAACCGACGAAGACATCCAACCCAAGAGTCAATCCCAGAACACCCTATTCCGCCCATGCTCGACGCCCGCGATTCCGTCGTTTCATCGGCCCCGGCTTCCTCCCGCCGGTCGGCAAAGATCAAATCCAACGCCCAGTCCAATGCCCGGGGCACCTCCCCCAAGGGATCGGCAGGCAAGGCTTCCTCGGCCCGCGTGCTTCCCGTGCAGCGGGTCTTCAGCGATGCCAAGGTCAAACCCTTCGACCAGATCGAGTGGGACCGCCGCACCGCCGAGATCACCGATGACTCCGGAAAGACCATCTTCAAGCAGGAGGGCGTCGAGGTGCCCAAGCACTGGTCGGTCCTCGCCACCAAGGTGGTGTGCTCGAAGTACTTCTACGGAGACCCGGCCAAGGCCGAGCGCGAGAAGTCGGTCAAGCAGCTGATCCATCGGGTGACCCGGACCATCGCGGACTGGGGTGTGGCCGACGGCTACTTCAGCAAGGAAGACGGCGAGGTGTTCTATGACGAGTTGACCTGGCTGTGCGTCAACCAGTACGGCGCCTTCAACTCCCCCGTCTGGTTCAACGTGGGCCTCTACCACCAGTATGGGGTGGGCAAGGACAGCGACCGCGGCAACTGGTTCTGGGACCGCAAGGCCAAGGTGGCCCGTCGCGCCCCGACCCAGTACGAGTACCCCCAGGCCAGCGCCTGCTTCATCCAGTCGGTCCAGGACAACATGGAGAGCATCATGGAACTGGCCTACGCGGAGGCCATGCTCTTCAAGTACGGCTCCGGCACCGGCACCGACCTGACCCCGATCCGCTCGAGCCGCGAGAAGCTCTCCGGCGGCGGCCGTCCGTCGGGCCCGATGAGCTTCCTGAAGGTCTACGACCAGGTGGCCAACGTGGTGAAGTCGGGCGGCAAGACCCGTCGCGCCGCCAAGATGAACACCATCCGCGACACCCACGGCGACGTGGAGGAGTTCATCACCGCCAAGGCCAAGGAGGAGAAGAAGGCCTGGGCCCTCATCGAGCAAGGCTATGACGGCTCGTTCAACGGCGAGGCCTACGGCTCGGTGATGTACCAGAACGAGAACCTCTCGGTCCGCGTGTCCGACGCCTTCATGCAGGCGGCCATCGACGGCAAGGAGTGGTGGACGATGTCCACGGTGACCGGCAAGCCCCTCGAGAAGAAAGACGCCTCGAAGATGCTCGACCAGATCGCCGAGGGCACCTGGATCTGCGGCGACCCGGGCCTGCAGTATGACGGGGCCATCCAGAAGTGGCACACCTGCAAGGGCACCGAGCCGATCCACTCCACCAACCCCTGCTCCGAGTACGTGTTCCTCAACAACACGGCCTGCAACCTCGCCTCGCTGAACCTCATGAAGTTCAAGAAGGCCGACGGGCAGTTCGACGTCGAGCGCTTCAAGGCGGCCGTCCGCATCTACATCACGGCGCAGGAGATCCTGGTGGACAACGCCAGCTATCCGACGCAGATGATCGCCGAGAACTCCCACATCTTCCGCACGCTGGGCCTCGGCTACGCCAACCTGGGTTCGCTCATCATGAGCTACGGCCTGGCCTACGACTCCGACGAGGGTCGCGCCCTGGCCGGCGCCCTCACGGCCATCATGACCGGCCACGCCTACGAGCAGAGCGCCGAGATCTCGGCCATCCAGGGAGCCTTCCCCGGCTACCATGACTCCTCCTGCGGGGGCGTCGCCAAGACGGTGGCCAAAGACAACGTGGCCAGCACCCTCGGGGTGGTGCAGCAGCACCGCGAGGCCGTCGAGGGCATCCAGGCCAGCCGCGAGTTCGCCTACCTCAAGGATGAGGCCCGCCGCACCTGGGACCGCGCCATCGCCCGGGGCCGTGAGGTCGGCTACCGCAACGCGCAGGTCACCGTGCTGGCCCCCACCGGCACCATCGCCTTCCTCATGGACTGCGACACGACCGGCGTCGAGCCCGACATCGCCCTGGTGAAGTACAAGCTCCTGGCCGGCGGCGGCATGCTCAAGATCGTCAACCGCACGGTGCCCGAGGCGCTGCAACGCCTGGGCTACTCGGCCAGCGCGATCGCCGCCATCGAGAAGCACATCGAGGTGCACGACACCATCGAGGACGTGATCGGTGACGACGGCGCCGTGATCGCCTCGGGCCTCAAGCCCGAGCACCTGTCGGTCTTCGACTGCGCCTTCAAGCCGTTCAAGGGCAAGCGGAGCATCCATTACAAGGCCCACCTGAGCATGATGGGGGCCGCCCAGCCGTTCATCTCCGGAGCCATCTCCAAGACGGTGAACATGCCGAACGACGCCACCACGGCCGACATCCGCAACGCCTACGTGGACGCCTGGAAGATGGGCCTGAAGTGCGTGGCCATCTATCGCGACGGCTCCAAGCGCTCGCAGCCGCTCAACACCAAGCGCACCAGCGAGGGTGGCGACAAGTCCGACGCGGCGGGCACGCCGGAGCAGGTCAAGACGCTCGAGGCCCGCATCGCCGAGCTGGAGGCCGAATTGGGCTCGCTGCGCGAGAGCACCCAGCACCCGATCCGCCGCCGCCTGCCCGACACCCGCATGGCCGTGAACCACAAGTTCGACGTGGCCGGGCACGAGGGCTACCTGACGGTCGGCCTCTTCGACAACGGCCAGCCGGGCGAGCTCTTCGTCACCATGGCCAAGGAGGGTTCCACGATCGGCGGCCTCATGGACTCGGTCGGCGCCCTCACCAGCATGTCGCTCCAGTACGGCGTGCCGCTGGAGGCCCTGGTCAAGAAGTTCGCCCACCAGCGCTTCGAGCCCAGCGGCTTCACCCGCAACCCGGACATCCGCCAGGCCAGCTCGATCATCGACTACGTGTTCCGATGGATGGCTTGCCAGTTCATCCCGGGCTACCGCGAGGCCAACTCGCCCAACGCCGGACAAGCCGAACTGCCCATGCCCGGCGTGGCGGCGGAGCTAAAAAAAAAGATAAACCGGCCGGTCAGTGACCTGCCCCTGGCCGACGAGGCCGAGGCGTCGCTGCTGGTGAAGGTCAGCGCGACGGCGACGACCAGCGAGGGTCTCCCCTCGGCGGCGGCGGCCGGACACCTGATCGCGGCCTCGCTCACGGCGACGATCCAGAACCAGAAGGACGCGCCGCCGTGTCCGAAGTGCGGGCACATCGCGGTGCGCAACGGCGCCTGCTACAAGTGCCTCAACTGCGGCGAGAGCCTCGGTTGCTCGTAGTCGGCCCCGCGGGGCCAAGCGCCTGACAGGCCTTCCAGGCCGGGAAGTGTGATCCAGGGTGATCCACGCTTCCCGGCCTTTTTCGTGGCCCGGGATCCGGTTCGATCGCAGACCCCAGGTGCTCCAGCCGCCCGATTGTTGTTTATCCATGGCAGTCAAGGCCCTACCTTCAGGATCCAGAATGCCACGGGAATTCAGCGCCCCTGAACGACACCCGATCATCGCCCTCGAATCCTGGGCACCCGGGCCCCAGGCCCGTATCGGCCGAGGCGGACCTGGAAAGCCTGTTCCACAGGCGGCCGCGGCGGAAACGAGCCTCCCGACGACGGGGATGACGGGATTCCTTCGGCTCATGGTGCAACTCCTCCTGCTGATGCAGGTCAGCCCAGGGACAACCTGGGCCCAGATGCTCACAGTGCGCGAGATTCCGGAGGTCACCGTCAATTCACCCCCAGGATGGACCGAGCGGTTGGAATGGAGTGATTCCAATTTCCCCGCCCCTTACTGGAGGGTGCCGCAAGATCCCCCGGATCTGATCACCCGTCCGCTCCAATGGCTCGACCGGTCGCGACAGAGATCGATCGGTTTCTACCGGACCGTGGTGACGGCTTGGGATCCGGTGGCGCTGATCCGTTCGATCCCCACCAACGAACCGACCGGAAGCCGCAGCCCGGCGGGATTCGTCTGGATCCCGCCGGGAATCTTCACCTTGGGAAGCCCGGCGGAAGAAGCAGGTCGTTTCACCAACGAAGTGCGCCGATCCGTGGTCCTGACCCGCGGCTACTGGATGAGCGACCACGAAGTCACCCAGTCGGAATACCAGGGCCTGATGGGTCGAAACCCCTCGGGATTCCCCGGGGCGAATCGGCCCGTGGAGAATGTCTCCTGGCACGACGCCACGAACTATTGCCACCGGTTGAACAGGCAGGCCTCCGAGCGTGGCGAATTGCCGACAGGATACGCCTACCGGCTGCCCACCGAGGCCGAATGGGAATGTGCCGCGCGGGCGGGATCCGAGGCGGTCTTCCCATGGGGGGATGCGACGTCGGAGGCAGCGCGACACGCATGGAACGAAGCCACCGCCGACTTCACCACCCACGAGGTCCGCAGCCTTTCGCCCAATCGTTGGGGCCTCCACGACCTGCTGGGCAATGTCTGGGAATGGTGCCTCGACTGGGGGGCCCTTCCGGACAGCGCCACCGCACTGGAACCCTCGGGCCCGAAAGCCGGCTCCCTTCGGGTGATCCGCGGGGGATCCTATTTGGATGGCCCCGCACTGCTGAGACCTGCGTCGCGGCGGGCGTTCCGGCCGGATTGGTCGGGCGATTGCGTCGGATTCCGCCCGGTGCTGGCCGCGACGACTCCGGCCGGCTCCAGCGAGCTGCGACTGCGTCTGGTTCCGGAACTCACGCTGCGCGGGACTCCAGGGGCGACCTACCGGATCGAGAAGACGGTCACGCCGCAGGTGCCTGGCTCCTGGCGGACGCTCACGCGGATCGACCTCGGCACCAATTCACAGACGGTCTGGACCGATCTCTCGGAACGCCCGATGGGCTACACATACCGGACCGTGCAGATCGTGGGAGACGGCGGGAGCACTGGACCGCTGAGACCGGGAGAACCGCAGACCGGCCGCCCCCCGGGCTTCGTGTGGATCGCCCCTGGAACCTTCCGCATGGGCAGCCCGGAAACCGAGGCCGGCCGCCGCTCCAACGAGGCCCCCCATCCGGTGACCCTCACCCGCGGCTACTGGATGAGCGACCATGAGGTGACGGAATCGGAACTCGATGAGGTGCTCGGCCGGAACGAGACGCCGCGCTTGGGCCTCTACCATCCGGTCCAGGCCACCTGGACCGATGCGATCCGATACTGCGAAACCCTGACGCTACGGGCCCGGACCAACGGATCCCTTCCGGACGGATTCGTCTACCGGTTGCCGACCGAGGCCGAGTGGGAGCACGCCTGTCGGGCCGGCACGACCTCCCGATACTCCTGGGGGGATGATCCCGACGGGCTGGAAATGAGGAAACACACCTGGTCCTGGACCTCCCAATACCGCGAAGTCCGCCTGTTGAAGCCCAATGCCTGGGGTCTCTACGACGTGTCTGGGAATCTCTGGGAATGGTGCGTCGACGGTTACGAGGCGGCCTTCCCCGCCACCACGACCGATCCGGTCCGAACCAACAGCGCGACCCTCCGGGCGATCCGGGGTGGCGGGTATTTCGAGGATTTCACCCGAGTCCGTTCCGCGGCCCGCAACGGAGCGCGGCCCACCGAGTGGCGCGACTTGGGCTTCCGCCCCGTGCTGGCGCGCCCCCTGTGAACACATGAATCCCCTGTTTTCCATGCCATCCAGCAGCGCCAGAAACCCGCACGAGCACCGACGCGGCAAGCGGCTTTCGGTATCCGGCGGAGTGCTCGCCTTGTTCTGGATCTTGGCCATGCAATCCCTGCGGGCCGACGTGTGCGATGTGCAAGTCGGGATCGTCGCCACCGCCGGACCAACGGGAAACCCGGTGGGTGCTCGGGCTTGGGCCGACCGGATCCTGCCCGTGCTTTCGATGCCGGGCTTCCGGTTCGTCAATCAAACAGAGGGCGCCCCGGCACCGGATTCGTCCTCCGATTATCTGGTGTTGATCGTCTTACAGGAACCGGGATCGGGGCCGCCGGAAGCTCGCATGGTGGACGGGCAGAGCGCCGTCGTCCTCGGAGCCATCGGAGGCGTGTCGGAGGAAGCCCTGTTGGCCTGGATCCGGAAGACGGTGCCCGAGAAGGCCGTTCCCTTCCGATTGCCGGGGCGCGGCGAGGGACCGCCGGTCGAAGTGGAGGCCGGTGGCTGCACCTGCCTGTACTACGCGGTGGATTCCGCGAAGACGCAGCTGGCCGTGCGGTCCGGATACGGTTGGCTGCTGACCGCACCATCGACGGAGCACCCGTGGCCATGGCGGCGCTATGACGACGCCCCCACCTTCGAATGGTCGGCCGCGGCGAACGGAAAACCCTTCCGCCCCAACGGTGAACCCAATGCCGTGGCCTACTACGCCAGCCCCTTCATGGCGGGACTCCGCGACACGGTGCAATTCCTGGCCTACTGCCCCAAGGACCCTGCCGAGAAAGTCCGTCTGTCTCCGGTGCGCGTCTCGATCGTGCCTCCGAAGACAACCCGATGGGTCACCGACAAGACCGGGGTCTTCGGGGAAGGATCCTTCATCACGGAGGTGGGACCGGCAGGGGATGCCAGGGTCCTGAGAACCTGGACGCGGGACCCCAACGGATTGGAGAAGGATCGCCACATTTTCCAATGCCCCCCGAACGGGAAAAAGCGCGTGGTCTGGGCCAGCCTTGAGATCCAAGACTATTGTGGAGGCTGCACCGTCGTGACGATGGTCGGAAAGACCCGCTCGTGGCAGGCCAAGACCAACATCTGGGAGATTCCAAGCGTCTACGGTGCCTGGGAGAACGACCAGTGGGTGTCGATCGAGGCCATGTCGGCCGACCTCCACCAGGTCGAATCGATCGAGATCAGCTCCTATGAGGGATTCTACCGGAACCTCACGCTCGGCTGGGCCACCTGGGATTGCCCGGACAGCGCCTTGCGCTTTCTGCCGGCCGACTCGGTGGCCCTCCGGGAACCGGTAAGCCCGTCGTCGGTCGATTCGACCACGCTGAAAGTTCAAACTCCATACCGGAGGCCTGCGACCGCCCCTTCCGGCCCATCGGACAGCCCATCGGCCGGTCTTGCCCCCGGGCCGGGGTTTTCCCACACTGGAAACTCTTTATGGGACTTCTCGACGGCAAACTCGGCATCGTTTTCGGCGTCGCCAACAAGCGCTCCATCGCCTGGGCCATCGCCCAGGCTTGGCACCGCGAGGGCGCAAAGCTCGCCTTCACCTACCAGGGTGAGCGACTGAAGGACAACGTGGAGGAACTGGCCGGTACCTTCGGGGCCGACACGCTGATCCTCCCCTGCGATGTCACCAGCGACGACCAGATCCGCTCGGTGTTCGCGGCCGTGAAGGACAAGTTCGGCCGTCTCGACCTGCTGCTGCACGCCGTGGCCTTCGCCCCCAAGGAGGCCCTCGAGGGCGACTTCCTCAACACCAGCCGCGAGGCCTTCCGTGTGGCCCATGATGTGAGCGCCTACTCGCTCATCGGCCTGGCCCGCGAGGCGGCCCCCCTGATGGACCAGGGCGGATCCATCGTGGCCATGAGCTACTACGGTGCCGAGAAGGTGATCCCGCACTACAACGTGATGGGCGTGGCCAAGGCCTCGCTCGAGTCGTCCACCCGGTACCTGGCCTACAGCCTGGGCCCGAAGAAGATCCGCGTGAACTGCATCAGCGCCGGCCCGATGAACACCCTGGCCGCCCGGGGCATCGCGGGCTTCACCGACATGCTCAAGCACTACGAGGCCCATTCGCCACTCAAGCGCAATGTGGAGCCGTCCGAACTGGGCCATACCGGCGTGTTCCTCGCCTCCGACGGCGCGGCGGCCATCACCGGCCAGGTCCTGTACGTGGACAGCGGCTACCAGATCATGGGCATGTGAGGGCCGGGGGCCCCGTGGCCCCGACCCGGGCTCAGAATCCGAACACCATGTTTCTCGTCGTCATGGGGGTGGCCGGCTCCGGCAAGACCACCCTGGGCCAGGCCCTCGGCCGACGCCTGGGTTGGGACTTCCGCGATGCCGACGGGTTCCACCCGGCCGCCAACATCGCCAAGATGAAGGCCGGCACGCCCCTCCAGGACGAGGACCGCTGGCCCTGGCTGCGGGCGATCCGCGCCCACATGGAGTCGGAGCACGCGGCCGGCCGCAGCGGGATCATCGCCTGCTCGGCCTTGAAGGAAACCTATCGTGATGTCTTGGGCCGGGGTGAGCCTTGGGTGCGCTTCGTCCACCTGAATGGTTCCCGGGACCTCATCGAGGGCCGGATGCGGGCGCGCGAAGGCCACTTCATGCCGGTGAGCCTGCTCGACAGCCAGTTCGCCACCCTCGAGTCGCCCGCCGACGCCATCACCCTCGACATCTCCCGCCCCCCCGAGGCGCTCGTGGACGAGGTCCTCCGCCGGATCGCCTGACCCCGCGCACCCTCAGCGAGACACATCGCCCTGGTACAGCACGGTGAATTGGTGGCGACGCAGACTGTCGATGGCCACCTCGGGATGCTCGACATTCAGCACCAGGGCCGACTTGCCGGAAGGGCGATTCAGGAAGGGGTAGGTGTAGTGGATGTTCAACTCGGCCTCGAGCAGCGCGGCCAAGACATCCTGCAACTGGCGCTCGCCGGCGATCTCGACCACCACGACGGCGGTCTCCGTGAAGGCGAACCCGTGCTCCTGAAGGAGCCCACGGGCCAGATCGGGGTCGTCGACGATGATCCGCAGAATGGTGCTGTCGGTGGTGTCGAGCACCGTCAAGGCGAGGATGTGCACCGAGCGCTCGAAGAGCCGGCGGGTGACCTCGTGCAGGCGACCCA
>CAYLTF010000077.1:0-15806 GCA_964386625.1 uncultured Akkermansia sp. | reverse complement strand
CCGTGATCCTCACTTCCGGGATTTCGCTGGCGCGAGTTCGATCGAGTGGAGGGTCAGGGTCTGGCCCGGTCGCGGAGGGGTGCCCGATTCGATCGCCAGGCCGGTGATCAATCCACGGTAGCTCGATGAGCTCGCGAGTGAGATGACCTGGGTGCGGACCTTGCCATCGCCGACCAACTCCAGTGGGACGCTCCGCTCGCGGTCGAAGCTGTCGTCGCCGAGGCGCTTCCAGAAAACCCGGGCGGTCGTCGGGCCTCCGGTGGAGGCGATGCGCAGCTTCATCGACGGGGCGTCTTCCGCCCGCCAGGAGCGGCCGCCGCTCTCGAGCCGCGCCACTCGTTCGCCGAGCCGGACGGTCCAAGCCCCCGACAGCGGGAAGCCGGAGTCGGTGGCGTCGTGGACGGTCCAGTGTTGCCGATCGTGTTTGAACCGCCACACGGGCGGCTTGCGGTCGGCCATCGCGTTGAAGCGTCGCCGCATTTCCTCAAGCCGGCCCACCAGGAACTCGGTCCGATGCTCGTAGACGAGGTTGTGGTCGAAGTGTTCGTGGTGGATCGGGGCCACGTAGGCGGTCGATCCATGCTTCGGATCATCCGACCGGGCGTCGCCATGGAGGCCGCCGTGGAACTCCAAGCCATCGGCCTTGAAGACGCCCAGGCCCCAGCCGCTGTCGTCGACCAGTGCCGCCCAGCCCTCCGTCGCCAGGAAGCGGGTCCACGGCCAGGGCCTGCGCCAGTCGTTGGTCACGTGCGTGAGCGGGGCTCCGGTGAAGGGTCGGTCGCCGGTGTATGCCATCAGTCGCCCCAGCCTCGAGATCGTGTAGACCGCCGGCAGCTCCTGGGGACAGGCACGGTAGGGGGTCTTGTCTGCGCGCCGGTTGGTGCAACGGAAGCGCATGCGGACCAGCGGACCGTCGAGGGTGGTCCAGGTCTCGAACACGCAATCGCCGCGCACCTGGTCGAGCGGCCACTGCATCGGCAGGCAGCGGATGTAGAGTTCCTTGCCGTTGTTGCGGTGCTCGACGACCTCGGACGGGTTGAGGTGGCAGTCTCCGGTCTGGATGGGGTTCCAGCCGAGGCCCACCCAGGCGGGGTGAGGCTTCTTGTCCCCGACCTCGTAGGGCCACGGCCCGGAGTAGTGGGACATCTGGATCTGCCGTCCCAGGTCGGCGCTGTTGATGAGGTTCCCGGGATGGCCTTTGCCGGAGAGGAACGTGACGGCACCGCCCAGCGCCAGATCCATCCCGATGCGCACCTCGCCGTTGTCCAAGTAGGTCATCCGCGGGGCCGGCAACGCCGTGGCGGCCGAACCCTCGAACGCCGGAGCGAAGAGGATTCCGAACACGACCCAAACGGTCCTCCAACTCCAGATTCCCAAGCTGCGTTTCACCATCGGTCCCCGGAGGATGGCATCACTCGACCGAAAAGACGCTCCGCGAAACCGTTGGAAGATCGTGACCGATGGAAGCCACGATCCCTTGAGTGGGCGCCGCCGTCACCGGGGGTTCGCGGCGCTCCAGCCGCGGACGAAGCCGATGCACTGGGCCACATCCGGCACGGAGTGATCCCAGTTGAACTCGTACTCGCAGCTGATGTTGCCGTCGAACTTCTGGCGGCGCAGTTCGGCGAGGACCGCGGCCATGTCGGTCGAACCGGTCCCGAAGATCATGTCGCGCTGCCCGTGCCCGAGTTGTGCGCGCTCCTTGGCATGCAACGAGATCACCCGGCCCTCGAGCATGCGGAGGCCGTCGACCGCACGGATCCCGCTGGTCTGCCAGTGGCCGATGTCGGCACAGGCGCCGATGCGGGTGTCACGGTTGCGGACGAGGTCGGCCACCCACTTCGGGTCCCAGACTTGGTAGGCCGGGTTCTTGGGCTGCTGGGCGTGGTTGTGGAAGGCCACGCGGATGTCGAACTCCTTCACCAGCGGCTCGAAGGTGTCGATGGCGTCGGTGGATTCGGTGGTGATGGCATACAGGCCAAGTCCCTTGGCGAACTGGAAGAGCTTCCGGGCCGCCGCGGTCTCCTTCGGGATCGTCACCACGCCATAGTTCACGGCCTTGAGCCCGTGCTTCTTGAGCTTCTCCTGAAGCCTCTGGATGGCCTCCGCGGGCATCTCGTGGCTCAGCTTGGTGGCGCGGTCTTCCGGGCTCAGCGCCTGTCCGGGGTAGAACTCGATGACCTTGCCGCCCGCCGCCTCGGTCTTCTCGATGGCCTCGAATGCGGTGAACCGGTTGAAGGTGTAAGCCTGGCAGCCGATGGCGAACCCGCCGATCCGATACTCGGCCGGGATGGGCTCGGCCCAAAGCGAACCCGCCCAGGTGATCAGGGAGGTCAGAGCCGCAAGGCGGAGAAGAGAGAGGGAGTTCATGGAGTGGAAAACGGCTGCCATGGAATCCAAGCCGCTCCCGATTCTCAACACCCAACCCGTGCCCTCGCCCTCCGGCGGGGCGATTCCCGATTCGGCCCGAGGGATCTGGAGTATCGGTGGAGCTCCACGCCGCGAGTAGCCTGGAGGGCACTTATGAAACGGAAGGTGTTTCCCGGGGCGCGTTTCGCAGGCGTCCTCTCAGGATTGCTGGCACTGCTGGTGACGACGGCCCAGGCGGAAGATCGGCCGCGGATCACCCGCATCGATCTGGAGGGCACCAACGTGGTGGTGACGGCCCGGGTCCCCGCCGGGTTGCGCAAGCTGACCCTCGAGAGCCGGGCCCGCCTGGTGGCGGGGGCCTGGGTCCCGCGGACGGTGGCCCGACTCGACGGCAGCGGCGGCGACTGGATCTTCCGGCTGCCGCGCACCGAGCCATACGAGATGCTGCGGGTCCGTGCCGATGTCTCGGAACCGTTTCCCTTGGCCTTTTACCAGGGGACCCATGACTTCTTCGGCCCGCCCGGGAGCGGCGCCGATCGCGAGGGGGGCCTGGGTCCGGTGGATGTGATCGCCGGTGGTGCGGCTGACACGGGAACCGGTCGGGCCGTTGTCGAATCGGACATCTGGAAGGTCGAGGGCGATACCCTCTACTTCTTCAACCAATACCGCGGCCTCCAAGTCATCGACCTCGCCGACCCGGACACTCCCGTGCTTCGAGGAGCCCTCTCGCTGCCCGCCACCGGTGAGCAGATGTACCTGATCCGACCGTTCGCGATCCTGCTCGCACGCGAGTGCGACGGATCGCCGGGGAAAAGCAGCGTGGTGGTCGTGGACACCTCGGCCACTCCGTTGCGCACGGTCCGCAAGCTGACGGTCGAGGGCACGATCCAGGAGAGCCGTCTGGTGGGCAAGGTCCTGTACGTGGCCTCGGAGACCTATCGGCCGGTGGTGCCGAGCGACCCAAAACTCGGGACCACCTGGGAATGGGGCACGGTCGTCAGTTCCTTTGATTTCGCCGACCCGTCTGCGCCGGTGATCCAAGGGAGCCTGTGGTTCGCCGGCTCCGGCAACGTGGTCACCGCGACGGATCGGTGGTTGTTCGTCGCCATGCGCGACCCTGCGAACGGGTGGCGCTCGTTCATCCAAGTCATCGACATCGCCGATGGGCACGGGGCGATGGCGGCCCGGGGCAAGATCAGCCCGCGCGGGCTGGTCGCGGACAAGTTCAAGATGAACCTCGCGGGCGAGGTGTTCAGCGTCGTCTCCGAGAGTTGGGCCGACCGCACCCAGTGGACCAGCGTGTTGGAGAATTTCTCGCTGGCCGACCCGCAATCACCGGAGCCGCTGGGCCGTGTGACCATCAAGGCCGGCGAGCGCCTCTTCGCCACCCGCTTCGACGGAAACCGGGCCTATGTGGTCACGTTCCAGCGGATCGATCCCCTCTTCGTCATCGACTTGAGCGACCCCCGACAACCCCGCGTGGCGGGTGAGGTGGAGGTGCCGGGTTGGTCCACCTACATCCATCCCCTGGGCGACCGCCTGGTCACCATCGGCATCGACAATGTCAGCGGCTGGCGGGTGGCGGTCTCGCTGTTCGACGTTCAAGATCCCGGCAAGCCCAAGCTCTTGAGCCGTGTGCCCGTGGGCGAGAACCACTCTTGGAGCGAGGCCAACACCGATGAGAAGGCCTTCGGCATCCTGCCCGAGGCGGGACTGCTGCTGGTGCCATTCCAGGGGTACACCACCAACGGGTACGCTTCGCGCACCCAATTGATCGACCTCGGGGTCACCAACCTGACCGCGCGCGGCACCATCGAGCACACCCTGGTGCCACGGCGGGCGACCGTGCATCGCGACCGTGTGCTGTCGCTTTCGGGGCGCGAGTTGCTCGCCATGGACACCACCGACCGGGATCGCCCGGTGCTCAAGGGTGCCTTGGAACTTTCGTGGCGCGTCGACCGCGTCGCCCTCCACGGTGGTCATCTCCTGCAATTCGCGGCCAGCGGTTGGGATGCGTCGGAGTCGGTCGTGCGGGTCGCGTCGGTCGATGCTCCGGACCGCATCCTGGGCACTGTGCCGCTCGGCCCCTGGCCCATCCTCGGCACCTCGATCGAGGACGGGCGGCTGTTCGTCCTGCAAGGCAAGACCGAATGGTGGTGGCCCGTCGAGGCGGGCGGCGAGGTCCAGCCGCCGACCGAGAAGAACCTCTCCCTCACCGTCTTGGATCTCGCGGCGCTGCCGGCCTTGAAGACGACGGCTCGGCTCGAGCTCGCCACGCAACCGCTGGGGTGGGGCACCGACTGGAAGCCGCTGTGGGTCCAGCCGGGTCTGCTGGTGTGGTCGGGCGGCGGGGGGTACTGGGGCTGGTGGGCGCAGGGAGGAATGTTTCTGGCCGATGCCCCGAGGATCGGCGGGTTCTGGGGTTCCTGGTTTGGCAACTCGGGCGGACGCCTCATCGCGATGGAGGTGGCCGATCCTCGCGCCCCCGCACTGAGATCCGATCTCAACCTGATCACCCGTGACCGCCGCGAGTTCAGCCGGGCCTTCACCAGCTCGGGCAAGGTTTTCCTGAGTCATGCGACCTCGGAGTTCCTGTCCGGCCTGGTGCCGCCCGGTTATGTGCCGGCAAGCCCGGTCATCACCCAGGATCCGACGACCGGACTCCCGGTGACCAATGAGGTGCCGGTGGGCACCTGGGTGCAGAAGCATCACCTCGACGTGGTGGATTATGCCGATCCCGCCGAGCCGACCGTGCGTCGAGCCTGCAGTCTGCCAGGGAGACTGAACGGCCTCTCGCACGACGGCGGCATGCTCTACACGGTGGGGTCGCGGTTCGATCCCGTGAAGTGGATCAGCGACTCGAACGAGTGGCTGGCCGCCAGCGCGTACGATGGTGTGGAGGCGCACCTCGTGGATGCCATCGCGCTCCCTCTGACGTGGCCGCATCCGCTTTGGATCGAGGGAACTCACGCCCTGCTGGCCCGGCCCGCGGAAAGCGCCGAGGGAAGGCACGTGCTGGAGACTTGGACGCTGTCCGGCGCCGGTCGGTTCGTCCGCGTCGGCGCCACCCAATTGGGATCGCCCGCCCAGAATCTCGTGGCCTTGGGGAACCTCCTCGCCGTCCACGGGACCGGCGAGGTCTCTCTCTACAATGCGTCCCAGCCTGCGGTCCTCTCCTTGCTGAGCCGGCAGGAAGTCTCCGCCTGCCTCGGGTTCGACCTCACGCGGGCCGCGGGCTCCCTCGAGATCGGTCTCTGGTTGCCCTTGAACGACTTCGGGACGTGGAAGATCGCGCTGCCGTGATCCGCGGGTTCGTCGCTCACTCTTCGGTCGGTCCCCGAAGCCGTTGGAGGGTGATCTCCACCGATTGGTGGTCGTCGCCGACCCAGACGGATCCGTCCTGCACGGTGACCTGCAGCGTCATGGTTCGCTGGACCAATGCGGCGAGGCGCTGACTCTGCTCTGCCGGGATGTGCCAGACCGTCAGATTGCCCAGGCGGGTGAGCCGGTTCTCGAGGTCCTTCCACCAGGCCAGCGCGTTGGACTGGAAGGTGTACACCGTGAGTCGGTCGACGCGGGCCGAGGCGCGGAGCATCCGCTTCTCATCCGGTTGCCCCAGGTCGATCCAGTGGGTGACGCGGCCGGTGGCGTCCTTCTGCCAGAGGCTGGGCTCATCGGGCTCCCACAGGTCCTTGGCCAGCTCGAGCGGGCTCTCGTCCTGCGATGCCGGCGCGTTGAGCGCGAGCGCCAGCAGGCGGACCATCAGGCGCTCGTCGGTCTCGGAGGGGTGCCGAGCGATCGTCACGGACGGGTCGCAGTAGACGTTGCGATCCATGTCCGACAGCTGGATCTGGGCTTTGTGGATGGTTGCTTTGAGGGCCATGGCAGCGATTCCGGTCTTCCAAGCTAGCAGAGGCCGGTGGGCGGGGACATCCCGATGAGGGCAACGAGCCGGTGGAAGAAGATCCTCAGGGGGGAATCCGGCGGATGCGTGAGGCGAATCGGTCGGAACCCATCAGCAGCACGAGGAGCATCATCGCGGAATTGATTCCGAAGAGGAGAAGCAACCCAGTGCCCCAGGTGGAACCCCGGGCGAACTTGGTCGGGATTCCCGTCGCGAAAAACATCAGCTCGAGCCCGAACAACAGCGGGAAAATCGACCGCACCCGGTCATCGCGGCCGGCCGCCAGGTGGGGAGGGGTGGCCGCATCGTAGGTGCCCGGCGTGCTGATCGCTTTCTCGGCCGACAGCACGAGGGTGCCTGGCCCGAAGCGGGCGATCGTGCGGCTGCCGGCGTGGATGACGTCCAGGGCGGTGCCGAAGGCTCCCTGGGTCATGTCGGTGGGATACCGACCCGTCGACCCTTCACGGACCAAGGCCCCGTTGGTCGCATCGAGGGCCAGCAGGCTTCCGGTCGTGCTGCCGTCGCCGGCGTTGAGGGCGTACACCAGTGGGCGCTCAGGGTCGGCGAGCAGCTTTGACGAGCACCCGGCCGGGCAGGGGATTCGTGGAGGCTTGTCCCCCGAGGCCTCGCGTGGAGTTCAGAATGGCGAGGACGCATACGATCCGGCTGAGAAAACAGTCCAGGTGCATGGATGAGCGATGAGCGGGCCGACGGGACGGTTCAGGCAGGATCCCGACGGCGCACCCGGAGCGGGGGCGCCCTGGGCCGAATCTCGCGACCTGCGACGGAGCCTCGATCGGGGATGATCCCCACAGGCGGGCCGCTGTCGGGGCCGCGCACACCTTCCGGGCGGATTGGATTCCACGTCGGTCCTCGTCACGATATCCTGAGGTCCATGGTCCTCCTCCGAAGTCTGCTGGTCTGGGTCGGCGTGTGGTTCTTGATCATTGCGCCCGGCCTCCTGTGGGGCGCGGAGGTCCGCCCGAATGTGGTGATCCTCCTGGCCGACGACCTGGGCATCCACGACCTCGGCTGTTTCGGGCGCCGGGAGCACCGCACGCCCCACCTCGACCGGTTGGCCACTGAAGGCGCGCGCTTCATGCAGGCCTACGCCGCGGCCTCGGTCTGCTCGCCCTCCCGGGCGGCGCTGCTCACGGGCCAAAGCCCGGCCCGCCTGCGCATCACCACCTTCCTGGACGGCCGGTCCGACCGCGCCTCGCACCGGCTCCTGAGCCCCGCGATCCCGCGGCGGCTGCCGGCCGAGGCCAAGACGCTGGCCGAGGTGCTCAAGGCGCGGGGCTACAGGACCGCCGCGGTGGGCAAGTGGCACCTCGGCGGCGCCGGTGCCCTGCCGACCGACCGGGGCTTCGATGAATACTTTCCCGGGCAGGCGGATCCCGGGTCCGAATCGCCGCTCGGTGGCAAGGGTGAGCTGGGCCAGGCTGCCGCCGCCGCCGAATTCATCGGGCGGAACCAAGGCCGGCCCTTCCTGCTGTACGTCGCCTTCGACAGCCCGCACATCCCCCTGGCGGCCCCGTCCCGGGCGGTGGCCGCCAAGGCCGCAGTCCAACCCCCCGTGTTCCACCCCACCTATGCGGCGATGGTCGAGTCGCTGGACGCCGCCTGCGGCCGCATCCTGAAGGCGCTGGACGAGGCCGGCCTGGCGGAAAACACCCTGGTGGCCTTCGCCTCCGACAACGGCGGCCTGCATGTCTCCGAGCTGAAGGAGTCGCCGCCCACCCACAACACACCCTTCCGGGCCGGCAAGGGTCACCTCTACGAGGGCGGGATCCGCACACCGCTCATCGTCCGGTACCCGGGCAGGATCGCACCGGGGCGCACGATCACGGAGCCGGTGGTGCTGGGCGACCTCATGCCGACGGTCTGTGCGCTGGCCGGGGCCGCGGCCCCGACGGTGGCCGACTTCCTCGACCTCTCGCCGCTGCTCCTCGAGGGCAAGGCATTGCCGCCCCGTCCGCTCTTCTGGCATCAGCCGCATTACATGAACCAGGGCGGACGCCCGGCCGGGGCCGTGCGCGAGGGCGACTGGAAGCTCCTCGAGCACTACGAGGACGGCCGCCTGGAACTCTATCGCCTCTCCGACGACCCGGGCGAGACGCGGGACCTCGCCGCCGCCGAGCCTGACCGTGTGGCCGGCCTGCGGGGTCGCCTCGAGGCCTGGCGCCGCTCGGTCGGTGCCGAGCCGATGCGGGCCAACCCGGATTTCGACCGCGCCGCCTGGGAACGCTGCCACGGGCGGGTCGATGTCTCCCGGCTGGCCCCGCTCCCGACCTCGGAGGCCATGAGGCCGGTGTTGGCCGAGTGGCGCCGGGCGATGGACGACCCGTCGCGCGAGGGCGTCCACAGCCTGGTCTTCCTGGAGGCGCGGGACGCGACGGTCTCCGGTGAGAAGCTCCTGTACGAGAAACCGCCCCACAAGGACACGCTGGGGTACTGGGTGAACCCGGCCGACACGGCCTCCTGGACCTTCGACGCCCCGCGGGCCGGACGCTACCGGGTCACCGTGTTGCAGGGGTGCGGCCGGGGTCAGGGCGGGTCGCTCGTGGCGCTCGAATGCGGGGAATCCCGGCTCGAGTTCACGGTCGAGGAGACGGGGCATTTCCAGCGGTTCGTGCCGCGCGACGTGGGCCAACTCACGTTGGTCGCCGGCCAGAACCTGCTGCGGGTGCGCCCGGTCAGGAAAGCACAGGCGGCGGTCATGGACCTGCGCCGCGTGATCCTCGAGCGGATGGACTGAAGGTCTCGACGAGGGCCGTGACCGGACGGCCCCACCCGCGACTGCACCCCGTGATCCCGAACCCGCCACGCTTCCGATACCTCGACGCCCTGAGCCTGTGCTACCTGGCAGGCGTCTGCCTGGTGCTGCTCTGGAGACGCGATGCGGCGGCCGGCCCGGGGTGGTGGGCCTGGCTCGCGGCCAACGGGGTGATCGCCGCGCTCATCGTCTCGCTGGCCCGCCTGGCCCGACGTCCGCCCATCGGGGCCTGGGCCTGGATCGTGGACCTGTACCCGCTGCCTCTGTTCGTCTTCCTGTACCGGCAGAGCGAGGCCCTCAACCGCGCCTTCTTCAGCCAGCCGCTCGATGCGGCGTTCTTCGCCTTCGAGGCCCGCGTGTTCGGGTTCCAACCCAGCCTGGCCTTCGCCGAGCGCTTCCCGTCCACGCTGCTGGCCGAGCTGCTGTATGCGGCCTACTTCGCTTTCTATCCGATGATTGTCGGCCTGGGCGCCTGGGTGATCCTGCGCGATCGGGAGGCCGGTCGGCGGTTCCTGGGGACCCTCGCGACGGTCTTCTATGCCTGCTACGGGTGCTTCCTGGTGTTCCCCGTGGTGGGACCGCGCATCCTCGAGCTGGGCGGCCTTCCGGAGGAACTGCTCGCGCGGCTCGACCTGTCCGGCGTGGCCCCCTTGCCCCCGAGCACGCAGGCGGGTCCCTTCGCCCGGGTGATGGCCCTCATCTACGAAGTTTTCGAGGGGGCGGGCGGGGCATTCCCCAGCAGCCATGTGGCGGTGGCCTGCCTGTTGCTTCGGGAAGCCTTCCGCCAGCGGCTGTCGCTGCGTTGGGGCCTCTCGGGCGTGGTGGTGCTGCTCTGCCTGGGCACGGTGTACGGGCGCTACCACTATGCCAGCGACGTCGTGGCCGGGTTGCTGGTGTTCTGGCCGCTCACCCGGGGTGCGGAGCTGCTGCAGGAGGCCTACGGGCGCCGGTGGCCCGCGCACCAATCCAAGGCCGACCCGTCTCAGATCGGACGTTCGTAGATCCGGTATCGCTGGACTTCCGATCCCTCGAAGATGGCCACCATCTGCTGGACCGCCCGGTTGTCCTCCAGGATCCAAGACGCCTCGCACCGCCGGAAGCCCAGTCGTCGGGCCGCCGCGAGGGTCTCGGCGAACATCATGCCCTCGATCCCGCGTCGCCGGTGCTCGGCGGTCACCCCCAGCGCCACCAGGCGGAACCGCTCGGGCCGCCGCCACCCCAGCAGCATCGGCAAGGCCCGCAGGAGCGGAGGGCGCAGCAGTTCGCCTTTCAGCGGGCCCAGCGCCTCGTTGACGTCGGGGATGGCCAGGAGCAGGCCGGCGGGTCGCCCGGAGGATTCCGCCAGCCAGACCAGTCCCTCGACCAGCAGCGGCTTCAGACGGCGGGCCAGGAAGTCGATCTCGGGTCCGCTCATCGGCACGGCCGACCAGTTGCGTTCCCAGGCCTCGTTGTAGATCGACTTCAGGGCGGGCAGGAGACGGTCGAGGTTGCGCCGGGTGACCGCGGTCAGGCGCACTTCGGGGGCGCGGCGTCCGGCGGCCTCCCGGAAGCGCTCCAGACGCCCGGTTGGGCTCTTGGCGAGGTCGATGTCGAAGACCAGCAGGTCCTTGGCCTTCACGAATCCCTCGGCCTCGACCCGGCGGGGCAGGTGTGGCGGGTTGTGGGGCATCATCACGCTGTTGGCGCGATCGAAGCCCGAGATGAGCAGGCCGCACTCCTCGTTGATGTTGGGGTTCATGGGCCCGAGCAGGCGTTGGCACCCCTGCGCACGCGCCCATCCGGAGACCGTTTCGAACAGCGCGCGGGCAGCCTCGGGATCGTCCTCGCACTCCAGGTGGCCGAAGAAGGCGGTCCCGGCCCCGTGGATCCGCTGGTGCTCGTCGGAGACGATGCCGGCGATGCGGCCCACCGCCCGCCCGCCCCGTTCGGCGATCCACAGGCGTCGCCGCGCCTGCGACCAGAAGGGGTTCTCTGAACCCAGCACGCCGACGACCTCGACCCGCAGCGGCAGCACGCAGGCGGCCTGCGCGCCCGAGATGCCCACCATGACGCGCCAGAACCGGTCCAGCTCCCGGTCGGAGGTGCCGATTTCCCGCACGGTCAGGCCCTCGCCTCCCGGGATGCGGGTCCGCAGGGCGGATCGATGGCGGAACTGGCGTCTCAAGAGGTCCGCGCACACCAGCGTCCAGGCGACCCAACCAAAGCGGGCGACCCCCCGGATGGAAAGCACCGGAAGCACCTCGGAGTCGGTGATCGAAAGCAGGGCCACCGGTGCCGACAAGGGCAGCGAGATCGGGGAGAGCCCGGCGATCCAGACTCCCGGGTGCAAGTATCGGTCGCCGATGCTGGCGACGATGGCCCCGACCAGCAATGGCAGCACGCCGATGAACAGCGTTGCGATCGCCACGGCCCGTCCGCCCCGGGTGTCGAGGAGCGCCTGGAACGATCCGCAGACCGCCATGAGGATCAGGGTGTACACGGTCAGCACCTCCCACCCGGCATGGTGGCCCGGGAACCACCGCGACTCGAGCAGTTGGCGGGTGAAGATGAACCATCCCACGGCCCCGCCCAGGGCCATCAGCAGCGTGGCGAGCCGGCCCGAGGCGCTGTCGCTCCCCGGGGGCAGCCGATCCAGCCCCTGGTTCCTGGCTCGTCGCCAACCACGGACCTGTTGCTCGAGGCTCGGGGTGACGATGCCGGCCAGCACGCACACCAGGGCCGCGGTGAAGCACCCGTAGAGGGCGATCATGGTCAGGGCCTCACCCTGCGTGGGTGCCCAGTCCCGGCCCGGAATCATCAGCAGACGGAAGTTGCGGCTCGGGAACAGGTCGCCGGAATCGATCAGCGGCAGCGCGTTGCCCAGCAGGAGCACCTGCACCCAGGCCAGGGCCCCGACCGCCCACGACTTGCTCAGCAGGTGGGCCTCATCCCGGCGCCACTTCCGGCAGAGCATCCCCAGGAACAGGAAAACCAACCCCGCCTGGGAGAAGGTGGTGAAGAGCGCCTCCGGCAGCCCGAGATCGAAGAATTTCGCGGTCGGGAAGAAGTGACGCCCGACCTTCAAGGCCGCCCCGGCGTTCTCCGGCAGCAGGTCGGGCAGGCATTCGTCGAGGACCGGCGTGATGGTCAGGTACTTGAAGAACACCAGTCCGAAGCGGGCGAGTTGCGGAATGATGGTGTAGAGCGAGAACACCATCCCGATGGAGATCAGGAAAGCCCACCGGCGGTTCCGGACCACGGTGCCGGCGAGCAGCCCGGTGCTGTGGTAGGCGAGGGTGGTGGTGAGCAGGACCCAGTACAGCGGTGCCCAGGCGGTGAACGGCACCTGCCCACGGGCCAGCACCCAGACGGTGAACGGCAGTGTCACGGCCGCCAGCACGTACTCGCGGATCGGCAGCCCCAACAGGTAGCCGAGCACTTTGGCGAGCGGGGACATCGGCACCAGTCGTTGGTAGTCGACGCCACCCTCGTCCCGTTCGGTGATCATGCCGCCGGAGACCTGCGCCGTGCCCATGACGAAGAGGATGAACGCCTGCAGGACCAGCAGCGGGATGATCGCCGAGCGGGCGGAGCTGACCGGGTCGGCCTCGGTGCGGATGCCGAAGGATGAGGTGATGCCGACGATGAAGGCCGAGATCAGGAAGGTGATGCAGCAGCCGAGCGTGAGGTTCCGCGCCCGCAATCGCGAGCGGCGGTAGCGGTGGAGGATCGGGTTCGACCAGACCTTCCAGGCGGGATGCCCGGCCGCGTGCGTCGGTTGCTGTTCCGGAGCGGTCATGGGTTCCGTGCGGGTGTGGCGATCTCCACGAGCAGGTCCTCCAGCGATGAGCGGTGCTCTTCCAGGGACTTGATCCGGATGCCGTCTCGGATGAGCGCTTCGAGCAGGTCGGCCTGGACCTCGTCGTCGCCATCGAACTCGAACGACACGCTCCCGATGCCGATGACCGGGACGCGCACCGCGGTCTGGCGGGTCAGCCAAGCCGCAGCCTCCGCCGGCGAGGTGAGCAGTCCCAGGGTCAGGCGGCGACCGCTTCGTCCGAGACGGCGTCGGACCGCGTCGACGCCACCGTGGGCGACGACCCGACCCCGGTCGAGCAGGCACAGCGAACTGCACATCTCGGACAGTTCGCCGAGGATGTGGGAGCTGATCAGGATGGTGACACCGGTGCGGGCGAGGGTCTGCAGGGCGATGCGCAGGTCGCGGCGGGCCAGGGGATCGAGCCCGCTGGCCGGCTCATCGAGGATCAGCAGGCGCGGGCGGTGCAGCAGGGTCTTGGCCAGGACCACCCGCTGGGTCTGTCCCCGCGAGAGCTCACGGCACCCCTTGTCGCGCAGCGTCCGCAGCCCCACCTGGTCGAGGCACTCGTCGGCGCGGGCCCGGCGTTCAGCCGGGCCACCGAGCCCGTGGGCCGCGGCGTAGAAGTCGAGGAACTCCCAGACCCGGAGGTCGCTGGGCACCGGGGCCAGGTCGGGCATGTAGCCCATGAACCGCCTCGCCTGGTGCGGGTCCTCGGCGATGTCGACGCCTGCGAAAAGCACCTCCCCATGGGTGGGTTCCATGAGCGTGGCGAGCACGCGGAAGGTGCTGGTCTTGCCCGCGCCGTTGGGTCCGACGATGCCGAGGATCTCTCCTGGCGGCACGGTCAGGCTCAGGTCGTCGACCGCCACGAAGTCCCCGTAATCGACCCGCAGCGAGCGGATCTCCAGGGCTGGAGGCGGTGACGGAGACCGCTGGGCCTGGCTTGGTCGATCCGATGGTGCGTTCGCGCCCTGCCGGATGGCCCGCCCGGGGTCGAGTCCGCGTTCAGGGCTCGAATTCGAGTTCATCCCAGTTGTCCGGCAGGCTGATTCCCAGGGCGCTCATCTCGTGGGAGATCTCCTCGAAACGCCGCTGGCGAGCGTCCTCGTAGGCCGCCCGCTGGTCGGGTCGGAGGATCGTGAGCAGCGCATCCCGCGGCTTGAGTCCGGTCGGCGTGATCTCGCCGGTGGCCCCCTCGAGGCGGATCGACGGGTCGTAGTCGGGCGAAGACTGCGCCATGATCCCGAAGAGCTGGTCGGTCTGTGCCGCGTCGAGATGGACGATGTCGTTGATCCGCTGGACCTGCAGGTCGGCGTACTGCTGAACCCGCTGTGCCCGCTGCTCCAGGCGCTCGGCCTTGAAGGTCTCGAGCCGGGTTCCGCTGAGCATCCCTTCCATGACCGCATCCAGCCCCTCGTCCGGCCGGATCGACCGCAGGGCCTTCACCATGTCGAGGTACCGGCTGTCGTCCCGGCCGACGACATCGCTCCATCGCCGGTGATCCGCCTCGGCCTTGCGGCGGAACCACCCCTTCAGGGTCTCCTGTTGGCCCGGAGTGAGATCGTAGATCCGGGCCAGTTCGCCGATACGGGTGTCGGCCTCGCGCCGGGCCTGTTGGTCCATCATCCGCTCGAAGAGGGGTGAGAAGTCGCGCAGCAGGGGGCGGATGGCCTGGTAGAGATCATCGGAACTGACCGGCCGTCCATCGCGCAGCCGCTGGGCGATCTCGCGCCCGCGGTCGAACACCGTCTGGGTCGGTAGGCGCGACGAGCGGGGCTTGGTTTCCTCGAGGGCGGCGATGCGGGTCTGCGCCTGTCGCAGATCAGCCTCCAACTTCTGCGCCCGCGCCTCGGTCGAGCCCTCGATCCCGGGGCGACTCGTCAGGAAGAACCCCGCGCCCAGCGCTCCCACCACAAGGCCGACGCAGAGCGGCAGCGCCGAGCGGAGGGAGGATGGGGAACTCATGGGACGACGCATGGAAGCCGGATCAGACCTGGATTCCAATCCGGAATCCGCAGCCGGGGCGATGTCCGGGCGTGGCGTCGGAATTCATCGGAACACCCTCAGCGGCGGGTCATGGTGGATCACGAGGCCTTTGCCGTCGTCGATGGTCACGCTGTATTTGTATTCGTCCTGGTCGGCCGCCTCCGACGGGATGGCGATCCGGAGTCCATCTCCCGAGGCCACAGTCCCGATGGTGAACGGCAGTTTGGTTCCACGGACCCGGACCGGTTCGATCAAAACCGTCAGGGTGCCTTGCCGACTGGTGAAGTTCACGGTGCCGCCCGCCAGAACCCGAATCACTCCATCCGGAGACGGGGTTCCGTTGATCGTATAGAGGATCTCCTTGAACGCGTTGAAGCCCACCAACACCTCCACCTTGGGCAGGGGTTTCGGCTCTGGTTCCGGATCAATCGAGGTCATCCATCGGGCTCGCCACACCCGTGCCGGTTCGCCCGGCGGGATGGGCAGGATCATCGACACGGGGTTCGTCTCACCTTGGCCGATGACCTCTTGGCCTGTGGCTTGCCAGTCGACGTGGGGCAGTTGCGATTCGATGATCACCCGCATCCCCTGCGGCGCACGTACCCCTAGATTCAACGCGTCGTCGTTTCGGAGGCCAACTTCAAGGGAGGGTCGTGAGACGACCGTCACGGCGATCGCTGCCGGGGCGGAGACCGAGGAGCCGTTGTCGACACGGAAAGTGAATCGGTCGTCGCCCCGGAACCCTGCATTCGGAGTGTAGGTGACCCGGTTGCCTGAGATAGACCCGAGCTTTCCGTGGGTCGGTGGGGCGACGATGGAATAGGTCAGAGGTTTGCCCGATGGATCCGTTGCCGTCAGGGACACTTCGACGGGAGTTTCCGCAGCGGTCACGACCTCCGCAGCGTTGGCCACGGGGTCGTTGGCCTCAAGAGTGCGGAAGGTGTTCACCGCGCTGTATCGTGTTCCGGCCG
>CAYLTF010000076.1:2354-15867 GCA_964386625.1 uncultured Akkermansia sp. | reverse complement strand
GACTCGGACTCCAGCTCGGCGTAGGCCCGGGCCACGGTGTTGCGGTTGATGCGCAAGTCCTCGGCCAAGGCCCGGACCGAGGGCAGGGGGTCACCGGGGCGGATCAACCCGGTGGCCGCCGCCGCCTTCACCTGCTGGACGATCTGCAGGTACACCGGGACACCGGACTGGAAGTCGATTCGGGCGATCATCGGAGGGACAGATGAAAACTGTCATAGGACACTAGGACAGGCAAACGGAAATCGATCGAATGCCTGGCACCGCTCCGGGCGTCGAAGGACCACCATGCGTTGGATCGCCCTCCTGCCGTCGTTGTTGCTCTCGATCACGCCCCTGTCGGCCGGGGTGCTGATGGTCCGGCCCGATGCCAATCTCGGCGGCAACGGAGCGCCGCATCACCCGTTCAGGACCTTGCCTGAGGCCCTCAAGGCCGCCGCTGCGGTGCGGGTCGCCCATCCCGACGAACCGGTCACCCTCCTGCTGCAACGCGGAAGGTATGAGTTGAAGGAGCCCCTGCGCATCGGGCCGGAGCATTCCGGCATCACCCTCCGCTCTGCGTCCCCGGGGCAGGCCGTGGTCAGCGGTGGCACGCGGCTGACGGGGTGGCGCGAGGTCTTCGGGCGTCCGGGCCTCTGGGAAATCCACCTGCCCGAGTTCACCAACGGTCGCCCGGCCTTCCACCAGCTCTTCATCAACGGGCAGCGGGCCCAGCGGGCGCGGACGCCGAACCAGGGGTTCTTCCAGGCCCGGGCCGCCCTGGGCGCACAGTCGCCCATCGATCTGCCTTTCCGCGCCGGGGACTTGAAGCCCGAATGGGCCCGGTTCCCGGATGCCCAGGTGGTGCTGCTCATGAAGTGGACCGACCTGCACCTGCCCCTCGTCGCGGTGGATCCGGAGAAGTCGGTCGCCGAACTTCTTGGTGGCCCGCGAGCCACCTGGATGGACGAGCCCGACGCGCGCTATTGGGTGGAGAACGTGCCCGATGCCCTGGATGCACCGGGCGAATGGTACCTCGACACGACCACGGGATGGCTGCGTTGCCTGGCCCCGGTGGGGGTCCGCCTGAACCGGGTGCCGGTGGTCGCGGCCCGGCTCACCGAGCTGGTGAAGGTCGAAGGCGACCCCGACTCCAGGAGGCCCGGCTCCCGGGGCGTGGTCGACGGCGTGGTCTTCTCCGGTATCACCTTCGCCGAGACCGACGACGGCATCCCGGCCGAGGGCATCCAATCACCGCAGTCGGCCTCCCCCGTCCGCGGAGCTTTCCGCGTCACCCACGCGGTCGACGGTGTCATCGAGGACTGCACCTTCGCCAACCTGGGCGGTTATGCCCTCGACCTGGGGCGGGGAGCCCAACGCTGGAGGGTGATCGGCAATCTGGTGCGCGACATCGGGGCCGGGGGGATCCGCATCGGAGAGCCGGGCGATACCCGGCCAAGCGATCACGATGCCTGTCACTCCCACCAGGTCACCGACAACGAGGTGCTCCGCTTGGGCCGAGTGTTCACGGCCGGTTGTGGCGTGATCGTGTTCCAGTCGGGCACCAACACCATCGCCCACAACCACATCGCCGATCTGTACTACACCGGTATCTCGGTCGGCTGGAACTGGGGTTACCAGGAGACGCCGTGCCGCGCCAATGTCATCGAGTTCAACCGGGTCGAGCGGGTGGGGCAGGGGCGCCTGAGCGACATGGGCGGCTTCTACACCCTGGGGCCCCAGCCCGGAACGGTGATCCGCAACAACGTCTTCAGCGACATCCAGAGCTATCGCTATGGCGGTTGGGCTTTGTACACCGACGAGGGCAGCACGGGCATCGTCGTCGAGAACAACATCGCCACCCGCTGCACCGACGCCGGATTCCACCAGCACTACGGCCGCGACAACCTCATCCGCAACAACCTCCTGGCCTGGAACACGAACCATTCGGTGATGCGCACCCGGTCGGAACCACACCGGTCCTTCTGGTTCACGAACAACGTGATCCTCACACGGTCGGGAACCCTGCTCGGGAGCGACTGGAGTGGTGGCACGAACCGGTTCACGAGCGACGGCAATCTGTGGTTCGATCGTCGGCACGGCACCAACGTCGCGGCCTATCGCTTCGCAGGTCAGTCGTGGGATCAGTGGCGTCAGCAGGGCCACGATGTGGGTTCGAGCATCGCCGATCCGTTGCTCGTCGACGACGGGCATCCCGAGAAGGGACTCCGGAAGGGTTCCCCCGCCTATTCTCTCGGGTTCCGCCCCATCGATGTCAGCACCGTCGGTCCACGTCCGAAAGACCTCCGCCGCGCGGGTGGCCCCCGGCCGTGAACCCGGGTGCATCGCTGCGGCTCGGTGTCGATCTGCCCTGCCCAGGCGTCTCTGCTGACGCGTGGAATGCGCTCAGAGTGCGGCCGCAAGCCATTCCCCGACGTCGATCACGATCGAAAGCATTCCGGACCTGAATGCGGCTTCGACGGTGCGTTCCATGAGTTCGCGTGGGGTTTTCTTTCCGAGCAGCCCGACGGACTCCGAAATGCGTTGCCGCAGTTTGCGCAGCGGACGCAGGTAGGGTTCGAGCGACAGGCAATGACGGAGCGCCGTGTGCTCGCCCAGGATGGCACGGATTCGCTCGGCATTGCCCGGCAGGCAGCGTTGGGGCTCGGGTGGCAGGTCGTTCTTCCGCAGGACCGCGGTCACATTGCCCCCATCGGTCGAGGTGAACGTCTGGACGACCTCGAAGCCGGCCCGGCGGCCCAACTCGGCCAGCGTGGTGGCGTTGAAGTTGTAGAGGTGTGCCCGGTGGAACCGATGGGCCGGGGCCTGGCAAACCGCTTCCACGTTCGGCACCTCGATCCAGAGGATGCCTCCTTTTCGGAGCCAATGGTGGACCAACCGGGCGGCCTCCAGCGGACTGTCCAGGTGCTCCATCACATGGAAGAGCGTCACCGCCGAGATGGAGCCGGGTTCGATGGAGGCCTCTTGCCACCGGCCCGAAGTCACGGGCACCTCGAGGCGTTCACGGGCGAAGCGTGCATAGCCCTCGTTGGGCTCGATGCCGCTCGCCTCGAAGCCCAGCCGCCGAAGCACATAGACGACTTCACCCCCACCGGCTCCCAGGTCGAGGACCTTCTCCCCCGGAGCCAGTTGACTCCTCAGGCGCCGGCAACGTTCCACCGCGACCCGGGCGGCCCGCAGCGTGTGTCGTGCCTTGGGTTCCAACGTCCCCTTGTAATCCTTTCGGTAGTCGTCGCGGTAGTAGGCGGCCAGCGCCTCCGGACTCGGGCGGGGATCGTTCCAGACCAGTCCGCAGCCCGGACACAAGACGACCTGGAGAGGCGAGGAGTCGCGGTCCCGGGTGGCGACGATTTCGACATTCCTGTTTCCGCAGAGCTCACACGGGATCGTGGCGGTCGATGGGGCAGTGGCCATTCGCGCGACATCCTGAACCGAACTCCTCGACTGTCAAAGGCATCACCCCCGGATCGTTTCACGGCTCTCGGTTTGTCTCGAGGGCACCGCTCAGACAGGCTTCGCGCCCATGGATCCGTTTCGATACCAACACCGGGTGACCTACGCCGACTGCACGGTCGGAAACCACGTCTATTACGGGCGCTATCTCGAACTCCTGGAGGCGGCTCGTGGCGAGTGGTTCCGCGCCTTGGGCAAATCCTTCGACGATTGGCACCTTGGTCACGGACTGATCTTCCCCGTCCTGGAGGTCCGCTTGAACTACCGGGCTCCCGCCCGCTATGACGAGGTGCTCGTCGTCGAGGTTCGGGTGCTGGAGGCCCGTGGAGTGAGGCTCAACGTGACCTATCAGGTCCTGGGGGCCGACGGCAGGCTCTGTGTCGAGGGACACACCCACCATGTGTGCACCAATCTCGACGACAAACCCCGTCGGTTGCCGGGGGAACTGCTGAAGGCTCTGGGTCTCCCGGCCGGTGGTCTTCGTGCTGCAGACGCCCTCGGTGCAGGAGCCGCCCCCCGATTGGAGCCCGCTGACTGAGCCCCCGGGTGGAGCCGGGACTGCCCGGTCCGGCGTCCGCTTCAGTGGGCCGACTTCGCCAGCGTCTCCTCGAACTCCACCAGCTCCTGGATCTGGATCAGGAACCAGCGGTCGATCTTGGTGAGGTGGAAGACCTCCTCGATGCTGAATCCGGCGCGGAAGGCATGCCGGATGAAGAAGATGCGCTCGGCGTTCGGGGCGCTGAGCTTGCGCGAGATCAGGTCCTTCGGCAGCACCTCGCGGTCGCCGTAGCTGTGGGTGCCCACGCGCCAGGGTTTGCCGTCGCCGCCGAGGCCGCTGCGGCCGATCTCGAGAGAGCGGAGGCACTTTTGGAGCGATTCCTTGAAGGTCCGCCCGATGGCCATCGCCTCGCCGACGCTCTTCATCTGCGTGGTGAGGGTCGGGTCGGCCTGCGGGAACTTCTCGAAGGCGAACCGCGGAATCTTGGTCACCACGTAGTCGATCGTCGGCTCGAAGCTGGCCGGGGTCTCGCGGGTGATGTCGTTGCGGATCTCGTCGAGCAGGTATCCCACCGCCAGCTTGGCGGCGATCTTGGCGATCGGGAACCCGGTGGCTTTCGAGGCGAGGGCCGAGCTCCGGCTGACCCGCGGGTTCATCTCGATGATGACGATGCGCCCGGTGTCGGGATGGACGCCGAACTGGATGTTCGAGCCGCCGGTCTCGACACCCACGGCGCGGATCACCGCGAAGCTCTGGTCGCGGAGCATCTGGTACTCCTTGTCGGTGAGCGTCTGGATCGGGGCCACCGTGATGGAGTCGCCGGTGTGCACGCCCATCGGGTCGAAGTTCTCGATGGAGCAGATGATGACGCAGTTGTCGGCGCGGTCGCGCATGACCTCCATCTCGTACTCCTTCCAGCCCAGCAGGGACTCCTCGACCAGGATCTCGCTGACCGGCGACAGGTCGAGGCCGCGCTTGGCGATCTCCTCGAACTCCTCGCGGTTGTAGCCGATGCCGCCGCCGGTGCCACCGAGGGTGTAGGCCGGGCGGATGATGAGCGGGTAGCGGCCGATCTTGGCCGCGATGGCGCGCGCCTCGTCCAGCGTGTGGGCCGTGCCGCTGATGGGCACGTCCAGCCCGATCGAGAGCATCAGGTCCTTGAAGATCTGGCGGTCCTCGCCCTTCTCGATGGCCTCGGCCTTGGCGCCGATCATCTCCACGCCGAGCCGCTCCAGCGCGCCCGAGCGGTGCAGCTTCATGGCCGTGTTCAGGGCCGTCTGCCCGCCGAGGGTCGGCAACAGCACCAGCTTGCCCGTGGCCCCGAGGCGCTGCATCTCGGCCTGTTCGCGCACGATGATCTTCTCCACCGCCTCCGGGGTGACCGGCTCGATGTAGGTGCGATCGGCGAACTCCGGGTCGGTCATGATCGTGGCCGGATTGGAGTTCACGAGGACCACACGGTAACCCTCTTCCCGGAGTGCCTTGCAGGCCTGCGTTCCGGAATAATCGAACTCACAGGCCTGTCCGATGATGATCGGGCCCGCGCCAATGATGAGGACGGAGTGGATGTCGGTGCGCTTCGGCATGGTCAGAAAAGCTGGCGGATGAAACACGGTCCTTGGCCGGCGGGCGACGGAAATCTAATGGGCCGTTCCCGGCGGCCATTCCCTGGTTCGGCCCGAGGGATTCTCCGGGCGGCCGACCGGTCGGCTTCGCCTCAGAGGCCGCAGTGACGAAGCATGGCGAGGATGTCGTCCGGGGTGGACTTCAATTTGCCGGCTCCGGCCAGCAGGTCCGCGGTTTCCACCCCGTACCAGTGGCGCTTGTCCGGCACGCACAGGCCGGCGACGTTGATGGGCTCGATCGATCGGGCCACCCGGTCGATCCACTCGGCCTCGGGCATCCGTCCGGCCTCGGCGAGGAGCCCCCGGAAGGCCGGCCCGATCGTCGGGTGATCCCGCATCAGGAATCCTGGAGCCAAGCCCGGCTTGCCCAGTCGCAATGCCGTCTCGGAAAAGCTGGCGGCGGCGAAGTACAGCATGGTCAGGGCCTCGAAGGCCGACGGGCTTCCCAGCACCCGGTAGGCGCCGCTGATGAGCCGCGCGGTGGCGTCCAGGTCGGCCAGCGTGTCGGCTTCGTAATTCCGCAGGTCGGGTTCGGTGCCGCCGTGTTCGAGGGCCCGGGCCAGTCGATCGATCCCGAGGAGCGACAGCACGAACCCAGTCGAGAAGAGCGGGTCCACGAATCCGGCCGCCATCGGCAATTGAGCCCACCTCGGCCCGGCGCATCGGGTGGTGCGGAAGGCCAGGGGCTCGGCGAGGCTCCAGGGGCGGATTCTCGTCGCCCCGCCGAATTGCGCCTCGATCGACGGGAACCGTTCCAGGAACGCGTTCCAGAGCCCATCGCCGTGGGCATCGGGCGCGGTGGTGCCGCGAGCCGCTTTTCTGCCGGAGTCCGCCGGAACGCGCTCGGCGAATCCTGCGCTCGTGACGCCGTTGTTGAAGCGCAGCACCCACATCCAGCCGCCCTCGAAGGTGTGGTGGAGCGCGGCATCGTCCGGCGCGAACGGGGCGTGGTCGAATGCCTGGTGGATCCCGTCCCATCGGTTCACGCCAGTGAAGTGCGAGAACAGGGCCCGGGTGCGCGGGTAATCCTCGAAGGGGGTCTCGGGGATCGCCAGCGTCCGCTGCAGGAAGCCGCGGGGCCCGCTGGCATCGACCAGGAACCCGGCCCTGCCCGCGTGAGCCCGGCCAGCCCGTCGCCAGGCCAACCCGACTCCGCCCGCGCCGAACTCGCACGATTCCAGCGTGGTTTCGTCGAGGTACTCGACTCCGAGCCCCACGGCCTCGTCGACCAGGAAGGCGTCGAAGTCCGGGCGATACCAGTGGGTGTCTGCCACCGCGTCGTTCGGGCTGGCGGCCACCAGCAGTTGATCGGAGCGGTCCGATCGACCTGCCCACGGGTTTCCCGGTTCATGGTGGAAGTAGCTGAACCCGCGCTTGAGCCCGCAGCCGATCCCTGGGTAGGCCGCCTGCCAGGTGCCCCATTGGGACAAGGGGCGAAGCCTGGGCAGGTCGTAGCGATCGGCCAAGATTTCCAGCCACAGGTTGGCCAGCGGCGTGGACGATTCCCCGATCGCGAAGCGCGGGTGACGCCCGCGCTCGATCATCAGCACTGAAAGGCCCAGGCGTCGCGCGATCATGGCCAGAAGGCTCCCGGCGAAGCCGGAGCCGACGATGGCGAGGTCGAAGTCGGCGGACACGGCCCGCACGGTACGGATCGGGCGCGCCCCGTAAACCTTTTCCCCACCACTCCACTCTCGACGTTCGGCGGCCCGAGGGTACGGTGGCCTTGTCATGTTCAACGACGCCCCGTCGGGGCCTGCAGCCCCCGTCGCAACCAAGAAAGTGAATCTTCGCAGGCCGGACGTCATGCAGGCGGTCTCGGCCCAGGTGGTGGCCCACTACCGCAGCGAGTTGGTGGAGAGACTCCGGGCCAATGGCGGCACCTTTTCCTATGGCGGACTCACCATCCGGTTGGCCAAGGAGTTCGGCTTCTGCTACGGCGTCGAGCGCGCCATCGACCTCGCCTATGCGGCCCGCAAGGTTTTCCCCGAGCCGACCCGGATCTTCCTCCTGGGCGAGATCATCCACAACCCGGAGGTCAACGATCAGATCCGCGGCATGGGGATCGTGAGCATTTCACCGAAGCCCAGCGATGAGGAGTTGTCCGGCCTTCGGCTCAATGCCGAGGACGTGGTCATCATCCCGGCCTTCGGGACCGAGGTCTCCACCCGCCAGCGGATCGAGAGCTTCGGTTGCCAGACGGTGGACACCACCTGCGGCGATGTCATGTCGGTCTGGAAGCGCGTGCGGCAGTACAGCAAGGAGTCGGTGACCAGCATCATCCACGGCAAGGCCAAGCACGAGGAGACCAAGGCGACGACCTCCCAGGCCACCGCTTATGGCACAGGGCATTACCTGGTGGTGTTCGATCTGGCCGAGACCGACTACGTCTGCAATTACATCCTCCACGGCGGCGACAGGAACGAGTTCCTGAACCGCTTCAAGGGGGCGCATTCGCCGGGCTTCGACCCAGACCTCCATCTGGTGGCCGTCGGTGTCGCCAACCAGACCACCATGCTCCGGGGCGAGACCGAGGAGGTCCAGCGTCGCTTCCAGCGGGCGATGCAGCAGAAGCACGGGGCGGAGAAGGTGACCGAGCATTTCCGCTTCTTCGACACCATCTGCGGTGCGACCCAGGACCGGCAGGATGCCTTGGAGAAGATGCTCCGCGAGCCCATCGACCTGCTGATCGTGGTCGGCGGCTACAATTCCTCCAACACCTCCCACCTGGCCGAGATGGGCGAGAAGGTGCTGCCGACCTACTTCATCAAGAACGCGGCCATGATGGAGTCGCCGGCGCTCATCCGGCACTGGAACCAGCACATCACCGCCGAGGTGACGACCGCGGATTGGTACCGATCGGCGGGCTCGCTCACGGTCGGCATCACCGCCGGTGCGAGTTGCCCGAACAACCTGATCGAGGACACGATCAAGCGGTTGTTCGAGTTCCGCGGGGTCGACATCCTGGAGGTTCTCCAACCGCAGGGCCTCAAGCCATGAAGCCCGTGACTTCCCTGTTTTCGTCGTTGGGTCCTGAATTTCTGGACTTTCGGCTTGCCCGGAGGCCGCAAGCTTCCTATAGCGACGAGAGTCTCCTGAAGCAGTTAGTTGGTTTGATCGTACGCATGATGCATCTTCAACCGGAGGCGGTCCTTTGAGCCGCCCGTTTTCACGCCCGCAGCCGGGCCAGCCGCAGCACCGGATCAACGGAAAGATCCGAGCACGCGAGGTGCGCGTCATCGGCATCGACGGTCAGCAGGTGGGGATCATGGATCTCGCCGCGGCCATCAACCTGGCTCGCCAGAACGGGGTCGACCTGGTCGAGATCGCCGCGACCGCGGTTCCGCCGGTGTGCCGCATCGTCGATTACGGCAAGTTCAAGTACGAGTTGTCCAAGAAGGAGCGCGACAGCAAGAAGCACCAGGCCGTGAACCTGGTGAAGGAGGTGCAGTTGTCTCCGCGCATCGACCCGCATGACCTGGGCATCAAGAAGGAGCACACCATCGGCTTCCTTTGCGAAGACATGAAGGTCAAGGCCACCCTGAGGTTCCGCGGCCGTGAAATGGCCCATACCGAGGTCGGCAAGGAGGTCATGGACAAGTTCCTCGAGCAATTGGCTCCGTGGGGCCATCCCGATTTCCCGCCCAAGCTGGTTGGCAAGGCGATCAACGTGATGATCAGCCCCTTGCCGAAGAACAAGCGCGCCAAGAATCCCAAGGAGGCCAAGGAAGCCGAGCCTGTCACGCCGGCCCCGGCTGCGGGTAAATCGGCCGGGAAACCGTCCTCCAACGGCAAGCCTGAGACGGTCCGGGTGGCCACCGATGCCGCCTCGCAACCCGACGCCTTCGGCCAGAGCCCCTTCGCAGGCCTGTCGGTTCCAAACCAGGGCTGAGGCTTTCCAGCGTGCGCCCGTCGTCGCTCTCAGCAAGAGGCGACGGTCGCATCCCGACGACGCCGGGTGCCTTTTTTGGCCCCCAGGTCGAATCGGAATTGCCCACCGCCCGTTTTGGTGTGCCAGATCCGGCCACCACCACTCCATCAGGCTGAATCCATGGGACGTCTGCGCGCCATCGCCGCCATGTCCGAGAACCGGGTCATCGGGGACTCGGGTCGCATTCCCTGGCACTTGCCGGCCGACTTCCGTTGGTTCCGACAGGTGACCCTCGGGGGCACTCTCGTGATGGGTCGCAGGACCTTCGAGTCCATCGGCAAGCCTTTGCCCGGGCGTCAGACGATCGTGCTGTCCCGCAGTGCCGTCCCGATTCCGGGTGTTCGCATGGTTTCGGAGGTCGAGCCCCTGCTGGAGGAACTCCGGAACGATCCTCGTCCGGCCTGGGTCTGCGGAGGATCCGAGATCTACCGCCTGCTCCTGCCTCGATGCAGTGACCTGTTCCTGACGCGGGTCCCCGTCACCGTTCCCGGCGACGCGGTGTTCCCGTCGTTCGAATCCGAGTTCGTCTGGATCGCCGAGGTCTTGCGCACCCCGGAGTTCCATGTCGAGCACTGGGTGCACCGTTCGACTCTGATCGCCGGCCGAGCCGGGGGCGACCCGGACGGGCCAGCATCGGTCGCCTGAGTGCGGCGAGGGTTTCGTTGCGATCCGTCGTCACGCCCCGCAGCACCCGAGGTCTGTGCGGTCTAGGTCGGGCTCAACCGATCGGTTGGCTGGCCTGGAGCGTGGCGATGAACTGCTTCATGGCCGGGGACAGCACTTTGGATTTCTTGTGGATCAGCCCGATGGGGCGCTGGAGCTCGATGTCGGCGAAGGGCAGGGCGACGAGGGTGTTCTTGGACACTTCCTGGGCCACGGTGCCTGCCGGCACGATGCTGACACCGGCCCCGATCTCCACCGCCCGTTTCACCGTCTCGATGTTGTCGAATTCCATGACGTGCTTGACCGAGACCCCGCGTTCCTTGAGCTCGCGGTCGATGGCCTTCCGGGTCGGGATGTCGGGTTCGAAGCCGATGAACTTGTGACCCTCGAGCTGGGACACGTTGAGAGTCTTGACCTTGGTGAAGGCGTGCCCGGGGGCGCAGATCAGCACGAGCTTCTCGGGCTTCAAGGCGAGGGTCTCGAGCTTGGAGTCCTTCTGCGGGTAGGCCACCAGGCCGATGTCCACCACGTTGCCGAGCACGTCGTCGTACACCTGGTTGGCACGCTGGTACTCGACGTGGACCTTCACCGACGGGTGCAGCTTCAGGAAGCGCTTCACGTAGGGTTGCAGGTCGTGAAGGCCGATGCTGTAGATGGCCGCGATGCGGATGGTGCCCGAGATGACATCGCGGAGCTCCTGCAGGCGGTGCACGAGGCCTTCGTAGGTGAGGATGATCTGCTTGCCGTGCTCGTAGAGCAGTTCGCCCTCGCGGGTGAGTCGGAACTTCTTCTTGCTGCGCTCGATGAGCAGCGTCTTCAGCTGCCGCTCCAAAGAGGTGATCTGCTGGCTGACCGCGCTCTGGGTGATGTTGTTGATGAGCGCCGCCTTGGTGAACGATTCCGTCTCGGCGAGGTCGCAGAAGACTTTGAAGGACTCGATTTGCACGGCTCAACGATACCCCGAACCGGCCGTCTGCCATCAGGATTTTTCTGACAGACTTTCCGGATGAGGCCCCGCAGCGCCTGGACCCCATCGTCTGGCGAAGGACGGACCGCGAGGGGGGATCGGTCGAAGAATGGCGTGAGGTCGGAGGCGGTGTGTGGTTCGATCGGGGCGTGGCCAAGCCGGACTCCTTTGAACTGCCCGACGGAACGATCGTGAACATCCTCTACGAGGACCGCGGAGTGCTGGCCATCGACAAGCCGGCCGGATGGATGCTCGGGCCCGACGATGGCGAGCACGCCGACCGGAGCCTCCAGCGTGCGCTGGTCGACGACATCGAGTCCGGCGAGTGGTGGGCGCGGTCCCGCAACCTGAAGTTTCTGCGCTTCGTGCACCGGCTCGACGCCCCGACCACGGGCGTGCTGCTCTTCTCCAAGAGCCAGGGGGCCATGCCGGCCCTGTCGCGCGTGTTCGCCGAGCGGACCGTCAAGAAGGCCTACCTGGCCGTGACCGATGGGGTCCCGCGCCTGGGAGAGTGGGTCTGCCGGGAGCCGCTCGGGCCTGATCCGGCCGAGCACGGCAAGCATCGGGTCGACCACGGTCCCGGAGGCAAACCGGCCGAGACCGCGTTCCGGGTGCTGGCTTCCCGCGAGGGTCGCGCGCTGGTTCTGGCATCGCCCGTCACGGGGCGGACCCACCAGATCCGCCTGCATTTGGCGCATGCCGGTTGCCCTGTGGCCGGCGACATCCTGTACGGCCGGCGCGACTTCCACGGGTTGGCTCTCCGGTCCTTCCGGCTGGAATACCCGGATCCGTTCCTGAAGCGCACGACCACCATCATCGCCCCGACCGAGGCGTTTTGCCGCCGCTATGGCTACGATCCGCTGCTGGTGCCCGAGTCGTTGCGGACTCGCCTGCGGCGTCCGCCTGCGCCCGTCGGGAAGGCTCCCGCCGGGAAACCCGTCACCGGAAAGGCCTCGGTTGGCGCCGCATCCACCAGTTCACGCGGCGCTGCCGGGACTCACCCGCAGGGCAAGCCGGCCTCCGCTGCGAAGCAGGCGGACCGGATGGTCGAACAGCAGGCTCAGCGACCGGCTGGTCAAGGTTCGCCCGATCGGTCCGCGGGCCAGCACGGTCCCGCCGCGCAGCAGTAGGGCGTGGCTGAAGATCGGGGTGATCTCTTCCACGTGGTGGGTCACCAGCACCAGCGTCGGCGCATCCGGGCGGCGTGAGAGCCGACCCAGGAACTCCAGGAACAGCTCGCGGGCCACGGGGTCCAGACCGGTGCACGGTTCATCGAGGATCAGCAACCGGGCGTCGGACATCATGGCCCGCGCAATGAGCACGCGCTGCCGTTCACCCTGGGAGAGCACGGCCCAGGGGCGCTTGGCCAGATGGCCGATCTCCACCGACTCCATGAGTTCGCGGGCCCTCACGGCGTCGGAGCGTTTCGGTGTGCCCCAGTAGTCGATGATCGCGTAGCGCCCGCTGACCACCGTGTCGAGGGCCGGCTCGGTGTCGTTCATCATCTGGCGCACCGACGAACTGACGATGCCCAGCTTCATCCGCAATTCACGCCAGTCGGCTTGTCCGTACTGTTCGCCGAGGAGAGCGATGTCGCCGGTGGTGGGCATCAGATAACCCGCCAGCGCCGACAGCAGGCTGGTCTTGCCCGAGCCGTTGCCGCCCAACAGTGCCCAGTGCTCACCGGGCATCACCCGCCACGACAAGTCTGTCAGGATCGGGACCCGATCGCGGAGGATCGTGAGATTCGTGATGTCGAGGACCGGTGCGGAACTCATGGAGGCGGAGACACTCGGGAATCCGCCTGCAAAAGGGAAGCCGTCGCGGGGCGCTGGCCTCATGTGCCGGCAACCGAATCTCCCGCGCTCGAAGCGAGCCCGGTCCGCCCGTTCAATGGTTTTCCGGGGGCTGGCCAGCGGACTCGGATCGTGGGCGCGATTCGATCCTCCCGATGGCCCAGACCGCGTGCTCGGCGATGAGCGGCTCGGGATCCAGCGCCGCCCGGCGCAGGGCCGGCAAGGCCCGGGAATCGCCGACATTGCCCAGGGCCACGCACACATTGCGCAGCAGACCACGGCGTTTGGTGCGCAGCAGGGGCGTGCCCGCGAATCGCGACTTGAAAGCCGCCTCGTCGAGGTCGAGCCAGTCGACGAGATCAGGCCGCGCCAGGTCGGCGCGATGGTGTGCTCGCAGGATTGCTCCCTCGCGGGCGAAGCGGTTCCAGGGACAGGCGGCCAGGCAATCGTCGCAGCCGAAGATGCGGTCGCCGATGGCCGGACGCAGTTCCTCCGGGATGGAACCGCGGTGTTCGATGGTCAGGTACGAGATGCACCGCCGGGCATCCAGCGTGAAGGGAGCGGGCAGCGCCCCGGTGGGGC
>CAYLTF010000076.1:0-2254 GCA_964386625.1 uncultured Akkermansia sp. | reverse complement strand
GAGATGCACCGCCGGGCATCCAGCGTGAAGGGAGCGGGCAGCGCCCCGGTGGGGCAGGCGTTGAGGCAGCGGGTGCAGGATCCGCAACGGTTGTGCTCCGGGGCATCCGGCTCGAGTTCAGCCGTGGTCAGGATCTCCGCCAGGAGGAACCAATTGCCCAGACTGCGCGAGATCAGGTTGGTGTGCTTGCCGACGAATCCGATGCCGGCGCGCTGGGCCAGGTCGCGCTCGAGGATCGGTCCCGTGTCGACGTACCACAGCGATCGCTGAGACACGCCGGCCGCGACATCCAAGAATTCGGTGAGGGTCCGCAGCGGATCCTTGAGCAGGTCGTGGTAGTCGGGGTGCTGTGCGTAGCGGGCCACGATGCCCCGCGGACCTGAACCAGGGACGGGGTCCAGGTCGGAGCCGTGGCCGTGGTCGCAGCTGGATTCCGGAGCACCCCTCTCGGCCTGCGGGCCTTCCACCAAGTTCCGATGATAACTCACCGCCAGGGTCACGACGCTGCGGATGCCCGGCAGCACCCTCGCCAGATCTGCCCGCTTCTCCGGAGCCTTGGCCAGCCAAGCCATCTCGGCATGACGCCCCTCGGCCAAGGCCCGCTCGAAATCCGGTGCCGACGCGGGCGGCGCGGCCGTGGTGATCCGGCAAGCATCGAAGCCCAGCTCGGCGGCCCGATGGAGGAGCGCCGCCTTGAGCCCGGCCTGGGGCGTGCCGCCGGGGCTCATCGACCGAGCATGCGGCGCAGCACGTTGTGGGTGATCTGCTGCACCCGCGGATCCGGGCCCTTGGGCTCGGTGTACACCTTGGGGTGCAGGTAGCCCGGCGGCTCGGCCAAACCGTCGGCCCACCAGCAGGTCGCGGCGTTGAAGACGATATTGGTCTTGGGGCCCGGGTAGGTCGTGGCCGTGTAGACACCGCCGTTGGGCTTGCCCGGGGCGTCCTGCGTGGGGCCGGTGGCCACGACCTCCAGGCCCTGGATGGGCGCGGGATCGCCATGCCACTCCCAGCCGATCAGGCCAGGGATCCGGTCGCCCTCCTTCATGCGGGTGTCGCGGTAGATCCAATGGTCGGGCCGCGTGCAGATCCAGTCGGCGCCGCCGGTGACCGGCCCCGTGCTGTGCGCACCGACCAGTTCGTGGGCGTAGGGGCGCTCGTGCTTGAGCGAACTCATCGACACGAATTCGCGGGTGCCTCCCGGTGGGCCATACACGCCGACCCGCTCGAAGGATCGCAGCTTGGGATCACCCTCCAGGATGCGCCCGCAGACGGCGTTGCCCGAGAAGAAGCCCACGCTGACGCCGGCCAGGATCGCCGCCTCGACGTTCCGGTACATCTGGATCGTCCAGTACTCGTCGTGGCCGACGCTCAGGAATCCATCGGCCCGCAGCAGTCCGGCGCGATCGAAATGGGTGTCGGCGTTCGAGATGTAGCTCACGTCGTAGCCGTGCGCCTCGAGCCAGTACACGAAGGGGTATTCCCACAGGAAGAATTCCCCGGAACCGATGGAGAGCGGTTGGTCCACGATCTGGCAGTACTTGCCGTAGGGCCGGTTGAAGCCCACGCGCACGCCGCCGCCCCAGTACCACTCGTTCTTGCCGTCGTCGTAGAGGGAGAACTGCGAGGGCCAGCGGTTGTAGGCCTGCCAGGTGTTGTCGGAGCACTGGAACAGGTAGCTCGCCTCGCGCTGGTCGCGGACGATGAAGATGATGTAGCTCTGCAGGCCCTCCTTGAGCTCGGTGAGCTTGGCCACGTAGACGCCGCTGACCCAATCGTCGGGGATCAGCAGTTGGGCGCAGGGCTCCCACTGGCAAAGGCGTTCCCGTTTCGGTCCCATCTCAGGGTCGGCCTGCACTCGCCCTTTGAATGGGCCCATGTGCCGCATGAATCGACCGGCCTTTCCGCCGTAGAAGCCCATGCGGTAGATGTCGATGGTGAAGTCCGACGCCGGGTTGGTGCTGACGTGGAAGGTGAGGTACTGGCCCGCGCTGACGCTCGTCCGCGAGGCGTAGCCCTCGATCCATGGACAGCGGTAGCGGGTCGTCGGATCGATCCGGGTCTTGGTGAGCATCCAATCGCGGGTGCCCGGGTTCAGGTTCTCGATTCGGATCTTGTTCAGCCCGCGGTCATGGGCGAGCGGCGCCGCCGATCCGCCCAAGGCCAGAGCACCGGCCGCCCCGGCCATCGCTTTCACGGCCGCCCGACGGGAGACAGGGTTCGTGTTCATCATCTGCCCCAGAGCCTAATCCCCACC
>CAYLTF010000075.1:0-16002 GCA_964386625.1 uncultured Akkermansia sp. | reverse complement strand
CCGGCGAGCATGTCGAGAAGCTGGACTGGTCCCGGCTCGACGAGGTCATCCGCCGCAGCCCGTTCGCCGACCGGTTGGCCGGCATCCTGCGGGAGGCGCACGAGTTGTTCCACGACGCCCCGGTCAAGCGCCTGAGCCAGAGCTGAGCTCTCGGAGGGGCGGTCGCGGGGCCGATGCGCGGCCGGCTCACTCGTAGCGCAGCGAGTCGATGGGGTCGAGGTGGGCGGCCTTCCAGGCGGGGTAGGTGCCGAAGAGGATTCCGACGGCCGAGCAGATCGCCAGGCCGATGCCCACCCAGTCCCAGGGGATCACCGGCGGGGCCTTCACCACGAACGACAGCAGGTTGCCGAAGAGGATGCCGCCGACCACCCCGAGCGCTCCGCCCACCTCGCTGAGCAGCACCGCCTCGGCGATGAACTGGATCATCACGCTGCGCTTTCGGGCCCCGATGGCGCGGCGGATGCCGATCTCGCGGGTCCGCTCGGTGACGCTCACCAGCATGATGTTCATGATGCCGATGCCCGCGGCGATGAGGGCGATGCTGCTGATGGCGGCCACGCCCAGCCGGATCGCCGAGGTGAGGCTGCGGAACTGCGCCACGGCCGACTCGTTGGAGACGATCTCGAAGTCGTCCTCGTCGCCGGGACCGACGCGGCGCATCGCGCGCATGACCCCGCGGGCCTGCTCGACCATGTCGCCGTAGGTGTCGCGGTTCGGTGCCTGGACCTGGAGGCGGACCGACAGGTTCTCGCCGTAAAGCCGGCGGGCGGTGCCCAGCGGCACGGCGATGAAGTTGTCGCGGCTCTGCCCGAAGAGCGCGCCGCGCTGGGCCAGCACGCCGACCACCTTGTAGCCGATGCCCTGGAACTTCACCGTCTCGCCCAGCGGCGATCCCCGCGGGAACAGCTTGGCGGCCAGGTCGAATCCGAGGGCGCAGACGAGCCGGCCGCTGTCGTCGTCGGCCGCGCTGAATCCGCGCCCTTCTCCCAGGGCCAGGTTCTGGGTCGTGAAGGCTTCGGGCGTCATCCCGATGCCGGGGATGTTGGGGTTGGTCCGGGCGTACTTCGAGGAGGCCTCACCGGAGCCGAAATCGGCGCTGGCCGAGACCGCCTGGGCGAGCGTGACGCGTTGCTCGAGCCGGCCCAGGTCCTCGATGCGGAAGCGCCGCCGCCGGAGGTACTTCTCCCAGTCGGCATCGTCGAAGCTGATGGCGGGGAAGCGCTGGAACTGGAAGGTGTTGGCCCCCAGTCCGTTCATGGCGTCCTCGAGGTTGGCCTGGAGCACCCGGATGCCGGTCATCACCGCGATGATGGAGAACACGCCCACGAACACGCCGAGGATGGTCAGCGACGAGCGCAGCACGTGGGTCTTCACGGCGTTGGACGCCATCCGGACCATTTCCACGAGTTCGCGCCAGGGGTTCATGCGTGGGTTCGGGGGCTATTCGGAACGGAGGGCGTCCACCGGGTCCATGCGGCTGGCCCGCCAGGCGGGGATGAACCCGGCCACCATGCCCGTGGCGGCCGAGACGACGAGGGCGAGGGCGACGATCCACCACGACATGCGGGCCTCGAAAACGGACCCGTTGGCCCGGGCGATCTCGCCGATCTTCCACGAGATGGGCCATGCGATCCCGACCCCGATCAGGCCGGCCAACAGCGTGATCCCGGCCGCCTCCATCAGGAACTGGGTCAGGATGGAGCGGCGCTTGGCGCCCAGCGCCTTGCGGATGCCGATCTCCTTGGTGCGCTCGGCCACCGAGACGAAGAGGATGTTCATGATGCCGATGCCGCCCACGAAGAGGGACAGGCCCGTGACGAAGAACCCGAAGGTGCCCAGGACCGCCTTGAACCCGTCGAAGAACTTGGTGATCGCCTCCTGCTGGTTGATGGCGAAGTCGTCGGGCCGCCCGGGCTCGATGCGGCGGATGTTGCGGAAGATCGAGCGGGCCTCCTCGAGGGTCTCGGAGACGGTCTCGGGGCTGCGGGCCTTGACGGTGATGACGTAGTCGGGGCGGCGCTGGATGTCGTCCTGGAACCGGGAGATGGGGATGACGGCCTGGTTGTCCTGGTTCCAGCCCAGCATGCTGCCCATCTTCTCGATGACCCCCACGACCTCATACGGCGTGTCGTTGATGCGCACCTTCTTCCCGACGGCCGTGTCGTTGGGGAAGAACGCCTCGGCGAGGTACGACCCCAGCACGCAGACCGGCCGGCTCGAACCGACATCGGAGGCGCTGATCCACCGACCTTGCGCGACCGTCAGGCCGCGGATGGCCAGCGATTCCGCCGTGTTTCCCAGCAGCCACACCCCTTTGGCCCGCCGCCGCTCGTAGGACACCGACGCCTGGAAGGCCTCGCATTGCGGGGCCATGACCGCGGCGGTGGTCATGCGCGACTCGAGCTCGCGGTACTGGGCGAAGGTGATGTCGCGGCGGTTCCGATAGATGCGGTAATCGTCGAAGCTCATCCAAGGGAATCGCCCGATGAAGAGCACGTCGGAGCCCATCGAGGAGACCGACCGGGTGAAGGCCTCGCCCATGCCGTTGATCATGGTGCCGACCAGCGTCGCCGTCAGGATGCCGATCACGACCCCGAGGGTGGTCAGGCCCGAGCGCAGCTTGTTGGCCCGGATGGCGGCGATGGCGATCCGGCCCGATTCCCGCAGTTCGCTCGACAGGGTCATGGAGCCGTCGCGGTTGCCGATGCGGCCACGACGGCCCGTGGATGCGGGTTGATCTCGTCGGCGGCGATCAGGCCGTCGCGGATGCGGATCACCCGCCGCGCGTGCAGGGCGACGTCCTCCTCGTGGGTGACCACGATGATGGTGTTGCCGCGCCTCGAGAGCTCCTCGAAGAGGCTGAGGATCTCGACGCCGGTCTTCGAGTCGAGGTTCCCGGTGGGCTCGTCGGCCAGGATGATCGAGGGCGTGTTGACCAGGGCCCGGGCGATGGCCACGCGCTGGCGTTGGCCGCCGGACAATTCATTGGGGCGGTGGTGCATGCGCGACTCGAGACCCACGTTGACGAGGGCCTGCCGGGCCCGCTCGCGCCGTTCCTTCGGCGGCACCCCCGCGTAGATCAGCGGCAGCTCGACGTTGTGCAGCGCGTCGGCCCGGGCCAGCAGGTTGAAGCTCTGGAAGACGAAGCCGATCTCCCGGTTGCGGATGTCGGCCAGCTCGTTGTCGCTCATCCGGGCGACGTCCTTGCCATTGAGCTCGTAGCTGCCGTCGCTGGGGGTGTCGAGGCAGCCCAGCAGGTTCATGAGGGTCGATTTGCCGGAGCCCGAGGGGCCCATGATGGCGAGGTATTCGCCGCGCTCGATCCGGAGCGAAACTCCGCGGAGCGCGTGCACCGTCTCGGAGCCCATCACGTAGCGGCGCGCCAGGTTCTGGATTCGGATGAGCGACATGGCCTTGGGAGTGACGCTGGGCGGGACGCAGTGGGCTCGGATATCGGGTCAGGGCTTCGAGGCCTTGGCCTGCTTGGGTTCTTCCAACTGGACCGTGGAGCCGTCGTTCAGCTCCTTGGACACGGCCTTGAAGTTGCCCGTGATGATCTCCGATCCCTCGGTCACGCCCTCGACGATCTCATAGTGCGAGTCGTCGCTGATGCCCCGCTTGACCGGCAGCATCCGGGCCTTGTCGCCCTCCTTGACGAAGACGACCTCGATGGGTTTGACCGTGTCACGGGCTTTCTTGCCGGCCAGGAACTCGATCTGCCCCTTGTCGTCGTCGGTCGTGGAGGAGGCTTGCGACGTGGACTTCTTGGGGTCGGGATCGGTCGCCGAGGAGCCGGGCAGCCGTGTGGTGACGGCCTGGATGGGCACGGTGACCACGTTGGTCCGGTACCGGGTCTCGATGTCGGCGGTCACGCTCATGCCCGGGAGGAACAAGCCCTTGTCGGCCATGCGGATGCGCACCTCGAACTTGGTGGACTCCTGCTGGGTGCCGACCGCGGCGGTCTTGGCCGAGCGGGCCACCTGGGTGACCCGGCCGTCGAACTTGCGGTCCTTGAAGGAATCGACATCAAGCCTGGCCTTGAAACCGGGCTGGATGAGCACCACGTCGATCTCGCCGACCTCGATGCGGGCCTCCATCTCGCCCAGGTCGGCCACCGTCATGATGTCGGTGCCGGCCATCATCCCGGTGCCGGACACCCGCTCGCCCAGCTCCGAATTGAGCTTCGAGACGGTGCCGTCGATGGGGCTGACGATGGTTGTCTTGGCCAGGTCCTCCTCGGCGCGCTTCAGGCCGGCTCGGGCCATCTCGACCCGCTGGGCCGAGGCGATGGCGGCGGCCCGGGCCACCTCGGCCCCGGTGCGCACCTCGTCGAAGAGCGATCCGCTGATGAGTTGGCGGGAGAAGAGGTCTTCATTGCGCTTGAGCTCGGCCTCGGCCTTGCGTGCATTGGCCTCGGCCGTGAGCAGGTCTGCCTGGGCGGACTTGAGCCCGGCCTCCTGGCTTCGGAGGGCCGCGGCGTAGAGGTCGGGCTTCACCCGCACCAGCAGGTCGCCCTTGCGGACCTTCTGCCCTTCTTTCACCGGCAGGTCTATGATCTCTCCCGCCACCTCGGAGCTGATCTTGACCTGCACCACCGGCTGCAGTTTGCCGCTGCCCGTGACCACTTCGGTGAGATTGCGGCGCTGGGCCTTCTCGGTGACGACCACCACCGGTTTCTGCCGGTTGCAGCCTGTGATCAGGAGGGTCGCCGCGGCGAACAGGGGAATGGCGTGGCGGAAAAACGAGTGGGGCATGGAAAGCGGTGCTGCTCCAGGGGGTTCGACTCCGGAGGGTGCGGCTCCAAGTTCAGGATCGGCCGGCGGCATTGACATCGGACAATGGATCATGCGCTGGGCATGTCCAAAAAAGGACAGTCATTCTTGGGAAACCCGGGATCGGTTCTCAAAAACGAAGGCTAGGCGTTCCCGAAGGGGTGGTGCCTGGGGCGCCGGAACACGTTGGGCAAGCCGACCTTCCGGGTAGGTCTGCGAAAGGGATTCTTCCCGGACAGGACCACCCGACCCACCTTGGGATGCGGTCATCGGCTTGGAACGACGCCGATCGACCGCGGTCCCTGCGATCAGCGCGTGCGGCCAGACTCAGTGCTGGTCGAGGCAGCCGACCTTGATGAACAGGCCGCCGAAGAAGACCACGCCGCCCAGCAGCAGGCCGAGCCCGACCTTGCTGCCGCTGGCCGTGAGGGCGATGCCCGCGCTCAGGATGGCCGTGACCAAGACGAAGAAACCGAGCGATGCGATGAACTTCATGTGCGTCGAAGCATATCCAGAGCCGCGTTCGTCTCAAGTCACGATTCGACCGGCGGTCTTGGGGAAGGGGCGAACGGTCGCCTGGAGGCTCCGAACGGTCGCCGCCCGCGTCGCAGGTTTCGCCCATTGCCTCCGACCCGCTCCTTGGACATTCTGCGCCCACCCCCACTGCCCAGTCCGTGCCATGAAAAGGATCCATCCCATCGAGTCCGCCCGTCGTGCCTTCACCTTGATCGAACTTCTGGTGGTCATCGCCATCATCGCGATCTTGGCCGGCATGCTGCTGCCCGCCCTGGCCAAGGCCAAGAGCAAGGCCATCGTGACCAAGTGCTCGAGCAACCTGCGCAATCTCGGTCTGGCGGTGCGGATGTATGCGATGGACAATCGGGATCTGTTCCCGGACTGCTCGGGGGCGGTTTGGCCCTGGGATCTGCCGGCCAAGGCGGCCAACGCCTTCGTGGTGAACGGCGGCCAGCGGAGCATCCTGTACTGCCCGGGCTTCGAGAAACAGAACAACAACCAGCTCTGGTCGTTCACCACGGGCGTCACCAACGAAGTTGCCGGCGAGAGCGCCAACGGCTACCGGGTGATCGGCTACGCCGTCGCCTTCAAGGGATCCGGGCGCATCAAGGCCACCAACATCACCGAGGGCCTCAACCCCAAGCCTTGGACGGTCGCCGGCCAGGAATTCGAGCCGGGGCCCTCGTCGCGGGTCATCGTCGCCGACGCCACATTGTCCAACACCGCCAACCGCACGGCCGGCAACCGCAATTTCACCAAGGTCGACGGGGGCTGGGCGGGGCATAGCACGGCCCACCTCAATGGGCAGCTTCCGGCCGGTGGCAATGTGCTCATGCTCGACGGGCACGCCGAGTTCCGCAAATTCGCCCAGCAGGAGGTGCGGACCGACGGTTCGGCACCCCACTTCTGGTGGTGACCCGGGGGGCGAGGTTCGGGGTGGAATGGTCGGTTTTTTCGGCAACGTCCGCGTTGCTTCACGAGAGCGTCCCTGTAGTTTTTGGCCAACGACCTATGGCTCTCGAAGGCACTGACTTTGTGGATACGGACCTGCGCACCGCGGGCGGATCTTCCCCACGACTGGCCACGGCCGGTCAGCCGGTGTCCTCCGGCGCGGGCCGGGCTCCGACCCGGGAGGAGCTCGACAGCCAGTTGACGGCCACCCAGCAGGACTTGGCCAAGCTGCGCGAGGCCCAGGAGCAGCTCGAACGGGCCAAGGCCGCCATCGAGGAGATGCGCCGTCGCCGGGCCGAGTTCCAGACGGGGCGCGAGGAGATGTTGCAGAACCTGTTGCGGGGTGTGGCTCTCCTGGAGCAGGCCGAGATGAACCTGCGCCGCGATGCCGTGCAGATGGGGCGCACGCTCGAGGGTCTTCGGGGTGCCCTGGGCAATGTGCAGGGCCTCAACGAGCAGGCCTGGACCGACACCACCTGGGAGACCGAGTTGGCCCGCGCCCTCGCGGCGATCGAGAACGCCCGGATGGAGTGGAATCAGGCGCGATTGGCTTGGCCTGTGCTCGAGGGGGGAACCTCGGCTCCGGGTCAATCCGCCCCGGCCGCGTCAGCGGTCTCGCCGCTGGCCGGTTTGAGCGCCGCCCAGTTGGCCCGGCTGGGTCTCGCCTTCAACTGGCCCGTGGCCCTGCTCGGCCTGGGAGTCCTGGTCCTGGCCTTGGTGTTGGCCCTCAAGCGCTGAGGTCCGGCGTCGTTCGACCATGGGTTGGTTCACCAGACCGAAGGATCCGATGTCGGCCCGACAGGCCGAACTGGATCGCGAGATCCAGGCCATCCAGCGCCGCATCTCGGACCTTTCGGCCCGTCCGTTGCCGCAGGCTCGGCCGAAACCGTCGGCGCCTCCATCGGTCCGTCCCGCTCCGCAGAACCTCGCCACCCCGGGCTCGTGGCAGAACTTCGAGTCCTCGGCGGCCCGCCCCACTCCCGCCCCGGCACCTGTCAGCGTCGCCGGCCCGCGGACCGGTCCTGCGGTGCCGGCCGATCGGTTCAACCTGGTGGAGGTCTGGCAGCGCTGGATGCAGCGCCTTGGGGGACAACCCCGGCGTCCCTCGGGGTTGGTCAACCTCATGGCGGCCGGTTCGGTCCACGGCCTGCGTCCGCTACGCTACGAGCGCAAGATCGCCCGCCGGCGGTTCCTCCTGTCGTTGGGGCTCCTCCTGCTGCTCCTCTACGGCATCGCCCGAGAAGTCTTCTGATCTCGATCGGGTGCGCCTGTGGCTCATTGCGTCCCAGGGTCCTTGGCCCGGAGGACGCGGCGCGGAAGGTCTCTCTCGACGACGATGCCGGTGCCCCAGCCGGTGAGGTGATCAAGGCTGATGGCGGCCTCGGAATCAGACCAAGCCTGCGCCGCTGATCGGGGAACCCCCACCACCAGACATCCCTGCTCCGGGTTGACTGTCCAGTCGGTTCCATCGATCAGTTCCAACCGGTAGCCCCAACGATCCGCCGGTTCGGGCCCGATCCGTATCTCCCCGGCGCATCGCCCGGTGGTCAGCCAGTCTGCCACCTCCGAGGGAAGCAACCGGAAGCGCACGGTGGTTCCGGAGATCCGAAGTTTCATCGTGTGAACGCTGCCGCGAATGGTGTTCCGGTGGAAGGCGGAGGATCGATCTCGGCGCGGGAAGGGGCGGCTTCGGGACGCCGATGATCGTTCAGAACTTGTCCCAAAACAGGAACCCTCCCGGTTCACGTGCAGGCTCTCAGAGGGTTTGACCGGACCGGCGGGGGCGCGTTGGATGACTTGCATGATCCCACCGCACTTCCGGAACCGGAGGCCCCAGGCCTTCCTCGCACTCATGCACCTCGCCTGGGTCGCGATCGGATCGGCCGCCCCGGACGAGGCTCCCGCTCCGGCCTCGGCTCCGCGGGTGATCTCGCGCGGGGCGGCCTCCGGGACCTACCAGGCCTTCCCCGACGCCTGCCGCCTGGCCAATGGCGACCTGGTCTGCGTGTTCTATGCCGGCTACGGCCACGTATCGCTGCCGCGCGCCGATTGGCCCCGGGGTGGGCGCATCTGCGCGGTCCGCTCGGCCGACGAGGGGCGCACCTGGACCGAGCCCCGCGTGCTTTTCGACGGCCCCGACGACGACCGCGACCCCCACATCGCCCGCATGCGCGACGGCACGCTGGTGTGCAGCTTCTTCCCGTACCGCCAGGCCCCGGGAGCCAAGCCGGAATACGAGACGGCGATCGTCACCTCGCGTGACGGCGGCTGGACCTGGGACGCCGTGCCGCGCGTGCTGGCCCCGGGCTGGGCGGTGTCGGCGCCGGTGCGCGAGCTCTCCGACGGCACGCGCCTGCTCGGCGTGTACCACGAGGACGGCGACACGGCCTACGGCGGGGTGCTCCGCTCGACCGACCAGGGCAAAACCTGGAGCGCCCCCATCGCCATCGGGAAGGGCGGCGGCGTCCGCCTCGACGCCGAGACCGACGTGATCGAACTGAAGGATGGCCGGGTGCTGGCGGCCTTGCGCGGCGACCAGGTGCCGTTGCACTTCGCCCGCAGCGGCGACCGGGGGTTGACTTGGTCGCCGGTGGAATCCGCCGGGTTCCCGGGCCATTGCCCGCACTTCAACCGCCTGGGCACGGGCGAGATCCTGCTCACCCACCGGCTGCCGCAGACGGCGCTGCACGTCAGCCGCGACGACGGGGCCACCTGGTCCGGACCCCACGCCGTCGACTCGGTCATCGGAGCCTACCCGGCCACCGTCGAGCTGCGCGACGGCTCGGTGCTGGTGGTGTACTACGAGGAGGGAACCGCCAGCGCGATCCGGGCCCGGCGGTTCCGCCTTGGCGACTCCGGCCCGGTCTGGCTGCCGCTGGAGCCTGAGGTGCGGGACGTCGGGTCGCGCCGCGAGCTCTTCGTGGACCGCCTGCTCATCGACCGGATGGAGGGCTGCGCGCTGCGTCTCCATACGCCGCAACCGCGGGAGACGGTGTTGAGGTTCGACCGTCCGTGGGAAGGGGCCTTCTCCGGCTACCTCACGGTCGTCCACGATCTGGAGGATCCGAAACGACCTTTCCGCATGTACTACCGCGGGCTTCCGTTGGCCGGGAAGGACGGTTCCACGAACGAGGTCACCTGCTATGCCGAGAGCCGCGACGGCATCGCCTGGACGAAGCCCGACCTCGGCCTGTTCCGCGTGGCCGGCACCCGGCGCAACAACGTGGTGCTCGCCGGGCAGGCCCCCTTCTCGCACAACTTCTCGCCCTTCCTCGACACCCGACCCGGTGTGCCGCGCGGGGAGCGCTTCAAGGCCGTCGCCGGCACCACCGAGAGCGGCCTGCACGCCTTCGTCTCCGCCGACGGGATCCGCTGGCGGCGCCTGGGCACCGGCCCGGTGCTGACCCGGGGCGCCTTCGACTCGCAGAATGTCGTCTGCTGGTCGCCGGCCGAGGGTCGCTACCTGATGTTCCTGCGCACCTGGTCGGGCGGGGATTTCGCAGGCTACCGCACCATCAGCCGGTCGACCTCCACGGACTTCCTGCACTGGACCGACCCGGAGCCCATGACCTTCGGCGATGGGCCGCCTGAGCACCTGTACACCAGCCAGACGCAGCCGTACTTCCGCGCGCCGCACCTGCTGGTGGCCACACCCATGCGCTTCATGCCCGGCCGGCAGGTGCTCACCGACGCCCAGGCCCGCGACCTGGGCGTGAAGCCCGGGTATGCCGGCGATGCGGCCGAGGCGGTGTTCATGACCTCCCGCGGCGGCACCCGCTATGACCGCACCTTCCTGGAGGGGTTCCTCCGCCCCGGCCTCGACCCCGGCAACTGGGCCTCGCGGGCTGGCCTTACGGCGCTGGGCATCGTGGGCACGGGCCCTGGGGAACTTTCCCTCTACAAGCAGGCCCATTACGCCCAGCCCTCCGGGCACCTCATCCGTCACACGCTGCGGGCCGACGGGTTCGCCTCGGTGCAGGCGCCGTTTCGGGGCGGCGAGCTGGTCACCCATCCGCTGCGCTTCTCGGGCCGGCGGCTGACCCTCAATGTCAGCACCGGGGCCGCCGGGAGCCTGCGGGTCGAGTTGCAGGACGCCGGCGGCAAGCCGTGGGCGGGATTCGGACTGGCCGAGTGTCGCGAGGTGGTGGGCGACGACCTGCAGCGGGTCGTGACCTGGTCGGGCGGTTCCGGCGATCTGGCGGCGCTGCGTGGCGCCCCGGTCCGCCTCCGGTTCGTGATGCAGGACGCCGACCTGTACGCCTTCCAATTCACGGACTGAGAGCAGATCCTGCGCCCATGTCCTCGATGGATCCCGCCGCCTCCCATGACCCGCAACCGTCGGTCCGTCGGAGGGCAGCTCTATGCGACGCAGTGCGCCTGCTGATCGCGGTGTGCCTAGGCCTGGTGGGATTCGATTCGTCGCGAGTCTGCGGCGAGGTGCGCACCGGGGCCGACCAACTGCTGGCGGCCGATCCGTCGCCTCTGCGCGGCAAGCGCGTGGGCCTGATCACCAATCCCACCGGAGTCACCCGCGACCTCCAATCGCTGGCCCTGCGCCTGCGTCAGCGCAAGGACTTCGACCTGGTGGCCCTCTACGGCCCGGAGCACGGCGTCCGCGGCAACGCGCAGGCCGGCGACAAGGTGGGTTTCGGGTGGGATCCGGTGCTCGGGTTGCCGCTCTTCAGCCTGTACGGCAAGACCTTCAAGCCCACCGGTCCGATGCTGACCAACATCGCCGGCCTGGTCCGCGGTAGCCCGGGCATCCCCACCAACGCGGCCCTGGCCGAGCGCATCGATGTGCTGGTCTTCGACATCCAGGACGTGGGGTCGCGGGCCTACACCTACGTGGGCACGCTGTCCAAGGCCATGGAGGCCTGCGCCGAGCATGGCATCCCGATCCACGTGCTCGACCGGCCCAACCCGCTCGGGGGCCTCGTGATGGAGGGGCCCGTGCTGGAGGCGCCCGCGTGGGTGTCGCTGGTGGGCATCCAGCCCATCCCCATGCGCCACGGGATGACCGTGGGCGAGCTGGCCCGGCTCTTCAACGCCGGCTTCCTGACGCAGCCGGCAGCCCTGACGGTGACACCCGTCACCGGCTGGACCCGCTCGATGGACTTCGCCCAGACGGGCCTGCCCTGGGTCATGCCCTCGCCCAACATGCCCACGCCGGAGACCGCGAGCGTCTATCCGGGCCAGGTGCTGCTGGAGGGCACCAATCTCTCGGAGGGTCGCGGGACCACCCGGCCCTTCGAACTCTTCGGCGCGCCCTGGATCCAGGGCCGGGAATTGACCGACGCCCTCAACGCCCTTGGTTTGCCGGGGGTCGTGTTCCGCGAGGCCTGGTTCACGCCGTCCTTCTCCAAGCATCGCGGTGAACTCTGTGGCGGCGGCCAGATCCACGTGACCGACGCGTCCCGGTTCCGTCCGGTGGTCACCACGTTGCGGATCCTGGAGACGGTGCGGCGGCTGCATCCGGGGAAGCTCACGTTCCAGGGTCCGACCTTCGACCGGCTCATGGGCACGGCCTCGGTCCGGCCGGTGCTGGAATCAGGCGGCGACCTCGCACCGGTGCTGGCCCGGATCGAGTCCGACCTGAAGGCCTTCGAGGCGCTCCGAAAGCCCTACCTGCTCTATCCCTGACCCGGACCCATCGGCTACGCCGTCTCGTTCTTGGTGACGGGACGATCCGGGGGAGCCGGCGTGCGGCGGCCTCGGAAGGAACGCAGCAAACGCCAGCCGACAAGGGCCATGGAGGCCTGGGCGAAGATGTCGCCATGCCGGTGGTAGGGCGTCTCGGTGCGCGGGAGCCCGATGGGCACGGAGGCCAAGAGGATGCCCGGCGCATACACGTTGCCGGACGCTTCGCCCAGGACGTCGCGCGGGGTGCCGCAGGCGTCCCACCAACCGGTGAGCCCGTTGTTGCACACGCGCACCAGCGCCACGCCATTCTCGACCGCCCGAAAGACTGCGCTGGCGGTGTGTTGCCACTGCGCCGCGCTCTCGGCGAACCAGCCGTCGTTGGTGATGCCCAGGATGAAATCGACCTCGGGCCGGACGTGGTCCCGGATGCCGTGCGGGAAGACGTCTTCGAAGCAGATCACCGGGGCGGCGGTCGCTCCGCCGGTGAGGCGGAAGGTCCACGGCCGATCGCCGCTCTCGAATCCGTCGCCGATCGGCGTGAGCCATTTCAAGAACGGCAGCCAGCGGGCCAGCGGCACGAATTCACCGAAGGGCACCAGCCGGCGCTTCCAGTAGGCCGGGGGCATGGAGCCATCGCCGCGCCTCAGGAAGGCGGCGTTGTAGCGGGCCATGCCGGGGCGTTCTCCGTTTCCCGCCTCGCGGGTCACCGAATCGTCGGCCCCGAGGATCCAGTCGGGCCCGTCCTTGCCGATCAGGGCGACCATCCGGCCGTAGTTCGTCTCGGACAGGCCGAAGGTGCCCTCGGGCCAGATCAGCACCTCGGGTTCCAGGGCCAGGGCCTGCCGGGAGAGTCCCTCGATCTTGGTGAAGGTACGCCCCTGCTCATCGGGGTCCCACTGGAGGGTTTGCGGCACCGACGGTTGAACCAGTCCGAGACGGACGGTCTTCGGGTTGGCCTGGCGTTCCAGGCGCCGGTAGCCCATGACCTCCCAGAACCCCCAGCCCATGACGCACAGGGTGACCAAGAGCGGCAGCCGCGCCTCGGCGGTCCAGCTCCAGCGCGATTCCGGTCGCAGTCCCATGCTGAGAAAGGCTCCACCCAGGGCGAGGCTGCTCCAGCACACCACGAACGAGACGCCATACACACCGGTGACACTCGCCAGTTGGATCAACGGGAGTTGCCGCCATTGGCTGACACCGAGCGGTGCCCAGGGGAAGCCGCTCAGCAGGTGCGAGCGGAGGTATTCCAGGGCGACCCATCCGAGGGCCAGGGTCATGAGCTGTGATGCCCGCAGGGCCCAGGGTTGACGGGCATAGGCCTGTGCGCCGGAAAGCCAGCAGGACCAGCTCCCGATCGGCCGGTCCACGTCGGTCTCGGGCCCGCCGCCGTGCAGCCGGAGTCCGAGACGGATCCACAGCGCCGGAAAAAGGGCACAGTAGGCGCTCAGGGCCACCCATCCGGCGTAGGCCCCGATGGGGAAGGGGATGTGCCGCATCCAGCGGAGCAGCACCAGGAAGTGGACCAGACCGGCCACGTAGCCATAACGGAAGCCCTCGGCCCCGCGCAGACCGCAGGCCCCGAACCACAGCAGAGCGGGAGCCACCCAAGCCAACCCCGCCCAGCCGGGGGTGGGATGGGCCAGGGCGGCGGCCAGCCCGGCCACTGCCGCCAAGGGGTAGCGCTGCGTCTCGCGGTTGATCCAAACCCTCGTCACGCGAGGAGCCTACTCCCACCGGGCGAGCTGCGGCGAGGAACCCTTTTGTGACAAGGTCCGGGTGCCGGTGAGGTCCATTGCGGCCGTGATGGAATCCGGGGCCGGGATCCGAATCGGGGGATCCGCTGTGGGCCGACTGTCAGGGACCGCCTCCGGGATTGGCTTTGGGTCGGATCACGGCGACCGTGAGGATCTCCGGGGAGCGTGGGCTCATTCCCGGAGATGCGATGACCGAATCCCGTGAACGACGACTCCTGCTGCTGCTGGCGGCCGTGCAATTCACCCTGGTCCTCGATTTCATGGTCATGCTGCCCCTGGGGCCGCAGCTGATGCGGGAACTGCGCATCGGCCCGGCGGGCTTCAGTGCGTTGCTGGGGTGCTACTCGGTGGCCTCGGGCCTGGCGGGGTTCTTCGGGTCCACCTTCATCGATCGGTTCGAGCGGCGCTCGCTGCTGGTCTTCACCTACATCGGGTTCATTCTCGGAACCCTCGGGTGCGCCCTGGCCCACACCGCACCGGTGCTGGCGGTGGCCCGGTCCATCTGCGGCGTCTTCGGGGGACTTTGCGGATCGCTTGTCATGACGGTGGCCTCGGACCTCGTTCCGCCCCGGCGGCGCGCGGCCGGCCTGGGTTTGTTGACGACCTCCTTCTCGGTGGCGGCGGCCTTCGGGGTGCCGCTGGGCCTGGCCTTGGCCAACCGCTTCGGCTGGACGGCTCCGTTCTGGGCGGTGGTGATGATGGCCGTGGTGCTGTGCGCCCTGGTCTCCGCGACCCTGCCGATCCTGAAGGAACACCTGCACCCCGAGGCCCGCTTCGGCTGGTCCCCGATCCTGGAGGTGGCGCGGGATCCGAACGCCCGTCGCGCGCTGGCCTTCTACGGGACCCTCGTCTTCGCCCACTTCACCATCATCCCGATGCTCGCGCCCCACCTCATCGGGAATGTCCACCTGGCGGAGGATCGGTTGTTCCTCATCTACCTGGTGGGCGGACTCGCCAGTCTCTTCACCACGCCCCGGATCGGCCGCCTGGCCGACGACCTCGGTCGGGTCCGCGTGTACGCCGCGCTGGTGGGGTTCGCCATCCTCATCACCCTGGGCATCGCCCATGCCCGGCCGATGCCGCTGGTGTGGCTGGTGCTCCTGGGCGGATCCTTCTTCGTGTTCGCCAGCGGACGGTTCATCCCGGCCCAGGCCATCCTCAGCCTCGCGGTGCCCCCAAGGCGACGGGGGGCCTTCCTGAGCTTGTGCAGTTGCGCCCGCGACATCATGGCCGGTCTCACCACCGCGGTCGGCGGCTGGCTGGTGGTCAAGACGCCAGAGGGCGGCATCGAGGGCTACGATCGCTTGGGCTGGATCGCGGTGATCGCGGCCGTGTTCAGCCTGTGGTTGGCCACGCGGGTGCGGAACGTGGAGCACCCGAACCCGCCGTCGGGCGATCAGGTGAATCGTTCCAACGGGTGACCCGCCAGGAACGCCGCGGCCTCCATGCGCCGGCCACCCTCGGGTTGCAGGATCCGCAGTTCCAGCGCCCCGGTGCCGCAGGCCACCACCAGGCGTCCCTTGCCGCAGTCGATCCGTTCCCCGGGTCGGCCCGAACCCTCGCAGGGGACCGCGTCGTGGATCTTCACGAGCCGGGTCTTGCCCCCGCCCTCGGCGTGGCAGAAGGCCCCGGGCCACGGCGTGAACGCCCGCAGGCGCCGCCACGACTCCACGGCCGGGCGTTCCCAGGCCAGGCGGCCGTCCTCCTTGGTGATCTTGCGGGCCAGGCTCACACCCTCGGACGGTTGCGGACGCGGTGGCAATCGGCCGGCCAGGTAGTCGGGCAGCGAGCGGACCAGCAGTTCGGCGCCAAGTCCGGCCAGTCGGTCGTGCAAGATCTGGCCATTGTCCTCGTCGTGGATCGGGGTGGTGGCCGTGGTGATGATGGGCCCGGTGTCCAAGCCGGCGTCCATGCGCATGAGGGTCACTCCGGTTTCCCGCAGGCCATCGGCCAGCGCCCACTGGATGGGGGCCGCGCCGCGGTAGGCCGGCAGCAGCGAGGTGTGCACGTTGAGGCAGCCATGGCGCGGGATGTCGAGCAGCGCCTGCGGCAGGAGTTGCCCGTAGGCGGCCACCACGATCAGGTCGGGGGCGAGCGCGCGGAGGCGGTCGAGGAACCCCGGATCGCGGGCCTTGGCGGGCTGGTCCACCGGGATGCCCGCCTCGAGGGCGGCGTGCTTCACGGGGGTCGGCTGCAGCGCAAGGTCCCGTCCCTTGGGGCGATCGGGCTGGCTCACGGCCAGCACCACCGTCCAGCGCGGGTCGGCCGCCAGGCGTCGCAGCACGGTGGCGGCGAGATCGGCGGTGCCCATGAAGACCACTCGGGGCGAGTCACACATCGTCGAGCCATGATCGGCCAGCCGAACCCCG
>CAYLTF010000074.1:0-16040 GCA_964386625.1 uncultured Akkermansia sp. | reverse complement strand
CGATGTTGTAGGTGGTGAACCCCCGGCCCCACGCGTCGAAGACCAGGCCGAACCCGCCTCCGGTGCGCGCGGTCAACTCGACCGCCCCGGTATCCGGGTCGAAGGCGAAATCGTGGTCGCCGAGCGTCACCGGAGGGCCCTCCCGCAACGGCGAGGTCAACCGTCCGCCGTTGCCGCCGTTGGCGACATGCACCCGACCGTCGAGTTGGTATCGCAGGCTGTTGGCCAGGGAATCGCTCACGCCGAGTCCCAGACCGCGCAAGACCACCGTGCGCCGGTCGGCGCGGCCGTCGCCATCGGTGTCCTGGAGGAAGACGATCTCCGGCGGCGCCAGCGCCAGGACACCCTCGCGCCACGGCAGCACGCTCGTGGCATAACTGAGATCCGAGGCGAACACCGTCGAGCGGTCCGGCAGGCCGTCGCCATCCGTGTCCTCAAGACGGCGGACGGTGCTGCCGGGCTTTCCGCCAGGACCCGCCCCATAGGGGTAATCACGGCACTCCGCGACGTAGGCCACGCCGTCGGCGGCGAAAGCCAGGCCCACCGGGTCGACCACCTGCGGCTCGGCACACCAGAGTTCGGACTCGAGCCTCGGATCGAGGGAAAACCCGATGTCCCGGACCGACGACGGCCTCGCCGGTGGGGATGCCGTGACGATTGCGACGACGGACACACACCCGAGCACCACCGCCACTCCCCTGCCGAAATCCATGGGCGGAGCGTACTTCCGGCAGGCCCGGCTTCAACCCGCGAACCGCCGCCAGGCCGGCCCGGTCGGATTTCAGATCCCCAGATGCCGCGTGAGGAAGTCTCGGATCAGGCGGATCTCCGGATCGCCGGCCACGGTGTGCGCTTTGGGGAACTCCCGCCACTCCAGGGCCAGCCCGGCCTCCCGCAAGGCCCGGGCCTGCTCCCGGACCGGCACCATGGGCACCACCGGGTCGTGGGTGCCATGGGTGAAGAGCGCGGGCACCGAGCGGGCGTCCGGGCCCAGTTCGCGCAGCAGCGAGGCCGGGTCATGGATGTAGCCGCTGATGCCCACCAGCGCGCCCAGCCTCGGGGTGAAGCGCCAGCCGACATCGAAGGTCATCAGGCATCCCTGCGAGAACCCCAGGATCCCGATCCGATCCGGGGAATGGCCGGCGGCGATCCGGCTCTCGATGAGGCGGACGAGCAGTTCCCGACTGCGGCGTACCCCCGGGCCGGCATCGCCCGGCAGGTCGTACCAGGAAAACCCGCCGTAGTAGGGGTCGGGCGCATCGACCAAGGCGTACTCGAGCCAAGGCAACCGCAGTTCGCCGGGCAACCACTCCCAGCCCCGCGAAGAATCGCCCAGGCCGTGCAGGACGATGAGCAAGGCCCGCGCCGGCGATTGCAGAGCCGGGACGGTTTCAACGCGCAGGCCGGATGTCGGATTCATCGCAGTTCTCCGGAGACAGGTCAGGCCGCCGGCATCGCGGCGAGCACCTCGCGCAGGGCGGTAAGGCATCGGGCATTCTCGGCCGGGGTGCCGACGGAGATCCGCAACCAGTCCGGCAATCCATACCCGCCCATCGGCCGGGTGATGACGCCCCGCTGCTGGAGAGCGGCGAAGACCGCAGCCCCGCGCCCGGTTTTCACCAGCACGAAATTGGCGTGCGAGGGCACATAGGGCAGGCCCATCGCGCGAAAGGCCGACTGGTAGTATTCAACGCCCGTCCGGTTGTTGTCCCGGGTCCGTGCCTGATGGGCCGTGTCCTTCAGGGCGGCGATCGCACCGGCCTGGGCGATGGAGTTGATGTTGAAGGGCTGGCGTACCTTCTCGAAGGCCGAGATCAGCGCCGGGCTGCCGATGCCGTACCCGAGCCGCAGGCCCGCCAGGCCGAAGATCTTGGAGAAGGTCCGGCAGAGGAGCAGGTTTTCCCGGGTTCCCGAGAGGATCTCTGGAACGAGGTCCACCGGATCGTCGAGGAACTCGATGTAGGCCTCGTCCATGACGATGAGGACGTCTTGGGGCACTTCGCGCAGCAGGCGGAGCACATCCTCACGCGAAGTGCGGGTGCCGGTGGGATTGTTCGGGTTGGCCAGGAACAGCACGCCCGTCCGGGGCGTGACCGCGCGGATCAACCCGTCGATGTCCGCGCCGAAGTCCACCGCAGGGACGGTGACCAGCGTGGCCCCGAAGAGGGCCGTGACGATCGGGTACACCGCGAAGCAGAACTCCGGCACCACGACCTCGACGCCCGGACGCATCATCGCGTGGCCGACGAACTCGAGGATCTCGTTGGACCCGTTGCCCAGGATGAGGTGCTCCGGGCGCACCCCCGCCGCCTCGGCCAAAGCACGCTTGAGCACCGACGCCGAGCCGTCGGGGTACAGGTGCAGTTGCCGCAGCACGGTCTCCATGGCCTCGAGCGCCTTGGGCGACGGGCCGAAGGGATTCTCGTTCGAGGCCAGCTTGATGATGCCGGAGGGGTCCAGGCCGTGTTCGCGGGCCACCTCTTCGATCGGACGGCCGGGCACATACACCGGCAGGCTGGCGAGGGAGGGATTCAGTCGGGATAGCACGTTGCTCATGCGCTGCGGCACAGCGTTGTCCCGGTGGGCGCAGGACGCAAGACACCGCAATCGCCCCGACCGGCGTGGGCGCAACCCCCAGCCGACCGAGCCGAGAGCCTGCGTGCCGCTTTCATAGAAAGCATCCCACCCGACGCTTGACCCCGGGAATCGCGGGTCAAAGGTGTCGATCGACATGCGGATCCTGATCGTCGGTTGCGGGTATGTCGGACTCGAACTCGGGCGCCGGTTGGCAGCCTCGGGGGTCCAGGTCGTGGGTTTGCGTCGGCAGGGCGACCCCGACGGCCTCCTGACGGCCGCAGGGATCCGCGCGGTGCGGGGGGATCTCACGCGCCCAGCGGACCTGGAGGCCATTCCCGGCGATTTCGACTCGGTGGTCTGCACCGTGTCGTCGAGTCGTGGCGGGGCCGATGCGTACCGGGAGGTGTACCTGGGCGGGGCACGCAACCTGGTGGACTGGTCCCGCCGCCGCAGGCTCGGCCGGATCGTCTCGGTCAGCAGCACCAGCGTGTACAGCCAGACCGACGGCTCCTGGGTCACCGAGGAGTCGCCCGCCGAACCCACCGGTCCGACCGGGCGCCTGCTGGTGGCCACCGAGGAGGTCTTCGCCGAGGCGCATCGATCGGGTGTCGTGCCCACGCAGGTCGTGCGGGTCGCGGGCATCTATGGCCCGGGCCGTGGCCATCTTTTCGGTCAATTCGTCGCCGGCCAGGCCCGGCTCGATCCGAACGGGGGACGCTGGATCAACATGATCCACCGGGACGACGTGGCGTCGGCCCTCGAGGCGGTCCTGCTGCGGGGCCAACCCGGCCGGTTCTACAATGCGGTGGATGACGCGCCGGTGCTCCAGGGTGATTTCCTGCGGTTCCTCGCCGAGGCGACCGGGCTGCCGGTGCCGCCCCCGGCCGATTCCGAGGGTTCCTCCGGATCTGGCGGGGCGGCCCCGACCCGGAAGCGCGGCACCACCCACAAGCGCGTGTCGAACCGTCGCCTGCGCGAGGAACTCGGCTGGAGGCCGCGGTTCCCGACCTACCGTGAAGGCTATGCCGAGGCGATCGCCGCGGTGATCTCCGGGGCCTGGAAGCCCACTCCGATCCCCGGCTGAACGCGGCCCGCCCGCGAAGCCCCGGTGCGCTCTGGCCTCCCGGGGCGCTTTGCCTCAGGATCGGCCCGTGATTCAACGCTACTCACGACCCGAAATGCGGGCGATCTGGTCCGAGGAGAACAAGCTGAGCCTCTGGCTCGACATCGAGGAGTTCGCCAGCGAGGCGCTGGTGTCCCAGGGCGTCGTGCCCAAGAAGGATTTCCTGAAGATCCAGCAGGGCTGCCAGGCCTGGAGGGGCGACACCGCCGGATTGTTCGCCCGCCAGCGCGAGCTCGAGAAGGTGCTCAACCACGACGTCATCGCCTTCACCACGGCCGTGACCGAGCGCATCAACGACCCGGCCAGCCGGTGGCTGCACTTCGGGCTCACCAGCTCCGACATCGTCGACACGGCCTTCGCCGTCCAGATGGTGCAGAGCACCGACCTCCTGATCCGCGACGTCGAGGCCCTGTTGACCGTCATCGCCCGGCGAGCCCGGGAGTATCAGCGCACGCCCTGCATCGGCCGCAGCCATGGCATCCACGGCGAGCCCACCACCTTCGGCCTGAAACTGGCCCTCATGCATGAGGAGTTCTCCCGGGCGCTGGCCCGCTTCCGGCACCTGCGCAGCGTCGTCGCCCTCGGCAAGCTCAGCGGCGCGGTCGGCACCCACGCCCACTTGCCGCCCTCGGTCGAGGCCCATGTCTGCAAGCGCCTCGGACTGCGGCCCGCCCCCATCGCCACGCAGGTCATCCAGCGCGACATCCACGCCGAGTTCATGAACGGCCTCGCACTGGTCGCCTCGGGTTTCGAGCACTGGGCCGTCGAGTTCCGCCACCTGCAACGCACCGAGGTGCTCGAGGCCGAGGAACCGTTCACCAAGGGCCAGAAGGGCAGCAGCGCCATGCCTCACAAGCGCAACCCCATCACCTGGGAGCGCCTCACCGGACTGGCCCGTGTGATCCGCGGCAACGCGGTGTCGGCCCTCGAGAACGTGGCCCTGTGGCACGAGCGCGACATCAGCCACAGCTCGGTCGAGCGGATCATCTTCCCCGACTCCTGCACCCTGCTCGACTACATGTTCGGCCTGTTGACCCGGCTGATGGACGGCCTGCTGGTCTACCCGGAGAACATGCGCAAGAACCTGGGCCTGAGCCTGGGCATGTGGAACAGCCAGACCGTGCTGCTGGCCCTCATCCGCAAGGGACTGACCCGCGAAGACGCCTACGCCCTGGTCCAGCGCAATGCCATGAAGACCTGGGAGGTGAAGCACGCCGGCCGCGACGACGCCGACTTCCTCGAGATGCTCAAGGCCGACCCGGAGGTGGCCGGGCATTTCAAGAAGGGCGAACTCGAGGCGCTGTGCTCCCTCGACTTCCACCTGAAGGAGGTCGACCAGCGCTTCAAGTCCCTCGGGTTGGGTCCCGTGTCCAAGACCGGATCGAAGGCCAAGGCCAAGAAGACGGCCCCGCCCAAGACACGCTGAATCGGGAGCGGAAACTCCGGCCCGTCCGCGGCCGATCCAACGGGGATGTTGCCGCGGACGGGGGGTTGCCCTACGGTCACTCCCGTTGTCGATTGCTGCCGTTCCCCTGTCGGCGGTGCCTCCGGAGGCGGTCGGTCCAGCGTCTTCACCCGTCATGCGTCATTCCCGCGTCAGCGCCGGCCTCCTGATGTACCGTTTCCACAACGGCACTCTGGAGGTGTTCATCGCGCACCCGGGAGGCCCGTGGTTCCCGCACCGCGACCACGGCATCTGGACGATCCCCAAGGGCGAGATCGAGCCCGGCGAGAGCGCCCTGGAGGCCGCCTGCCGCGAGTTCACGGAAGAGGTCGGCATCACCAGTGCTCCACCCTTCATCGACCTGGGCTCCATCCGCCAGCGGGGCGGCAAGACCGTCTTCGCCTGGGCCTTCGAGGGTCAGTGGGATCCGACCCAGGGAATCCAGAGCAATCACGTCGAGGTCGAATGGCCCGTCGGTTCCGGCAATTGGGCCTCGTGGCCCGAGATCGACCGGGCAGGATTCTTCAGTCCAGCCGCAGCCAAAGAGCGGATGAAGCTCGCCCAGCATCCGTTCATCGACCGGCTCACCGACGCCCTGGCGCGCGCGCGATACGCCCGCACGGCCACCGCGGCCTGAGGTGCCGAAGTTTAGACCCGCCGCTCCTCGTTCGCGGGAGGGCTTTCGCGCAGGCCATCGATTTCCATCGATTTCCATCCGGTCGCTGCGGCCAACACTTCGGGCCCGGTCCAGAGGCCTGCGACCCCCTCGATCCATGCGAAACACCCCCCGCGAGCACTTGAGGGCTCGGGAGGGGTGTCTGTGGTGCTGGGATTCAAGATCCCGGGCCAGCCTCAGCGGTCGTCGAGGGCGACCACGCCGGGCAGCGGGATGCCTTCGAGGAACTCCAGGCTCGCGCCGCCGCCGGTGCTGGCGAAGGTGACCTGGCTGCCCAGGCCCGCCTTGTTGACGGCCTTCACGCTGTCGCCACCGCCGATGATCGACTTGGCCCCGTGCTTCTGGGTCGCCTCCACGGCGGCCTTGGCCACGGCCTGGGTGCCGGCGGCGAACCGCGGATCCTCGAACATGCCCATCGGGCCGTTCCAGAGGATGGTCTTGGCCGAGGCGATCACCTCGGAGTAGCGGCGGACGGTGTCGGGACCGATGTCGAAGCCCTCGCACTCGTCGGGGATGTCGCCGGTGTTGACCCGGGGATTCACGAACTCGAACACCGGGCGGCCCTTCTTGTTGACCTTGCCGGTGTCCTTGAGGTCGGCGATGACCGTGTCGGTGGGCAGCAGGAACGACACGCCCCGCTTCGCCGCCTTGGCCTCGGCCGCCAGGGCCGTGCCGGTGTGGTCCTTCTCGACGAGGGACTTCCCGGTCTTGCCGCCGTGGGCCAGCTTGAAGGTGTAGGCCATGGCGCCACCGATGAGGATGGTGTCGGCCTTCTCGAGCAACCGGTCGATGACCTTGATCTTGTCGCTCACCTTGGCACCGCCGAGGATGACCACGAACGGACGGGCCGGGTTCTCGAGCTCGTCGCCCAGGAACTTCAGCTCGCGCTCCATCAGCAGGCCGGCCGCGGCCTGGCCGCCCCAGGCGCGGACGATGCGGGCCACACCGCTGGTCGAGGCGTGGGCGCGGTGCGCGGCGCCGAAGGCGTCGTTCACATACACGTCGGCCAGGCGGGCCAGGCGGGCGGCGAACACCGGATCGTTGGCCTCCTCCTCGGCCTGGAAGCGCACGTTCTCGAGCACCAGGATCTCGCCATCCTTCAGCGCGGCGGCAGCGGCCTCGGCCTTCTCACCGACCGTCTCGTCCACGAAGGCGACCGGGCGGCCGATCATCTGGCCGAGCTTCGCGGCCACCGGGGCCAGGCTCATCGACGGCTCACGCTTGCCGTCCGGGCGGCCGAGGTGGGCCGCCAGGATGATGCGCGCGCCCTTGGAGACGAGCAGCTCGAGCGTCGGGAGCGTCTCTTTGATGCGGGTGGTGTCGTTGATCACCATCACGCCGTCCTTCTCCTCCATCGGGACGTTGTAATCGACGCGCATGAGGACGCGTTTGCCGGTGACGTTCAGGTCGCGAATCGAAAGTTTGGCCATAAAGAAAAACTCTGGAGACCGAACCTATCGGTGGCCTTCAGCAGGGCCAAGGGTTTTCACCGACCCTGGCCGGATTGAGTGATCGATCGCGGACGGACCGCGAGGGGCCAAACGAAGACTCCCCGGAGGACCGTGGTCCTCGGGGAGTCGTCTGATGGCTTTGGACGCAGGAATCAATCCGCAGGCGGATCGCTGTCGAATCCTTCCCGATCCCGTCGGGCCTGCCGATCCGATCGGTTCCAGGGGAGTCTCTCCGTCGACCCGCCCTGCGGACTGAGTACTGCGTCCGGAGGCCCTCGATGGGGAGGGCCAAGGGGCCGGAGCCGGAGGAGGGAGGCCGGACGCCTCCGCTCCTCCCGGCCTGGGCGCGCCCGAATCGGCGCGCCCAGGACCGAACCCTCTCCCGGGCTTAGCCCAAGAGGCGGAGGGCCGACTGCGGACTGGCGTTGGCCTGGGCCAGCATGGCGGTGCCCGCCTGGACCAGGATGTTGTACCGCGCGAAGTTCGTGCTTTCGTCGGCGACGTTCACGTCCTTGATGCGGCTGTTGGCGGCGGACAGGTTGTCTTTCGACACCCCCAACTGCTCCTGATACATGTTCAGGGCGGCTTGATTGGCACCCACCGTCGCACGGTCGGTGGCCAACTGGTTGATGGCGGCCTTCACGTTGGTGAGGGCTGTCGCCGCGTTGGTGGTCGACGTCAGCGTCGAACCCGTGGCGGTGGTGTAGGTGCTGCTGCCGAGGTTGATCGAGGTGTAGTTGAAGTTCGAGACGCCCTCGCTGTTGACCGTCACCTGGATGCCTGCACCGCTGAACATGCTGACGCCGTTGAAGTCGCGCGTCGCCGTCGAGTTGACGAAGGCACCGAGGTTCTGGAACTCGGTGTTGTAGAGAGAGCGATCGGTGTCGCTCTTGGTGTTGTCCTGGGCGAGCATGGACAGCTCGCTCATGCGGTCCAGGGCCTTGGCCACCTTCTTGAGGTAGCCGTCCTGGGTCTGGGAGAACGAGATCGCGTTCCCGATGTTGTCACTGGCGGCCTGGGTCCGGTTGATCTGCGCGTCGAAGCGGGTGGAGACGGCGAAGCCGGCCGCGTCGTCCGACGGATTGATCAGCTTGGATCCCGAGCTCAACCGAGCCAGCGAGCGGTTCAGCAGGCCCTGCGAATCGCCGAGGTTCCGCGACGCATTGAGCGCCGAGTAGTTGGTGTTGATGACCATGATGTGACTCCTTCCTTGAAGTCGCCCCGTCGCCGGGGCTCTTTCTCACTGCAAGACGGCATCCTTGCCGCCGGAGGTCTTGGTTGAGCGGGTGACCTCCTGGAACCCGTGCCGGATCTTTCGGCGACCGGCCGCCTGGCTTGCGCCATCCGTCACACGACGGAGAAAAGGGGTTGTGGAAAGGACTGTCGGTTCTGCGCGGATCGGGCGGCGTTCATCGGGGATCCGGTGACTCCTCGCGGGAGGTCTCATCACCGGGATCGGGACCTGAACCTGGCTTCCGTGGTCGGATGGGCGACGTTGGACGAGGGGGCGTCGGGCGGGCGGTCCGGGCGGGGAGCGTGGGCAGGCTCGCCCCGCCGACCCGGACCGATCCGATGCCGGGCATCAGCCGAGCAGACGCAGCACGCTCTGCGAGGTGGAGTTGGCCTGCGACAACATGGCCGTGCCCGCCTGGACCAGGATGTTGTACTTGGCGAAGTTGGTGCTCTCCTCGGCGACGTCGATGTCCTTGATGCGGCTGTTGGCGGCGGCAAGGTTGTCTTTCAGGGTGCCGAGTTGCTCCTGGTACATGTTCAGGGCGGCCTGGTTGGCACCCACGGTCGCACGCTCGGAGGCCAGCGCGTTGATGGCGTCCTTGACCCGGGTCAGGGCGGTGGCGGCGTTGGTCGTGGTGGTGAGGCTCGTGCTCGAGCCGGTCGCCGTGGTGAAGGTGGCCGTCGTCAGGTTGATCGACGAGTAGGTGAAGGCGGCTCCGTCGCTGTCGATCGTGACCTGGAAGCTGTTGCCGCCGAACATGCTCACACCGTTGAAGTCGCGGGTGGAACTGCTGGTGACGAAGTTCTGCAGGTTGACGAACTCGTTGTTGTAGAGGCCGCGGTCGGTGTCGCTCTTGGTGTTGTCCTGGGCCAGCATGGCCAGTTCGCCCATGCGATCGAGGGCCTTGGCGACCTTCTTCAGGTATCCGTCCTGGGTCTGCGAGAACGACAGCGCATTGCCGATGTTGTCGCTGGCGGCCGAGATGCGACTGATCTGGGCGTCGAGGCGGATGGACACCGCGAATCCGGCGGCGTTGTCGGAGGGGTTGACCAGCTTGGAGCCAGAGGAGAGCCGCCCGAGGGACCGAGACAGGGAATCCTGGGTCTCGAGGAGGTTGCGGGAGGCGGTGAGCGCGGAGACGTTCGTTTTGATGACCATAACTCTATCCGTGAGTTCGGACCCCTTCCGGGGACCACTTGTTTGCTCGCGACATCCATGTCGCGGATGACACTTTCCCGTCCTTGGGGGGCGTTCATCACAGAGCCCTCCGGAGTTTTTTTCGGCCTCCGGTCTCCGATGTCTTGCGACACCCAAGTCATCGGAAAGAGGCTGAAATACCTGAGTTTTTTGTCGGAATTATTTTTGGAGAGCTCTTCGTCGCGCATCGCCGAGGAGGCCTGCGTGCACTCCGATCGAGCGGCTCCGACGGGAGCGACGGGCATGCGGATCGGCACCCGACGATTGACCGCGGCGGCGGCTTGTCCGCAGGGTCTCGCATCATGGCTTTCCGAACTCCCCTGCTGGGTCTGTTGCTGCTGTTCTTGGTCGGTTGCGCCGGCCATTCCGCGGCCTCGAACCGACGCCCGATCCGCGCACTGCTGATCACCGGCGGGTGCTGCCACAATTACGCGCTGCAGACCTTCGCGCTGACCAACGCCGTGGCGCGGCATGCTCGGGTCGAATGGACGATCGTGAACGAAGGCGGCTCGGGCACGCGAGCCGAGATCCCTCTCTACGACCGGCCGAACTGGGCCCGCGGCTACGACGTGGTGGTGCACAACGAGTGTTTCGCCGACACGCAGTCGCCCGACTACATCCGCCGCATCACCCGCGCACACGAGGCCGGCGTTCCCGCGGTGGCCATCCACTGCGCCATGCACACCTACCGCGCCGCGAGCATCGACGAGTGGCGGAAGTTCCTCGGGGTCACGAGTCGGCGGCACGACCATCAGAGTCGGTATCCGGTGAAGAAGACGGCCGCGGGCCATCCCATCCTGAAGAACATGCCCGACGACTGGGTCACCCCGAAGGATGAGCTCTACGTCATCGAGAAGATGTGGCCCGGCGCGACGCCCCTGGCCACCTCGGTCAGCGAGGCCGATGGCAAAGCGTATCCGGTGGCCTGGGTCAACGGCTTCGGCAAGGCGCGTGTGTTCGGGACGACTTTCGGCCACTCCGACGCGACCTTCCAGGACCCGGTGTTCCTCGAGATGCTCAGCCGCGGGTTCCTGTGGGCCGTGGGCACGGGCAGTCTCGCCGACCGGCCCTGACCCCGCAGGTCAGCCGGGCAGAAGCGCCTCGAATCGCCCGTCAGGCCCGAGCGGGGTGCTGCGACGGATGGCGCGGGTGATCGTGCGCTTGGCCCGCTCCACGGACTCGGACAGCGGATGCCCCAGGGCCAGGAAAGCGGTGATGGCCGCGGAGTAGGTGCAACCGGTGCCGTGGGTCGAGACACCCGGCACGAAGGGCGCGCGGAGGATCCGTTCCTCCCGACCATCCCAGAAGACATCGGTCGCTTGGGCCGCATCCCTCAGATGACCGCCCTTCACCAGCGCTGGCACGCCCCAACGCCCGTGGATTCCCCGGGCGGCCCAACGCAGGTCGTCCACCGAGACGAGGGGGCGGCCCATCAGCGCAGCGGCCTCGTCGAGATTCGGGGTCACCAGGGCGGCCACGGGCAGCAGCGCGTCCTGGAGGGCGCGCATCGCATCGGGACGCAGCAGGCGGGCGCCGCTGGTGGCGATCATCACCGGGTCCACCACCAGGGGGATCTCGGGGCGTGCGGCGAACGCCTGGGACACGGTCCGGATGATGCCGGCATTGAAAAGCATCCCGGTCTTGGCCGCGGCCGGCGGCAAATCCCGCATCAGCGCCTCCATTTGGCGCGCGACGAAGGCGCTCGGCACGGCATGGACGCCGGTGACTCCGGCAGGGGTCTGCGCCGTCAGGCAGGTCAGAGCGCTGGTGCCGTGGACCCCCAGGGCCGCGAACACCTTGAGATCGGCCTGGATCCCGGCACCACCTCCGCTGTCGGAACCGGCCACGGTCAGGGCGACCGGCCTCCGGTTGGCAGACTTCAGAGCGACCCCGGACGAAACGCCTCGCAGCTTCATGGACCGGAGGATGGAATGCGCGACCTGGCTTTGCAAAGGCGCGAGCCGGCAGGTCAGAGCCTCGATACGGAGGTGGCTCCAGCTCCATCCTTTGACAAACTTGCCGTCCGCCTACAGCGTCCACATTCAAGGTTCTGCACCGTCCTGACCTTTTGCCATGCATTCCCGAATCGTCTCCTCCAGAAACTCGACCCGTGCCTCGGCCGGGGTCACTCTGCTCATCGTGCTGGCTTGTGGACTGTGTGGACTGGTCGCCTACCAGTGGTACCGGGACGCGGATCTCCGACTCCAGCTGGCCGATCGCAACAAACAGATCCACGGCCTGAACGAGCAGAAACACGAGGTCGAGATGACCGGAAAACGGGTCGAGGAGGAGCTCAAGCGGGTCGAACAGCTCAAGGAGCGCCTGACCGAGCAGGACAAGACCAACAAGGCCGAGCTGAGCCGCACCAAACGGGAGCTGTCGGAGATGACGGTGAAATGGGAGCGGGCCACCAAGCAGGGGGACTCCTACAAGGCCGCCTATGAGAAGATGGCGACCGACATCAAGGCCCAGAACGAAAGCGTCAAGAAGCTCAACGAGGCCTACATGAACGCCGTGGCCGCCAACAAGGACACGGTCGAGAAGTACAAGAAGCTGGCCACCGACTGCGAAGACCTGAACAACCGCTACAACAAGCTCTTCGAGCAGGCAGAGAAGCTCCAGAAGGCTCTCGGCGCGCAAGAGGGACCGAAGAAGTGAGCGACCGGGCTCAGGCGTGACGCGCGGCCAGCAGGCCGATCAGCCGGATGCCCACCACGACCGCCACCGCCAGCAGCAACAGTCCGCTGAACTGAGACAGGCGTCGAAGGGCCGCCGGTGAGATCGATTCCCGGTGACGCGACACGCCCCAGCCCAACAGCACGAACCAGAGCAGGGCTCCGCAGGCCACACCACCGACGAACGACTGCTTGCAGACCCAGGTGTCGGCGAGCCAATCACGCGACAGCAGCATGGCCGTGACGGTGATCCAGAGCAGGAGGATGCCCGGATTGCCAAGGACCCGCACGAACCCGGTCCAGAAGCCGGTGTGCGGATGGAAACGCTGCTCCATCAGTTGAACGCCCTGGGCCTCCCCCGGGATCGGGGCACCCCGGAGGTATTTGATCCCCAGCCAGAGCATCAGGAGGAAGCTCACCAGTTCCATGGTGGCGCGGAACAACCGGGAACCGAACAGCGCATCGAATCCGGCGAACGCCACCGAGCAGTAGATGGCCTCCATCAAGACCGCACCCATGCCGACGAACAGCGCCCAGCGGAAGCCGCGACGCCCTCCTTCCGCCAGGATCGTGGCGTTGACCGGGCCACCGGGCACGCTGGCCACGAACCCTGAGAACCCACCCAGGAGGGCGGCCGAAACCATGGGCCAAGGGTCAGTCATGCTTTCCGGAGGAAGCCCAGGTCATCGGGCGGACCTGGAGGGATGCTCTTCCTCCTCGTCGTCGTCCACCTCGATCTCCCGCTGCATCCGCCGCGAGATGAAAGGCCGGATGAATCCATAGAGCAGGTACGCCGTGCAGACCAACGGGGAAACGATCGGGAGGAGTTTCTGCCAGAGGAGAAAGAACAGCGCCACCACCATGACGATCACGATCGTCTTCACGAAGGGCTTCTGCGTGCGCCAATCGAGCTTCTTGAAGGTGGGGTACTTGACCTCGCTGACCATCATCACCGAAAGGAAGACCAGGATCACCGGCAAGGCATAGCGCCAGTACCCCACCCTGAGATTCTTCTCGTCCCACCAGATGAGGAACAGCGTGAGCGAAGCCACCATGCCCGCGGCCATCGGGATGGGGAACCCCATGAAATGGCTCCCGCCCCCGGAACCCGACATGGCCGCCAGGCAGTTGAAACGCGCCAAGCGGAATGCACCGCAGATCACGAACAGGGCGGCGATGAACCAACCGAACTCCTTGTGGTTGACGAAGACGTCGGCAAGCACGACCCGGTGCACCAGGAAGGCCGGCGCGACCCCGAAACTCACGATGTCGGCCAGGGAATCGAATTCGCGACCGAACGGGCTCTCGAACCCCCCCATCCTGGCCACCCGTCCATCCAGCAGGTCCAGGATGCAGGCGACGAGGATGTAGAGCAGCGCCATCTTGACCTCGTGGTAGCCGGAGGATCCGTTGAGGTCGGCCTCGACGATCTTGGTGAGCGCCAGGAATCCGCAGAACAGATTGCCCGCCGTGAAGAGATTCGGCAGGAGATAGATCTTGAGCTTCTGAGCCTCGTCGGCGGTGGGCTCCTGCGACGATCGGGAGGCGCTCATGGGATATCAGCCTTCCAATCGGGCCACCACCGTCTCCCCACCCACGACACGGTCGCCCAGCGAGACCGTGACGCGCGACTCGAGGGGCAGGTAGATGTCCACCCGGGAACCGAACTGGATGAGGCTCACCCGCTCGCCCTTGGCCACGGTGTCTCCCTCTTGGACCCAGGGGATGATCCGGCGGGCGATCAGGCCCGTGATCAGCTTGATGGCCACCGGTCCGCACGCCGGTTCCGAGGCCTGGAACCCGATGAGCACATTTTCGTTGAGGGCCGCCGACTCGAGCTTCAACGCGTTCAAGAACTGTCCCGGGGTATGACGCACGCGGATCACGGTTCCGGCCACCGGGGCCTGCTGCACATGCACGTTGAACACCGACAGGAAGATGGAGACACGGCGACAGCGGCCACCCATCACCGAAGGCTCCTCGGTCTCATCGATCACATCCACCGTGCCGTGACCGGGCGCGACGATCAGACCCTGGCCTGCCGGGACCGCGGCATCCGGATCGCGGAAGAAATATCCGGCGAATAGGGCGAATCCGACCAGGAGCCCCGTGAGGACGATCACCCCGGGCTTGAGCATGCCGGGAACCAGGAAATGGCTGACCACGACGAGGAGCAACCCGAGAATCCAGTAGATTCCCAGCGCACGCAGCATCATCCGTTGAAAGGCGGCCTTGGCCTTCCCTTTGTGTTTCACGCTCCTGAGCCTAGAGGCGGGTCCACTCGGTGAAAAGCGTCCAGATGCAGGGATGCCGGCATCGTTCCGGCAACGGCAGATCCAGCACGCCCGTCGGTTTCCTGGTGCCGCGGAGCAGGCTGACGGATATCCTCCGATGCATCGTGCCGTCCGCGGAGATCCTCCCCACCCATACTCCCGCCCTGTTCCAAGAGGCGGTGCTGAAGACCAGCGCGCTGCTGCGTTCGGGTGCCGTGGCGGCCGTGCCCAGCGAGACCGTCTACGGACTCGCGGCCAACGCATTCTCACCCGAGGCGGTCGCCGGCATCTACAACGCCAAGGGACGGCCGTCGACCAACCCGCTGATCGTGCATGTGGCAACGGCTGCCATGGCGCGAGAGTGCGCCGCGCATTGGCCGGGATTGGCGGAAAAGCTGGCTCGGCGATTCTGGCCCGGTCCGTTGACGCTCGTGGTTCCCAAGTCGTCGAGGATCCCCTCGCTCGTCGCGGCGGGCGGGCAGACGGTGGGCCTCCGGTGGCCATCGCACGCCTTCTTCCAATCCGTGATCCGTGAATGCGGTTTTCCCCTCGCAGCACCGAGCGCAAACCCATCGGATCAACTCTCTCCGACGACGGCCGAACATGTGATCGCCGGCCTGGGCGACCGGATCCCCCTCATCATCGATGCCGGTCCCTGCGCGGTGGGCATCGAGAGCACGGTGGTGGATGTCACCGGCGATCGACCCCGTATCCTTCGACCGGGAATCATCTCGGCCGAGCAGATCGCCGAGGCGGCCGGCGTCCCGGTCGAGAGTCCTGAAGCGGCTTCACCCGGACCTCTCCGAAGCCCCGGACAGCTCAGCCGCCATTATTCTCCCAAGGCCCGGTTGGAGGTCTGGTCATGGAATTCGGATGCCGAACTCAGGGATCGGGTGCTGCTCCAAGGCGTTCCGCCGGAGCGGTTCTGCCTGTTGACCCATTCCAGGATTCCGCGCGAACCGATTCCCGCCCAGGTCTCCTTCATCCCGGACGATCCCGAGGCGTTCGCGCGGGCCCTGTATGGCTACTTGCATCAGTGCGATGATCGCGGAGCGGCCTTGGTGGTGATCGAGGCCTTGCCGCTTGAACCCGCCTGGGATGGCATTCGCGATCGGCTCCTGAGGGCGTCCGCCCCGGCCCCGCACCGCCGCGCCTGAGGATCGGTTTCCTGAAACGACCCGGGCGATAGGGCGCCGTCTCCGAAACCGCTCTGGGTGAGGTTCGGGCGTCCCAAGGGTCCGCCTCCGCCGGCCCTGAGGTGGTCCCTTCGGGATGGGGTTTCATCCGTTGCACCCGGGACGGCTCACGGATCCGCGAGGCCCAAGGACCATTCTGGCCAAAGAAAAAGCGCGTCCGGAGGTTTCCCTCACGGACGCGCCTGTTGTTTTCA
>CAYLTF010000073.1:14936-16149 GCA_964386625.1 uncultured Akkermansia sp. | reverse complement strand
GCGACCGGGTGCTCGATCTGGCCCACGAAGAACCAGGACCGGTCCTTCCAGATCAGCCTCGCCGAGTGGTCCTACCACAAGGCGCTCTTCGGCAAGAAGATGACCCACATGGACTTGCCCATCGTGGCGCGGCGGACGCACGACCTGGACGGCATCGAACTGGTCAACCAGTTCTTCAAGGACCAGGTCAAGAACAGCGGCTACCTGAGGGAGTTCAAGGACCGGGCCGACAGCGAGGGTGTCCGCTGCCTGCTCATCATGTGCGACGGCGAAGGCGCCCTAGGCGACCCGGATGCGGCCAAGCGCAAGCAGGCCGTCGAGAACCACCGCAAGTGGGCCGAGGCCGCCAAGTTCCTGGGCTGCCATTCCATCCGGGTCAATGCCGAGACCCACGACGTCGGGTCCTTCGAGGAGCAGCAGAAACGGGCCGCCGACGGCCTGACCCAATTGTCCAAGGTCTGCGGCTCGATCGGGGTGAACTGCATCGTGGAGAACCACGGCCACCTCAGCTCCAACGGAAAGTGGTTGGCCGGGGTGATGAAGCTCGTGGGACGGTCCAACTGCGGCATCCTGCCCGATTTCGGCAACTTCACCATCCGCCCCGGCCAGACCTACGACCGCTACGTCGGCGTGACGGAGATGATGCCCTACGCCAAGGCTGTCAGCGCCAAGTCCTACGACTTCGACGCCGACGGCAACTGCGTCGAGACCGACTACCGCAAGATGATGAAGATCGTCCTGGACGCGGGCTACCGCGGCTTCGTGGGCATCGAGTACGAGGGCGACAAGCTGCCGGAGCGCGAGGGCATCAACGCGACACGCGACCTGCTGATTCGACTGAAGCTCGAGGGCATCTGAACCGATCTTCACCGATTCCAGCGCCGGCCGGGCTCCGACCCCGCCGGCGTTTTTTCTTGGAATCCAGTCGCTCGACTTGACGCGGCGCCTTTGCGAGTGAACGATCGTTCGCGTTTATGAGAACCGCAGGCACCCGCAACCGGACCTTTCCGGAACGCCAGGAAATCATCCTGAAGGCGGCTTGCGGAATCTTCGTCCGGGACGGATTCCACGCGGCCTCGATGAAGGACATCTGCGAGGCGGCCGGCATGAGCCCGGGCTCCTTGTACCGCTACTACCCCAGCAAAGATGCGCTCATCGAAGCGCTGATCGAATCGGATCGAACCCGCTGGCTGGCCGTCATGGACAACCTCCC
>CAYLTF010000073.1:0-14836 GCA_964386625.1 uncultured Akkermansia sp. | reverse complement strand
GCCCCGCGGCAGGAAGGGAGCACGATGAACTGGGTGGGGCTCCAGATGCTCCGGAACGATCGGGCCAAGTTCGGCGCGATGATCGTGGCCGTCTCATTGGCGGTCTTCCTGATGCAGAACCAGGCGGCGATCCTCGCGACCATGCTGTCCATGACGGCGGCCCAGATCCGTGACGTCCAGGACGCCGACCTGTGGGTGACCGAACCCGATGTGGCATGTTTCGACCAGGTCAAGTCGATGCGCGACATCCAGTTGATGAGGGTCCGAAGCGTGCCCGGCATCGCCTGGGCTGCGCCGCTCCTGAAGATCGATGCCATCGGGCGCTCCGAAGGGGGGCGTCTCAACACCGTCACCGTCCTGGGCATCGACGATGCCAGCCTCGCCGGCCTTCCTCACCGGATGCGGGTCGGCCGCGCCGACGGGATCCGCGAACTCGACACCGCCATCATCGACCCCGGCGGCCATGAACTCTTCTTCCCGGGCGAACCGTTCCGGCCGGGGCGATCTTTGAGGATCCGGGACCGTCGCATCCGCATCGTGGGCATCTCCGACATCGCCGCGCCCTTCACCGGCCTGCCGATGCTGCACACCTCACGGTCGACGGCTGCCGCCCTCAACCTGGGTGAACAGCACATGACCAGTTTCATCCTGGCCCGTTCGGCACCGGGCGGAACACCCGAGGAAGTCTGCAGGAGAATCAACGACCTCGGAGGCCTGCGGGCACGAACCACCGAACAGTTCGCCGCCGATGCCATGTGGTTCTACGGCAGCCAGGGCGTGCCCATGCTCTTCATGGTCACCATCACCATCGGGCTCATCGTCGGTGCGGCCATCACGGGCCAGACCTTCCTGATGTTCATCAAGGAGAACGCCCGGCCGATCTCCATGCTCAAGGTGGTCGGGACCACCGACCGTCAACTCGGCGTCATGATCCTCCTCCAGGGAACGGTGGTGCTGGCGCTGGGGTCGTGTTTCGGCAGCGGCATCGCGGCGGCGGTCTGCAACCTCGTCCGCACACAACCCTTTCTACGCAGCCTGTACCTGCCCTGGGAGATCGCCCTGGGCACCTGCCTGGCGCTGGCCTCGGTCACCGGCATCGCCCTGTACGCCAGTTTCCGGCACGTGCGTGGCCTCGAACCCGCCTCCGTCTTCCGTTGAGCCCATGAACGCCTCCGATCCCACGGCCGTGCGTTGCACGGGCATCCGCAAACACTTCGGTGAAGACGACGCCCGCGTGGAGGTCCTCCGCGGGGTCGACTACACGGTCCAAAAAGGCGAACTGAGCTTCCTGGTGGGGCCCAGCGGCTGCGGAAAAACCACGCTCATCTCGGTCATCGCCGGGCTGCTCGAGACCCACTCGGGCTCGGTCAGTCTCTTCGGGCGCGACCTGGCCGCGATGCCGCCGCCCGAGCGCATCCTTTTCCGGCGCACCCACCTGGGCTTCGTGTTCCAGCAGTACAATTTGCTGCAGGCCCTCACCGCGGCGGAGAATGCGGCCATCCCGCTCCTGGCGGCCGGAGTCCGCCGCCGGGAGGCGGTGGACCGGGCGGCGGCCCTGCTCGATCGCCTGGGCCTCGGCTCCAAGACGACCGCCCATCCCCGCCAGTTGTCCGGCGGCCAACAGCAGCGGGTGGCCTTGGCCCGCGCCCTGGTCCATGAGCCCCGGCTCGTCATCTGCGACGAACCGACAGCAGCGCTCGACCATGCCACGGGCGAGGCCGTGATGGAGTTGCTGGCCTCGGCGGCCGTCCAACCGGACCGGGCCGTCATCGTGGTCACCCACGACAGCCGGGTCTTCCACTTCGCCGACGTCATCGCCCACATGGATGACGGCCGGATCGTCCGGACCGAGGCGGGCCCGCCGGCATCCTCGGGCCGGCCCGTGTCCCCATCCTCGGCGTCCCCCCTTTGCGCATGAAGCGATCTCCCCTGAAGGCCTACCTGTTGCCCGTCCTCGCCATCGGATCGGCCGTGTTCGCCACCGTCACCGTGGTCCGGACGCAGCCCGTCCGCACCACCACCGAGCCGGCCTCGCCCCCGCCCGCCTCGTCGTTCAGTCAAACCGTCGCGGCGGTGGGACTCGTCGAGGCGAGCACCGAACACATCAGCGTGGGCACCCCGGTGTCGGGCCTCGTCACCGAGGTGCTGGTGCGTCTCGACCAGGCGGTCCGGGCCGGGACACCGTTGTTCCGCTTGGACACCCGCCCCCTGGAGGCCTCCCTGGCCGTGGAGGAGTCCCGCCTGGCGGCCGCCCGGGCCCGCTTGAACACCGCCCGGTGCGAGGCGGAGGACCTCGCCGATCGCCTCGACCGCTCCCGACGGCTTCGCAGCGGGACGGTGATCAGCGAGGACGAACTCGTCCGGACCGGATTCGCCCTGAAGTCCGCGGAGGCCCGCATGGCCGAGGCATCGGCGCAGGTGGGCGTCGCCGAATCGTTGGTGGCCGCCGTGCGGACCGAGATCGCCCGATGCACGGTCGTCGCTCCGATCGACGGCACCGTGCTGCAACTGAAGATCCGGCCCGGTGAATTCGCATCGGCCTCCACGCCATCCGGACCCACCTCGAGTCCGCTGCTCGTCCTGGGCAACCTGGATCCGCTCCACGTGCGGGTGGACATCGACGAGCATGAAGCGTGGCGGATCCATCCGGGAACGCGGGCCCGGGGACATGTGCGAGGCAACGCCTCCCTGTCGGCCCCGTTGACGTTCGTGCGGCTCGAGCCCTTCGTCATCCCGAAGCGTTCGCTCACCGGGGACAGCATCGAGCGGGTGGACACCCGGGTGCTGCAGGCGTTGTATCGCATCGATGCGCCCGGGGGGGGCTCCGGCAAGAATCCCCGGCTCTATCCGGGCCAGCAGATGGATGTGTTCATCGAGGCACCCAAGGATGCCGCTGGGGTGCCCGAAGGCACCATCGACAGCCAGCGAAGTGACAGCCGCTGAGTTCGGCTCCACACGCCCGAGAACAACGCCACCCGGGAAGCCCTCGGCACTTCACCGCCCGTGCAGGCTGAACCACACCTGCCCACGGAATCCGACATCGTAGCGCAACTCGTACTGCATGGCCGGACGCACATCGGCCAGGGTGATCCGGACCGTCTTGCCGTCGGGCAACACGGTGGCCGATGTCACCGCGACCTCATCGCGCCCTTCCTTGCCAGGGTTCGCGACCGACCAGTCCTTGGAGCCGTAGTCTTGCGAGTAGCGGTAGTTCCAGCGACGCACCCCGAAACTGCCCGCATCGGAGGCCGCCGCAGGATCGAGAGCCTCGGCGAAGGTGAATTCCAGGGATGTCCCGTCCTGCTTCCAGGCCACCGGCATCCGCAGCGGCTTGGACGTCCGCCGCACCCGTTGCACCGCACCATCCTTCACGGCACTGGTCTGCCAACCGGTGCTCCCGGCGATGTAGAGGGCACCATCCTGGGCCCGGAAGGTCGCCCGATTCGGACCGCTGAGGAACTTGACCGGCAGCGGCACCACGGCTCCCTGCGGCACCGAGCCATGCGTGTCGCGCAGTGCCAGCATCATTCCGCAACGTCCCCACAGCAGATGGACCATCTGGCCACCCAAAGGTCCCCATTGCCCCCGGGGAATCCATGCCTGGGATCCGCTGGAGTTGTCCACCGTATGGGGGATCCAGCACAGCGGCCAATCCCGACCCAGCGGCGGATTGTGGTCGGACTTGGGGCCGCCGAATCCGTACCATCCCCCGGGCCGGATCTCGACGATCTCGCTGGTGGGCGTCCAGGTGCCCTGCTGAGGCGCCACGGTCACCACACGGCCATCCGGGCTGACCCCCATGCCGTTGGGATTGCGGAATCCCGAGGCGAGGGTGCGGGACGATCGGCCATCGGCAGCCACCTGGTGGACGCCCTGCGGATCGGCGTAATAGAAGCGCCCCTCCTCATCCACCTCGAGGCAGGTGACGTAATCGTGCCCCCCGAGCGAGGTGGCGATGCCGCCATAGAATGTCGCGTAGAAATCGGTGACCCCATCTCCATTGGTGTCTTCCAGGCGCGTGATGCGGTCCTTGCCCAAGACGTAAACCTGGTCGCCCCGGACCTTCAGCCCGAGCGGCTGGAACAATCCCGAGGCCACCCGTTTCCACCGGAGCGACTGCAATCCCGCATCCACGCCGCGCACGCGCCAGACATCGCCATGGATGGTGCAGACATAGCCCGCGCCGTCGGTGGTGAAATCCACGCCCGAGGCGAAGAGCAACGCCTGGTACGGGTTGTCATACGGGAGCGTAAGGGTGTCGACGGCGAAGGGACCGGTCTCGAGGCCGCGCTGCCCCCGGGTGGTCAGTTCGACCGCATCCGGGGCGGCCGCGATCGACGGCGACTGCGGCCCCGGAGTGCGCCTCGCCTTGGACCAGGCCTCGAAGGAAGCCGAATTCAGAGGCGTTCCGCGCCAGAGCACCAGGTCCAGCGACAGCGCATTTCCGGGCGGGAGGGTGAGCACGCTGGATCCGTGGGCGACGGAGCCGGCCCAGCGGGTGGTGGAATCCCACTGAAGGTCTTGTCCCCCGAGGGCCAGCAAGGCGGAAGCCGAGCCCTCGTCACGGTTGCGGATCAGGTGCTGGGAACGGATCGATTCTTCGTCGCGACCCGATCCGCCGGAGGATTTCTGCACCGATCGGTGCTCGTTCGACTCGGCCGCGAGTTGGCTTCCTTGCAGATGCGAGGCGGCCCACCAGGAAATCGGGGCCGTTCGTGCACCGATGGTCAGATGTCGCACCAGGGCCGGCCCTCCCGGCGTGACGACCCATTCGGGCCGTTCGCGGACCAACACGCCCTGCACTTCCCAGTCCAACACCACTCCGGACGCCGTGTGGTGCTGGCCGAGGAATCGGGGGACCGCCGCTTTCTCCGGACGTTGACCATCGCCCACCCACAGCACCGCGCCCTCGGGAGCGGGCGTGCCGATCAGGCCGAATCGGGTGGCGTCGAACTTCAGGAATCCGCCGGTCCACACGGCACGGACCGATCCTTGGGCCAGGTCGTACAGCACGCTCGCACCGTCGCCCACCCGGACGGTGAGACCGCGGACCACCGAGGATCCGTCGGGGAGGCGGACACTCGAAGCGAGGAACGGCCCGACCTCGGAACGTTGCCATCGATTGTCGACCCAGTCTTTCTCGGCCTGCGCACCAGGCTCCCGACCGGAGGCTGGGGGTTCGCCGGCAGTCTTGCCGGCCGCGGCCGTGAGCTTCTCGAGTCCGTCCAGTTCTTTGCGCAGCTTCACCTCGGCGTCCTCTTCGGTGTGACCGATGATGCCGATCGGCCCACGCCAACCACTGGTCTCGACCACCTTCATCAAGCGCAGTTCCTCGTCGCCGGTGCCCAGCGGGATGATCTTTTTCCCCAGCTTGTCCCCGTCGCGCACCATGCCGTTGAGGTTCAGGGCCAACAGGTAGGGTCGCAGGATACCGAACTGCCGCTCGAAGTCGGCCAGGTGTCCGTGACCGTGGTGGAAGTTGTAGACGCTGCCCACATTGGCATGACCGGCCTTCCGCAAGCCCTCGATCACACGGACCTGATGAGACGGCTCACCGAACCAACCCAGGTGATTGTAGAGCGCCACGGTGCAGCCCCGTTTCGCGGCCTCGGCGCAGAGGGGGCCGAGGGACTCGATGGTCGAGCGGATCTTCTGCTCCAACCGTGCGGCGTCGGGCTCGGGCTCGGTGCCGAGAGTCACCCACAACTGCGGATGGATCCGGTTGCGCTCGATGCAGTCGAGAATGGCCTTGGCCTCCGCATTCAAGGCGGCCGGGAACCACCAGGCCGTGATCTCGATGCCCCGCTTCTGCATGGCGGCCACCTCGGCATCGAAGGTCGGGATGTGTTCGGCGCGCCAATCGTAAGCCAGGCGGCGGATCCCCAGGCGCTCCAGCATCTCGGCGCGCTCCTCGGGCCCGCGCTTCCGGGAATCGAAGGGCACGATGCACCAGGCCACGAGGTTGGTCTTCGAGAACAAGCCCTGGACAGGCAATGCCGACACCGCTCGGGGCGCCAACAACAACAGCAACCAGAGGACGCCCGGCAACGATCGCGGCCACGGGGAGAATCGCATCCCCGAAGGTTACCGAAGCCGGACCGGCGAAGTCACGCGCCGCCAGACGCTCGGGTCAATTCAGCCCGGGTCATCTCGGTGATCAGGCGTTCGAAACCGATCTCGGGATTCCACCCCAGCAGAGTGCGCGCCCGGGTGGCGTCGCCCACCAGGTTGGTCGGTTCGGCCGGCCGCAGGAAGCGGGGATCCTGGCGGACGTGCTGCCGCCAATCCAGGCCCACCGCAGCGAAGGCCACCTCCACCACGTCCTGGACCGAATGGAGCACTCCGCTGGCGAAGAGATAATCACGCGGAACGTCCTGCTGAAGGCTCAACCACATGCCGCGGACATAGTCGCGGGCGTCGCCCCAATCGCGACGGGCCGAGGTGTCGCCCAACGACAACTCGCGCTGACGCCCCTCGCGGATGGCGGCGGCCGCGCGACAGATCTTGCGGGTGACGAAGTTCTCTCCGCGGCGCGGGGACTCGTGGTTGTAGAGGATGCCGTTCACCGCAAAGAGACCGTGGGCATCGCGGTAGATGCGGACCATCTGTGTGGCGAACACCTTGGCCGCGCCATACGGGCTGACCGGCTGGAACGGGGTCTCTTCGTTCTGGGGCGAGATGGCAGGACGGCCGAACATCTCGCTCGAGCCGGCATGGAACAGACGGACTGGCTTCGGCAGATCCCTGACCATCTCCAGCAGGCGCAGGGTGCCCATGGCCGTCATCTCGCAGGTGGATTCCGGGATGTCGAAGCTCAGTCCGACATGGCTTTGGCCGGCCAGGTGATACAACTCGTCGGGAGCCACCTTGAGGAGGACGCGTCGCAACGTGGTGGGATCGTCCAGGTCCGCATAGTGGAGGTGCAGGGTCTGGCCATACACCGTGGCATCGGCATACAGGTGACTCAGGCGGGAGCGCTCCAAGGAACTGGTCCGTCGCACGACGCCATGGACCTCGTAGCCGCGGCCCAGGAGCCATTCGGTGAGGTAGGACCCGTCCTGGCCCGTGATGCCGGTGATCAACGCTTTGGGACGCATGGCACCCGCAACGTCCCCGGAATCCGCTCAGGCCAGCAAGCCCGGAGTTGACCGGCGGGCCCCGCACGCCGCGCCGGTCGCCGTGGCAGTCTCGCCATCCTTGCTCCCGGGGCCGCCACGGTTCACGGTGCGCGCATCTCGCCCATGCTTCGCCTGCTCATCGTCGGATTGCTGACCGCCGTGGCCTTGAGGTCCGCGCCGGCGGGACCGCCCCCGGTTCCCCGGGAATTCCGGGCCATGTGGATCGCCACCGTGGGCAACATCGATTGGCCCAGCAAGCCGGGCCTCCCGGTGGCACGGCAGCAGGCCGAACTCCGGTCCCTGCTCGACAGCGCCCAGCGTTGGCACCTCAACGCCGTCATCCTGCAGATCCGCACCAGTTGCGACGCCCTGTACCCTTCGGCTCTGGAACCCTGGAGCGAATACCTCTCCGGCCGCATGGGTGTGGCTCCGGTGCCGGCCTGGGATCCCCTGGCCTTCGCCGTGGCCGAGGCCCACGCCCGCGGACTCGAACTCCATGCCTGGCTCAACCCATTCCGAGCGCGGTACAGCCAGGCCATCTCGCCGGTGGCGGGGCAGCATGTCAGCCGCACCCGGCCCGACCTGGTCGTCTCGTATGGCAAGTTCCTCTGGCTCGACCCGGGGATGGCCGAGGCCCGCGACCTGACCCTCAAGGTGGTGAGCGATGTGGTGCGCCGCTACGATGTCGACGGGATTCACATCGACGACTACTTCTACCCCTACCCCGAGAAATCCGGCCTGGGCGCGCCCGTCCCGTTCCCGGATGACCGCAGTTGGAACGCCTACCAACGATCCGGCGGCCGACTGAGTCGGGCGGACTGGCGGCGCGAGAACGTCAACACCCTGGTGCGGGCCATGAACGCCGCGGTGCACCGCGAAAAACCCTGGGTGAAGTTCGGCATCAGTCCCTTCGGCATCTGGAAACCGGGGTTTCCCGAGGGGATCAAAGGCATGGACCAGCATGAGGTGCTCTACGCGGATGCGCGCAAATGGATCCGCGAGGGGATGGCCGATTATTTCGCGCCGCAACTCTACTGGACCGAGCGCCAGACCGAGCAACGCTTCACCAAGCTCCTATCGTGGTGGGCCTCCGAGAATGTCGGCAAACGCCACCTCTGGCCGGGCATCAACGCGGCCGACATCGGGAAGAACCGAACCGCGTCGGAGGTCGTTTGGCAGGCCGATCGAGTCGGTCCCGAGACCCGGTCTTCAGGCGTGATCCTCTGGAACGCCTCCTCACTCCAGGAGAACCGGGATGGCCTGGGTTCCCGGCTCGTCCAGTCGCCCTTCGCGCATCGGGCCCTGGTTCCCGCCTCGCCCTGGCTGGGGTCCCAGCCGCCCGAGACGCCGTCGATCGAAGTCGGCTACGGCGGGCGCGGGCCGCTGACGGTGGACCTGGATGCCGGCAAAGGGAGATTGTCCTCGGTGGTCGTCCAGACGCACGGCGAGTGGGCCTGGAAGACCGAGATCCACCCGGGAACCACACGCAGGCTCTCGGTGCCCCGCACCTACCGGGGGACACCTCCGCGGGAGATCCGGGTGTTCACGGTTTCCAGCACGGGGATCGAGAGCGCCCCGGCGGTCTGGCGCCCCAAGTGAAGTGATCCCGTGGGTCGGTCCCGGCGTTTCAACGAGGGGCCAGGACGATCCGGAACCCGACGAAGTGGATGCCATTGGACGGGGACATCATGAACCGACTGGAGGCGCCGCCGTACTGGAGATCCTGATTCCAGCCGCCGCCCTTGAAGACCTTGTACTTGTTGGTCCCGTGGGTGGCCGGCCCGGTCGGGTCGGTGAGGGGGCGCGGCGGATACGGCTCGAACCAATCGGCACACCATTCCCACACGTTGCCGTGCATGTCATGGAGGCCCCAGGCGTTGGGCTGCTTGAGACCCACCGGATGGGTCGTGGCGTCGCAATTCTCGGCGGTCCATGCGTGGACGTCCCCACCCTCGGGCGTGGGGCCGAAATAGAAGCGGTTGGTGGACCCGGCGCGGCAGGCGTATTCCCACTCGGCCTCGGTGGGCAGACGGTATTCGAACTCACCAGGCAACCGGCCCTGCTCCCGTTCCCGGGTGGTCACCCGGGCGCAGTAGTTGCTCGCGGCGATGAACGAGACCTTTTCCACCGGATGATTGCTGTTGCCGGCGAAGTGACTGGGGTTCACCCCCATCACTCCCTGGAATTCGCCCTGGGTCACCTCGTATTTCCCGATCCAGAAGTCCCGGGTGAGAGTCACCGGAAACTGGAGGCGCTGAAAGGTCCCCGCGCTGATGCGGACCATGTTGGTCAGCGGGACCACCGGCGTGGACCGGGTGACGGAGGCGGACCGTGGGGATTCCGGGCCGCAACCGACGAACACAGCCCACGAGGCCAGCCAGAGCGAGCTCAGGCCGAGGAGAGTCCGGGATTTCACGAAAAGCTTCATGGTGCAGCAGGCGGCGAGACTTCCACCGTCTTCTGGGACGGGGTCAATGGAAGGCGTTGCTCGGCACGATTCGGCCATCGGACCCGCAGGGCAACCGCTTTGTTGGTGGAGCTCAGCACGCGGACGGCGGCATCCTGGGACCAGTACCCGCTGCCCGAACCCACGGTCTGCAGCGGACCCAGCCGCCCCTGCTCTTCCTCGAGGCGGAGCTCCGCACCCACACCGTCCGGATTTCCAGCACCACCGTGGAGGACCACCCGCAGCCCGGGAACGGCTGTCCGATTGCGGAAGAGGCGGGTGGGCCCGTGATTCTGGGTGATCACCGCATCAAGGCGTCCGTCATGGTCCAGGTCGCACAGGGCCGAGCCGCGTTGCTCGCCCACGACCCGGATCCCGGACACCTCCGGATCCAGGGCCTCGAAGCGGCCGTCGCCTCGCCCCCGCAGCACCAGACCGAAACCGCCATCTTCGCGGGTCAGGTCGGAGGCGGTCCCGAAGAAGTTCTGCGAACAGAGCAGGTCCTGATGTCCATCCCCGTCCAGATCGCCCACGCTCACGGAGAACATCGGAGCCCACTGGGCCTCGGCCGGCAGCGGCAACGCCTCGAAGCGCCCACCGCGGTTGAGGAAGACCATCGACGACAACTCCGAGGCTCCCACCCAAGATGCCGTGGCGACTCCTTGAAGTTTCAGGATCGCAGGGATCGTGGCCCGGGAGAATTCGGCGTGGGACTTGAACTCCGAGGCCACCTTGGGAATGCCCTGCGACAGCCAGGCCCGGTCGTGGACCGGATACCAGTCGGTCCCGGAACGCCACGCCTCCAGGATCTGCACCACGCCGTCTCCGGCCCAATCGCCATGGAAGAGCCGCAGGTCGACGGGCTGGTACAGTTCATACTGCGAATTGCGGCCCCAATTCCCGCAGACCAGGTCCGGGAGCCCGTCGCCGTTGAAATCGCCCGTGGCCAAGCCCGACCAGAGTCCGGGTTTATCAGCCAGACCCCAGGCCCCGGTGGCGTCGCGGAAGGCCCCAGCTTCATTGAGGAAGATCCGGACCGGCCCCCACTCGGTGGCCACCGCAAGGTCGGCATCGCCATCGCGGTCGAGATCCACCGCACATGCTCCGGTGGCCATGCCGATCGCGGCGAAGGCGGCGCTGCGACGCGCATCGGGCACGAGTTTCCCCTGCTCGTTCAACCACCACTGCGATGGCACCGACTCCGGATACCGGGACGGTCGGCTGCGTCCACCGGCCCAAACATCGAGGTCGCCATCGCCGTCCACATCGACGGTGACCAATGCCCCCACGGCGTGCGTTCCCGCGGGCAGCGATTCCGGCGGCGGCACCGATCCCGACCCCGGTGCATGGATCTCGATACGGGAAACCGAGCCCGGCGGCAGTTCGGTGTTGGAGACCGAGACCAGCACCCGACGACCACCTGTTCCATCGGGCCACCCGAGCACCGCACCTTGGTCGGCCACGGCCACCGGGAGATTCGTGAGCACGGCCCAGGACTTGCCCTGCAGATTGCGGAGGATTCCGAGGGAACCGCCTCGTCCCCCGGCCACCAGCAGATCCTCCCACCCGTCTCCGTCGAAATCGTACCAGGCGACGCCCGGCCCGAGGCGGCTCAGGCGGCGTGGCAGGGTCGGCTGGCGCGCCCAGTCGTCGAAGTCCTCGTCGGCATGCCGGTGATTCAAGACCTCCGTCAGGTCATCGAAAAGCGGGAGCGAGGGCTTCGACGACGAAGTCGGAGATGGATTCCCATCGGCCGGCACATTCTCCCCGGGCGGCTCGACCACCTCGTAAAGGCGATCGCCCTCGACGGCCTCCAGCACCGTTTCGCGACCGCTGCGCCATCGGACCCTCAACCGGGCCCCGGCATCCGCCCGCGCATCGAAGGCGAAGACCCTCAAGGCCTCGTCGGCCGACAGGTATCGCCCGCCGGCGATCATCTCCTGCGATTGGGTCAGGCGCGAAGACTCCAACGAAATACGGGCACCGATGCCCTGGGTGTTCGGAGCCCGGCCCCGCAACCGCACCGCGACCCGGGAACCCGACCCCGTGTTCTGATAGAGGGCGGCCGGAGCGTTGAGATTGTTGAGCACCAGATCCAGATCGCCGTCGTTGTCCAGATCTCCTGCGGCCATGCCATAGGAGATCCCCTCGAGGTCGAAACCCCAGGTGGAATCGGCGGGCTCGAACCGGGCGCCACCGAGATTCCGGAAGGCTGCATTGCGGGTCCGCCATCGCGGATGCATCTGCATGGAACGCTTCAACTGGTTCTCCGTGAGACGTCGGCCCGAGTCCTTGATCTCGGAGTGGCTGTCCTGGTCCATCACATCGAACTCGAATCCGTTGGTCATCAGGAGGTCCTCGTAACCGTCCAGGTCCACGTCGATGAACAGGGTGGTCCAGGTCCAGTCCGAGGCGGCCAATCCCGCCATCCAGGCCACTTCGGTGAAATAGCCACCGGGACGTCCGAGGAAGAGCGTGTTGCGGTTGAACTGGGGGCGACCCATCGGGTCTTCCGATTCCGCCGGCGTGGGGCGATCTCGCACCAACTGGGTCATCCGGAACCGATGTTCCCGGGCCAACATGTCGACGACGAAGAAGTCGTCGCGTCCGTCCCGGTTCACATCCGCGAAATCGACCCCCATGGCCGAACGGCTGGTATGCCGCAGTTTCAGCGGATCGAGTTCGCGGAAACGGCCCCGGCCCTGGTTGATCCAGACGCGGTCGGGCGAGGTGTTGTCATTGCAGACGTACAGGTCGGGTTTCCCGTCGCCATCGATGTCGCGGAACATCACCGCCAGTCCCCAATCGCGATACGGTGGGATCGGCTTGCCCTGGGCGTCGGAAAAGGTGCCCGGCTCGTTCTCGATGGGCCGGAATCGTCCCTGTCCTTCATTGAGATAGAGCCCATGAATCTCAGGCAATTCCCGCACCTTGCCATCGGGCAGCGCCTCGAAACGCCCCTTCCACTTGGGTGACCGGGTGGACTCCCCGTTGATCTTGGAGACCTCCCAGCCGTCTCCCTTGCGGGTCAGCGCGAAACGCGTGGTCGGGTCGGCCAACCGCATCACATCGATGAAGTGGGTGCAATAGAGGTCCAGATCGCCGTCGCCGTCGATGTCGGCCAGGGCCATGGACGTCGCGGAGGCCGTCGCGGACAACCCGGATTCCCGCTTCTCGCTGAATCCTCCCCGCCCGTCGTTCAGGAACAACCGGGTGCCGACGCCTATGCCGTTGACCAGCAGATCCAGGTCGCGATCTCCATCGACGTCCACCAAAGCCGCCCCGGTGGACCGTTGATCGGAACACGCGATCTCAGGGATATCCCTGGCCTCGAACCGCCACTGGCCAAGGTTCTTGAACAGCCGGTTGGGACCCTCGAGGTTGCAGAGATACACATCCGCCCAACCGTCACCATCCACATCTCCGATGGCCACGCCCGCCCCGTTGTGGGCCACGGCGTTGGTCAGATAAAGATCGCCGGTCATCGCGTTGGTGAACACGAGACCGATTTCCTTCGGCGACATGGCTCGGAACCCGACCCTGCCTCCGGTCTGGGTCGTCAACGGGCGGATGGTGACAAGGTTGGTCGCTGCCGAGACCGAAAGACACAGCAGCAGCATCACCCAACCCCAGGAGAGCATGCAGAGGCCGCCCCAACCACCGGAGCGCCAAAACGATCCGAAACGCCTCATCGCCGACGCCGCAAATCCCGGATTGGAGATCGACCGTTCGTGGTCACCGGAATCGTTTGGAATCCATGATCGCATGAGCTTGGGCTGGTGCCGTTGAAAATGCCTGGGAATCCGCCGATTGACCACACCGAGAATGGTCCCGTCGTGATCGGCACCCTGTGGAAGAGGTATTTCCAAGGGCGGGTCGGTTGAGAAGACACATCAAAAAAAGAGGGGCTGGTCCGAAGACCAACCCCCCTTGGATTCATGCCACAATCTGCGTGGCCGTTCGGATCACTGGTAAGTGATGACCAGCTTGCCGCCCTCGTTCTTGATCGAGATGATCGTCACGGAGGGGCTGATGGTCAGGAAGCCGGCGGTGCCGGAGGTCGGCAGATCGGCCGTCACGGTCTTGGTGGACTCGGACAGCGTCACGCCCGTCAGCGGGGTGCCGGTCAGACCGGTCGGGACCTTGCCGACCGCGACACGGGTGGACTTGGCCGGAACAACACCCGCGCGGTAGGCCTTGAAGCCACCGTTGTCGAGGTCGTTGACCAGCACCTTGTCACCATTGGCCTTCACGCTGGCCAGCTCGATGTGGGCAGCGCCACCGTTGTCCTGGAACAGGATCCGGACCGGATAGATACCGGCGTCCTGCACGAAGAACCGGGTGATACCGGTGGAGGTGTTGCCGTTCAGTTCAAGGCCGCCCTCACCGAGCAGGATGCCATCGGTGGGTTTACCGATCGGGCCGGCCTGCGCGCGGAAGCGGTCATCACAGGGGATCGCCAGGGTGACGACACCCGCGGGGAGCTCGATGAACGTCGTGAGCTCGGCGGCGATGCCAGTGCTGGTGCCACTGGATCCCGGGACGCCCGGCATACCCTCGTCGGGAGTGAAAGTACCGGCGTTGGCGCCAGCCTCGGCGTTCAGGTTGATCGTGGTGGCGATCTCGAACTTCACCGTCTTGCCATCCCTGACACCGGCGGCCAGGGCATTGCCCGGCTCGTTCTCGTTGGCGAGATTGTCGATGATCGCACCCGTCTCATCCTTGAGCGTGCCGAGCAGAGCCAGCTCAACGTCGTCGATGACCTTGGAGGTCATGGCCTCGTTCTGGACGACACGCCAGATGAAGCCGGGCTTGGACTTGTCGACCGAGACCGCCTGGTGGGCGGCGGTGAGAACCGCCGTCTTGGGCGAGATGAAGGTACCCGAGTCCGTCACGACCTTGCCCGTGGTGTCCTTAACCGTGATGGTGTAAGCGTGGCTGCCTTCGGCAAACGGCACCGATGCGGTGTAAGTCACGTCTGTCGCATCCCCGGACTTGGGAGCCACGACCACGGTGACTTCTTTGCCGTCGATCGAGAGCTTGATGCCCTTCGGATCCGCGACAGCGCCGCCCTTGTCGTTGATACGGAAGGAGAAGGTCACGATGCTCGGATTCACAGCCGAGAGGAACAGGCTGTCAGAGCCTGAGGACGCGGTACCGAGCGAGACCAAAGCGGTCTCCCTGGGCGACTTGCCGAACACGATGGCGTGAGCGCCGAGACCGCCCCAGCCCTTCTGGCCGTTCTGGCCGGCGCCGTTGTCACCGTCGTTGA
>CAYLTF010000072.1:14158-16203 GCA_964386625.1 uncultured Akkermansia sp. | reverse complement strand
AGCCGGTGTCACCCTTTTTGAGTCAACGACCTCATCCTCCACCGCCAAGCCAATCCCACCGGGTGTCAAAAGTTTTGAGGCAACAGGCCCGGAGTTGGATTCGTACGGTTTCGGCATCACTCTGGGGCCGGGATTTGAGAGGCTCGTCGCCGATCGTCCGCCGTCGTCCGCGGACGGCGAGTCTCTCGCCCGCAGCTCCGACCATCCATGTCCCTGAAACGCACTCCCCTCTTCGCAGCACACCAGCAACTCGGTGGCAAAGTCATCGAGTTCGGAGGCTGGGAAATGCCCGTCCAATACACCTCGATCGTCGAGGAGCACCATGCGGTCCGCCGCACGGCCGGGGTCTTCGACATCAGCCATATGGGCGAAGTCTGGTTCGAGGGACCGCGCGCGCTGGAGTTCCTGAACGGGTTGCTCACCAACGACCTCCGCAAATTGACCGTGGGCCTCGGCCAGTACACCCACCTTTGCAAGGACGACGGGGGCACCATCGACGACCTGTACGCCTACCGCGTGGCCGAGGAGACCTGGCTGCTCGTCATCAACGCCGGGCGCATCGATGCCGACGTCGCCTGGCTGGAGGCCCGATGGAGCGCCTTCGCCGACCGCGGCGGTGTGCGCATGGACCACGCCTCGGCACGGACCGGCGCCATCGCCATCCAGGGCCCCCGGGTGGTCGAGTTCATCGATGCCTTGTTCCCGGGCGAGTCGCTTGGCGGCGTCAACGGGGTGCGGGCCTCGGCCCTCAAAAAGAACCAGATCGGTCGCTGGGAACGGGCCGGTCAACCCATCTGGGTGGCCCGCACCGGCTACACCGGCGAAGATGGATTCGAGGTGGTGGCCCCCAACGCCCTGCTGGAGGCCCTCTGGAACGACACCCTCGCCGCCGGGGCCGCCGTGGGCATCCGCCCCTGCGGACTCGGCGCCCGCGACACCTTGCGCACCGAGGTCTGCTACCCGCTCTACGGGCATGAACTCGACGAACAGACCTCTCCCGTCGAGGCCGGACTGGGCTTCTTCATCGCCTGGGACAAGGGCGACTTCGTCGGGCGCACGGCCCTGCTGCGGCAAAAGGAACAGGGGCCGGCCAAGAGGTGCGTCGCCTTCCGGATGACCGAGAAGTCGGCCCCGCCCCGCCCGGGATATCCGGTCCTGGTGGGTGAGTCGACCGTGGGCACCGTGGTCAGCGGCACCCAGAGTCCCACGCTGAACGCGGGTATCGGCCTCGCCTACGTGCCCCCGGCCCTCGCCGCGCCCGGCACCGCTTTGCAAATCGAGATCCGCGGCAAGCGCTTCGCGGCCGAGGTGGTCAAGAAACCCTTCTACAAGAAGGCCTGAACGCCGGAAAATCGACAGGGTCCGCACCGTATTCCGGTGCGGACCCTGTTCGCTTCAGGATGTCTGGATGACCGTCAGCCGAGGGGAGCAACAACGCCCCAGATCGGCCCACCGGCCGCTCAGTGAACCAACTGGAGGTTCGAGGCGAGGCCCAGGAACTTGAGGGTCCGGATCAGGATCCAGGTCAAGTCCAACTGATACCAGCGCAACCCGTGCCGCGCCGACTGAGGATGGGCGTGGTGGTTGTTGTGCCACCCCTCCCCCAGCGAGACCACGGCGATCGCCGCATTGTTCCGGCTCTCGTCACGGGTCTTGAACGGCCGGGTTCCCCACAGGTGGCAGATCGAGTTCACGCTCCAGGTGGCGTGGTGCCCCATGAACACGCGGGCCAGTCCGCCCCACAGGAACCCCGTCAGCGCCCCGAGCCAGCTCTGGGTGATCAGACCGCCCAAGATGCCCGGAAGCACCAGTCCGGACAGCGCCCACCAAACGAACCCGCGATGGACCACGCGGGCGATGCGGTCCCTTGAGAGATCGGGCAGACTGCGGACGGCCATGGCGTCGGCACCCCGGAACATCCATCCCATGTGGGCGTGCCAGAAGCCCAGCATCAACCCCTTCATGCCTTCGCCGTGCTCATGGGGCGAATGCGGATCGCCCTGGACATCGCTGTGCTGATGGTGACGGCGATGGGTGGCGACCCA
>CAYLTF010000072.1:6776-14058 GCA_964386625.1 uncultured Akkermansia sp. | reverse complement strand
ACCCACGGGCTCCGGTAAGGCCGTGCGAGGAGGCCATTGGCCTCGGCATCCCCGACGATGGTGTGTGTCTTGGGGTCCCACCGCAGGGCCCGCCCACCGAGCTGCTGCGACAGGTTGGCCAAGATGCATGAGGCCGTGGAAATGTGCCCTTGCTCGATGTCGGCCACCGGCTTGGCACCGCTGCGGCGGCACTCGAGCAGGTTGCGCATGTGCCCGCGGATGGCCGGGGCGCAGTGCTTCTCGAGGTCCTTCTCGGTCTGGTCCTCCGGGTACTGGTCGAGCTCCATGCCCACGTCTTTGTGGATCGGGGTCCCGTTGCCCTGCGGCGTGTAGTCGTAGCCGAAGACGCTGGCCTTGAGGGTGCCCTTGTCGCCGTAGAACGTGGCGCTCCAGGGGTACTTCGGATCGCCGCCCTCGCCCCAGGTCCGGTGGGTCCAGCGCACCTGCAGGTTGCCGAAATCGAAGGTCGCCGTCTGGGTGTCGGTGATGTTGGCCCGGCTGGCCTTGTCGACCAGGATGCCACCATTGGAACTGACCGACACCGGCCATCCGAGGTCCATCATCCATCGGACCATGTCGAGCATGTGGATGCACATGTCGCCCACGATGCCATTGCCGTACTCCATGAATGCCCGCCAACCGCGGGGGTGGACCATCTTGTTGTAGGGGCGCATCGGCGCCGGACCGGTCCACATCTCGTAGTCGAGCCACTCCGGGGGAGTCGTATCGGGCGCGCTGGCCAGCGTGTCGCGGGCGCGCATGTGCCAGTAGCAGCAGATCTCCACGTGGGCGATGTTGCCCAGCTTGCCTTCGCGCAGGATCCGGTCGCGGGCCTCGATCAGGTGGGGGGTGCTGCGGCGCTGAGTGCCCACCTGCACCGTCCGGCCGTACTTGCGCGCGGCGGCCAGCATGGCCTGACTCTCCACGATGTCCACGCCCGTGGGCTTCTGCACGTAGATGTCGGCGCCTGCCTTGCAGGCTTCGATCATGGGCAGCGCGTGCCAGTGGTCGGGGGTGCCGATCACCACCACCTCGAGGTCCTTCTCGGCCAGCATCTTCCGGTAATCGCCGTAGGTCCGGGGCTGCTTGCCCGACTTCTGCCGTTGGGCCACCAGGGCGGCCGCCTCGGTCAGCATCCGTCGGTCGACATCACACAGCGAAACCACCTCCACGGGAGCGACCTGGATCAGGCGCAGCAGGTCGCACTTGCCGTACCACCCGGTGCCGATCAGGCCCACGCGCAGGGGCTTTTCCTGGGCGAAGGTCGTGGGGACGAAGGTCGCGGCCGACAGAGCGGCACCCGTCTGGAGGAACTTTCGGCGTGTCATGAGCCTGTGCTAGACCCTCGGGCTCTCCAACTCAAGCCCCGGCTGAACGTCCGCCCAGGGACCGCTTCCCGCCTTGGGATCGCCCCCTCACCGAATCCCTCCCCTCGCCCCACCCAACTCATGCATTGAACCTGTCACCCTATTGCTTCCTCCGAAGCCCTCGGCACTACCGGCCCCCAAGCCCCCCCAAGCCCATCCCAGCCTGAACTGGCCGCCGAGGCTTCCAACTTTGAACCTGTCACTCTATTTGCTCCGGCGTGAATTGGATCATATCATCCCATCAGGATTGATTGATTTGACTCTTGATTCCCCACCCGGACCTTACACACTCGGAGTCAATGATCCGCCACATCCACGAGATCCACCGGGAGAACGTCGGACGAGGTCGCCCCTCGTATTCCATCGAGTTCTTTCCGCCCAAGACCGAGGAGGGCGAGCGGGCCTTGTTCGAGAAGACGTTGCCCGCCCTGCTGGCCGCCCGCCCCGATTACTGCTCGGTCACCTACGGTGCCGGCGGATCCACCCGCGAGAAGACCCTGGGGATCGTCGAGCGCATCCAACGCGACTTCGACCTGACGGCGATGATGCACCTGACTTGCGTCAACGCGTCCAAGGCCGAGTTGGGGTCGGTGATCGGCGAGGCCAAGGCTCGGGGCGTGAAGAACATCCTCGCCCTGCGCGGTGATCCCCCGGGAGGCACCGGAGAGTGGGTGCAGACCGAGGGCGGCTTCCGGTATTCGTCGGAACTCGTGGCCTACCTGCGGGAGATCGGAGACCTGAGCATCGGCACGGCTGGTTTTCCTGAAGGCCACATCGCCCAGACCGAGGGCAAGCTTCGCGACTGGCAGCACCTGGCCGACAAGATCCGCCAGGGGGCGCATTTCGTGGTGACCCAGTTGTTCTTCAACAACGACGACTACTTCGCCATGCGCGACCACCTGTCCAAGACGCTCGGCGTGGATGTGCCGCTGATCCCGGGCCTGCTGCCGGTGGTGGCCCGCAACCAGACCAAGAAGTTCACGGCCCTGTGCGGAGCCCGGTTGCCTGAGCGCTTCCTGTCACGCCTCGAGGCCCTGGGCGACGACGATGCGGCCGTGACCGCCTTCGGCATCGAGTATTGCACGCAGCAGATCGAGGAATTGATCCGCGGCGGGGCCCCGGGCGTGCACTTCTACACCCTGAACAAGGCCCACTCCACGGTGCAGATCCTCAAGAACCTGGGCCACGCCTGAAGACGATCGCGAAGCCAAACCCTGCCGAATCCTTGGCAATCCGAGGTTCCTGCGTTCCAGCTCAAGCACTGCGTCTGCGCCGCCGCCGTCCCTCCCGATGATCCCCCGTCTCTCCCGCCTGCCCCTCGTCGCCCTGCTCTGTCTGCACACCGGATTCGTGGAACTCCGGGCCGAATCGGAATGGCGGCCGTGGTTCGAGAAGATCCATTCCCGGCTCACCGACACGCTGACGCAGCAGCAGCGCTCCGCGCTGGGCAAACCTCCTGTGCGGCTGACCGACGGCAAGAACCCGCGACTGGAATCGGCCGATCGCCAAGTGGTGGTGAGCGATGCCGCGCTCGAGCTGTGGAGCCGCCTGGCCCTGGCCATCGGTCGCGATGCGGGCGCCCCCGGCTATCTCGCCGAATACCTGCGCCGATGCGCCGCCGCCCCCGATGGGATGGCCGCGCTGCCCGATCCGGCGGAGATCCCGAGCAAGAAGCCGCGGAAGCCCCTGGCCGACGACCGGAACCAGCAACTGACCGCCTTCAACCAATTGGCCGCGACCTGGGTGGCCACCGAACTGGTGCGCACCAGCCTGGGAAGCGCGCTCGATTCCGCGAACCGCACCGACGCCCAAGCCCTGGAGACCCTGCGCGAGGGCACCCGATTGGCGGCCCGCAGCGGATACACCTCGGAAGCCTTGCAGAGCCTCGTCACCGCCCTGCCCGCCGGGACTCCCGCGCCGGTGTGGGCCCAACCCCTCCTGCCCCAGCAGACGCTTGGGCCCGCGTTGGCCAAGGAGATCAAGAAGGTGGAGCGCAAGGCCTTGGGTCGATAGCCGTTGATCGCACTGCGGCGGAGTATTCTTGAAGAAACTTCGCCTTCCTCCTTGCCGTGCAGGCGATCATCCCGTATTCCTTTGCGCCTCCGGATCGCGGGGTGGAGCAGCCCGGTAGCTCGTCAGGCTCATAACCTGAAGGTCCTAGGTTCAAATCCTAGCCCCGCAACCAACTTTCAGGCCGTTTCCTTCACTGGAAACGGCCTTTTTGTTGCGCCAGGCCGCCTGGCGTTGCGTTGGTCCTCACTCGCTTCTCCCCTAGCCTCCGTTCTCCCCCCGCCCTCCAGCCGCGCCGCGCCTGAGGCACGAAGATCGGTGCAACTTCAATGCGGCCATCCCCATCGCCAAAACTGCCTCCAAACCATTCGGACACCCCGTCGCGAACCATTGGGTTGCAGCCAACAACCGGGTCCAACGTGGCCCGGGCGGAGGAAAAAACATGCTTCACCACACCAATCTCCTACTGGTTCCGTTGACATTATGGAGATTCCTGTGATTGCATCGGCCTCAACATGAATCCCCATTCTGAATCCGCCCGTCGTGCCGCTCTTCAATCCCGCTCCAATCGCTGGGCGTTTCAGGGGGGATCGTGGGGGCTGGGCCTGTTGGCGGCAGCGGCGTTGACGCCGGCCTCGGCGACCGATGGCTATTTTGCCAGCGGCTACGGAATCAAGGCCAAGGGCCGCGCGGGCGTGGCGCTGACGGCCACCGATGATGCGTTCGGCGGCGCCAACAACCCGGCGACCGTCTCCGAGGAGTCGGATCGGATCGACGTCGGCGTGGAGTGGTTCCGGCCCGAGCGCCGGGCGGAGCGGACCGGACCGGCCGCGCCCTTCAACGGCGCCGTGACCAGTGACCGCAACGACTTCTTCATCCCCGAGATCGGCTACCGCCGGGGGCTGTCGAAGGACTTCTCCCTGGGCGTGGCGGTGTACGGCAATGGCGGCATGAACACCGACTACCCGGCCGGGCAGCTGAACCTCGGGCCCGGGGCCAGCGGCCTGAACCTGCTCGCCGGCCCGGGCCACCTGGGCGTGAACCTTTCGCAGCTTTTCCTCACGCCGACGCTGGCGTGGAAATTCGCGCCCAACCAGTCGATCGGTCTCTCGCCGGTGCTGGCCTATCAGCGCTTCAAGGCGTACGGCCTCGGCGCGTTCTCCGCGCTGTCGCAAGCCCCGTCGGCACTGACCGACCTGGGTCCCGACGAGTCCTGGGGTGGCGGCGCCCGCATCGGCTACCTCTGGAACGTCTCCCAGTCGGTCTCCCTGGGCCTCACCTACGCGAGCCGCGTCTACACCTCCGGCTTCGACCAGTACCGGGGCCTCTTCGCGGGCGACGGCTCGTTCGATGTGCCCCAGACCGTGGGCGCCGGCGTGGGCTGGCAGGCGACCGCCGATCTGCGGCTCTCGGCCGACTACAAGTGGATCGACTACGCCCAGATCCAGCCGGTGGGCAACGCCTCGAGCCGGCCCGGACTGCTCGGGCAAAGCGGAGGCCCGGGCTTCGGATGGGAAAGCATCCACGTGGCCAAGGTGGCCGCCGATTGGAAGGCCAACGACAGCTGGACGCTGCGGACGGGCTACGGCTACTCCGGGAACCCGGTCGGCCCTGAGGATGTGAGCTTCAACATCCTCGCGCCGGGCATCGTCCAGCACCACGTCGCGGCCGGCTTCACCTGGACGCTGGGCCATCACGAGATCTCGGGCGCCTACCAGCACGCCTTCCAGAACTCGGTGACCGGCGACAGCTTCTTCACCGCCCTCGGCCTCGCGCCGGCCGGGACGCGCGAGACGATTTCGATGTCGCAGGACTCCTTCGCGCTCCAATATAGCTACCGCTTCTGAGCCGACGGTTTCGCCCGTCGCCAGGGGCTGTCCCGAAACCATGTCGAATCCGAACTACTGGCCGTGGTGGATCGGCGGCGTCGGCCTTGCGCTGGTCGCCGTCGGCTTCCCCTTGTTGAACCGTGCCCCGCTGGGCGTCTCCGGAGCCATGGGTCGCCTCGTCGCGCTCCTGTCTCCCGGAAAGGCCGGGGGAACAAGCGACGACGAATCCCCCACGGAGACAGCCGATGTCACCGCAGCCGATTGCGCCCCCGCCGGCTGCGACCCGATCCCTCGCACGGGTCCCGGTACGGGCACCCGCACTCCCGCCTGGACCGGGCCAGCGTTCCTGCTGTCCATGCTGCTCGGGGGTTCTCTGGCCGCCTGGGTCGGCAAGACCGGCTTCGGCGGCTCCGGCTTGTCGCCGGGGTTCCGCGCGCTGTTCGGTGACGGGGCCGGGGCGGTGGCCGCCCTGTTCTTGGGGGGCCTGCTGGTCGGGTTCGGCACCCGGTGGTCGGGTGGCTGCACCTCCGGCCACGGACTCAGCGGCGTCGGCCGGCTCCAACCGGCCAGCCTGGCCGCAACCGGGGTCTTCTTCGGCACCGCGATCGCCGTGTCGTTCCTGATCGAAAGGCTGCTCCGATGAACCTGCTCCGTGTCGTGGTGCCCGGATTGCTTCTCGGGTTCGTGGTGGCCCGCTTGGGCTTCGCTGATTTCGATGAACTGCACCAGATGCTGGTGTTCCGGGATCTGCGCCTCCTGTTCGCCTTCGCCCTGGCGGCCTGCCTGTCGATCGCGGCCTTCGCCGCGTTGCGCCAGCGCTTGGCCTTGCCGCCGGTCCGCTTCCATCGCGGCACCCTTCCGGGCGCGTTCCTGTTCGGGGTGGGCTGGGCGGTCTGTGGCGCGTGCCCGGGCGTAGCCTTGGTCCAGCTCGGCCAGGGCAAGGCCCTCGCCGCGGTCACGCTGGCCGGCATCTTCGGCGGCATCCTGCTCCATGATCGCCTGTTCCGCCCGAAGGCCACGGCCGGAGCGCGTCCGTCGACGTCGGGGTGCTGATCAGGCCCCTGCCCTGCAGGCCTGGAGGGCCGCCAATCGCCGCTGACTTCGGCAAAAACGAGGCCCACGCGGTTGGCGCAGGGATGCCGACGGAGGTCCCCCGTGGCGATGCCCAGTGCCGATTTGAAATCGACACGACGTCCGCTTCGGATATCCCCGGTGGTCACGCAGGCATGGTCCACCGCAGGCCACACCCGCAACATCTTTGCCGATGACACCGCTGGAGCGCGTCCTTCATTCGCCGTGGAGCTTCTTCAAGATCGCCGGGGCCACCTCGGTCGATGCCACGCTGCGCTACTTCTTGTTCGCGGGCATCGCCTGGGTGCTCGGCTACTGGTGGTTCCGGCAGCGCTGGGCGCATCGCAAGATCATCCCCAAGTTCCCGGGCGGGTCGGAGATCCGCCGCGAGATCGGCTACTCGTTGGTCACGCTGGTGATCTTCGGCCTGGTGGGCGCGGGCACCATCATGGCATCGCGGAACGGTTGGACCCGGATGTACTGGAGACTCTCGGACCACAGCACCGCATGGTTCTGGGGCAGCATCGCCTGCACCATCGTGCTGCATGACACCTGGTTCTACTGGACCCATCGGCTGATGCACCACCCGCGGCTCTTCGCGGTGTTCCACCGGGTGCATCATCTCTCCAACAACCCCTCGCCCTGGGCGTCGTATTCCTTCGCGCCGGCCGAGGCGGTGGTCGAGGCGGGCATCTTCCCGCTGGCGGTGCTGGTGATGCCCATCCATCCGCTGGCCTTCACGCTCTTCATGCTGTGGCAGATCTTCTTCAATGTGATGGGCCACACGGGCTACGAGATCCACCCCCGCTGGCTCATGGACACGTGGCTGGGCAAGCTGCTCAACACGCCCACCAACCACATCATGCATCACGAGAAGATGCGCGGGAATTACGGGCTGTATTTCAACGTGTGGGACCGCCTCATGGGCACCAACCACCCGGACTACGAATCCCGCTACCGCGAGGTCACTTCCCGGCCCAAGGCCACGGCCGCCTGAGCCCACGG
>CAYLTF010000072.1:0-6676 GCA_964386625.1 uncultured Akkermansia sp. | reverse complement strand
GCGGCCCCGACCGGCGAGGCGAAGATGAAGTCGCGGATGCCCTCCAGTCGCAGCAACTCGCCCCGGAGCTTGCCCATGGCCGGGTCGAGGCGCACGAGCACGTTCTGGTTGTGGCGCAGGTGATAGAGCGTGTCGTCGTACAGCAGCGGGGAGGCCACATAGGGCGTGAGCCGGTTCATCCGCCACACCACGCGGTCGGAGTCGCTCACATCGCCGCGCGCCCCGGACAACCGCAGCGCCAGCATGGCCTGCACATAGTAGCTGTTGCCGGCGATGAGCACGCCACGGTGCACGACCGGCGACGCCACCACGTTGTCGGTGAGCCCGGCGCATTCCCAGACGAGGGCCCCGGTGGCCAGGTCGTACCCGCGGATCCGCCGGGTGGCGCTCACGATGACCTGAGGCTTGCCATCGACCTCGACCACGATCGGCGTGGACCAGGAGGTCTTCTCGTCGCGGGCCGTCTTCCATCGCGAGTCGCCCGTGCGGGCATCGAAGGCCTGGATGAACGATCCGCCCTCGTGGTCCCAGTTCACCACCAGCAGGCCGCCGTGCACCACCGGGGAGCTGCCCTCGCCATGGGCGTGCAAGGTGTTCATGCGGCCGAGGTCCTTGCGCCAGCGGATCCGCCCGTCGGGCTCCAGGCAATACAGCCCGCGGGACCCGAAGAGGGCATAGACGGCTTGGCCGTCGGTCACCGGGGAATGGGACTCCGGGCTGCCGGTGGTGTGCCCGCCTTCATGCGGCCATTCCTCGCGGACGACCGTCTTCCAGGCCACCCGGCCCTCCTTCCGGGACACCGCCAGCACGGCGTATTCATGCCGATGGGTGACCGGCACGCTGTCATGCACCCCCGGGGCCTGGTCGAAGACGGGCTTCTGGGCCTCACCCACCGGGGCGGCGGTCATCACGATCACCCGGTCTCCCAGGACGATGGGCGAGGAATGCCCCTTGCCGGGCAGCGGCAGTTTCCAGCGGACATTCCGGGTCTCGCTCCACTCGAGGGGTGGTTGGGCCGTCGGGGAGACGCCCGTGGCCAGCGGGCCGCGCCATTGGGGCCAGGCCAGCGCAGGGTTGGGCGCAGGGACCTTGGCCTGGGAGTTGACCGGGTATTCGGAGGCGGCCGGGATCACAGCCGAGGCCGGGGCATTTGTGGCGGCCGAGGCGCACAGGAGGCCGGCTCCGGCGGTTGCGCCCCAAATCGATGCCCCAATCCAGGATCGCCGCAGTCGGAACGCCTCCACCCTCGGACCTCGGTGCCTCATGCCCGAGATGTACCCCGCCCCGTCGCGAGGTGCGACAGAAACCCGGGATGATGATCGGCACGGAGCGCGCTCTCGCGACCCCGAGGCCTCCAGGACCGTCAGGCCGAGTAATCGAAGTACACGGTCTTGGTGCGGCTGTAGAAGTCCAGCGCCGCGGTGCCCTGCTCGCGGAACGAGTCGGTGGAGCTGTTCTTCACGCCGCCAAACGGGGCCTGAAGGGCCAGACCGGTGCTGATCTGGTTCACCTTCACCACGCCGCACTCGATGCGCTCGGCATACTGCATGGCCTTCTTGAAGTCGCGCGTCACGAGGCTGGCGCTGAGGCCGTACTTCACGCCGTTGGCCACGGCGATGGCCTCGTCGAACGAATCGACCGCGAGGATGGCCACCACGGGGCCGAAGACCTCCTCCTGCGCGATCCGCATGGCGGGGGTCACCTTGCCGAGGATGGCCGGCTGCATGAAATAACCATGGGCCAGGTCGCCCTCCGTCAGGCGTGCGCCACCCCAGATCAGCTCGGCCCCCTCGCCGATCGCCTGCTGGATGGCCGCGAAATTGCCCTCGAATTCGTCGGCGTTCACCGCCGGTCCCATTTGCACCCCGGGCTGCGCACCCGGGCCGACCTTCCAGGTCTTGGCCAAGGCCACGAGCTTCTCGGTGAAGGGCTCGAGGACCGACCGCTCCACGATCACGCGGCTCGTCGCCGTGCAGGCCTGACCGGTGAGACCGAATCCGGCGATGGCCACCAGGCGGGCGGCCAGGTCGAGATCGGCATCGGCCAGCACCAGGGTGGGATTCTTGGAACCCATCTCCAACTGCACGCGAATTCGCCGTGGCGCGAGGGTCTGGTACAGCGCCGTGCCCACGCCGTGCGACCCGGTGAAGCTCAGGGCCTGGATGGCCGGGTTGGCGGCGATCTCAGAACCAAAAGCCCGACCGGAACCCGTGACCACGTTGAGCACGCCCGCCGGCAGGCCGGCCTCGGCCAGGGCCTTGGCCAGTTCGAGCGCCATGGCCGGGGCCTGCGAGGCGGGCTTGAGCACCACCGTGTTGCCGCACAAGAGCGCCGGCACGAGCTTCCAGGCCGGGATGGCGATGGGGAAGTTCCACGGCGTGATGAGCGAGACCACGCCCAGCGGTTCGCGACGGGTGAGCAGCAGGTTGCCCGGCAAATCGTGGGGGATGGTCTGCCCGCCCACCGTGTAGCTCAGGCCGCCGAAGAAGCGGAAGATGTCGGCCGCGCGCTGCACCTCGCCGGTGGCCTCGGTCAGCGTCTTGCCCTCTTCACGGACCAGCAGCAGGGCCAGGTCGGCCTTGCGCGCCTCCAGGAGTTGCGAGGCCTTGCTCAGGAACCGTCCGCGCGCCACCGGGGTGAGCGCCGCCCAGGCCGGGAACGCCTTCTGGGCCGCCGCCGTGGCCGCCGCGAACTCGGGCGCGTCGGACAAGGGATACCGGGCCACCGTCTCCCGGGTGTCGGCCGGATTGGTGGTGGTGAAGGTGGCTCCGGAGGCGGCCGGCACCCAGGTCCCTCCGATGAAGTTGGCGTAGTCTTGCATGGCTGTGCGGTGGTGTGGTTTTGGGCGTCGGCGAGCGGGTGGTTTTCCGGAGGGTTCCGAGTGGATGACTTCAGGGACTAGGCCGGCAGGTTGGCCAGCGAGGCGGCGAGTTGTGCCTCCTTGGCCTGCCAGTCCTGCAGGCGGGCCTGATGCTCCTCGAGCACCTTGGCCGGGACCTTCGCGGCGAACGCCGGGTTGGCCAGCTTCTCCTGGACCTTGGCGACCTCGCCCTTCACGCGCTCGAGCTCCTTGGTGAGGCGCGCGCGCTCGGCGGCGAAGTCGATGAGGCCGGCCAGCGGCAGGAACAATTCGCCCAGCGCATTGGCCGCCACGGGCGTGCCGCGTTCCGGCGTCCAGGCCGCGTCCACGACCTCCAGGGCCTCGGCATTGAGCAGGAGCTTGAGCACCTCGACATCCGAGGCCGACAACGTGCCGGCCGGCCGCACGATGAAGCGGATCTTCTTGGCCGGGTCGATCTTGCAGTCGCGGCGCAGACCGCGGCCAAGGCCCACCAGGTCGTACTTGGCCTGCGCCACCGCGTCGGCGGTGTCGTCGAGGCCGAAGTGCTCCTTCTCTTCGGCGCTCAAGGGCTTGGGCCACGCGGCGAACATCAGGGTGCGGCCGCCTTGGTTCTCGGGCAGGTCCTGGGCGAAGCCCATGCCGTGCCACAGTTCCTCGGTGATGAAGGGCAGGAACGGATGGAAGAGCCGCAGCAGGTGCCCGAGGACGAAGTCGATGACCGCCACCTTGTTGACCTTGAGGGCCTCGTCGGTGCCGTAGATGACCGCCTTGGAGGCCTCGACGTACCAGTCGCAATACTCGTTCCAGAAGAACCGGTACAACGTGGCCGTGGCGTCGCTGAACTTGTACTCGGCGAAGGCACCGGTGACCTCGCGGATGGCCTGGTCGAGGCGGAGCAGGATCCAGCGGTCGTCGGAGGTGAGCAGCGCCGGGTTGATCTCTCCCTCGGTCTGGGCCTCCGTGCCGCCGATCATCTGGCGGAAGCGGCAGGCATTCCACAGCTTGTTGCAGAAGTTGCGGCCCAGCTCGACCGACTGCTCATCGAACAGCACGTCCTGGCCGAGCGGCGCGGCGCGCATCACGCCGAAGCGCAGCGCGTCGGCACCGTACTTGGCGATGAGGTCGAGCGGGTCGGGCGAGTTGCCCAGCGACTTCGACATCTTGCGGCCCTGCTTGTCGCGGATGATGCCGGTGAAATAGACGTTCCGGAACGGCAGGTCGCCCATCCACTCGTAGCCCGCCATGATCATGCGGGCGACCCAGAAGAAGATGATGTCCGGCCCGGTGACGAGGTCGGTCGTGGGATAGAAGGCCTTGAGCGTCGGGTTCTTCGCGTCGGTGGCCCGGTCGCCGGTCCAGCCCATCGTGGCGAACGGCCACAGCCAGGAGCTGAACCAGGTGTCGAGCACGTCGGGGTCCTGCGTCCAGCCCTCGCCAGCCGGGGCCTCCAGGCCACAGTGGACTTCCGAGCCGCGATACCACACCGGGATGCGATGGCCCCACCAGAGCTGGCGGCTGATGCACCAGTCCTGGATGCCGCCCAGCCAATGGTCGTACACCTTGGCCCAGCGGTCCGGGAAGAAGCGCATCGGTGCCGAGGTGTCGGAGCCCGGCTGGGCGACGCAAGCCTTCGAGGCCTCCACGCTCGGGTACTTGAGGAACCACTGCTCGCTCAGGCGCGGCTCGATGGGCACGTCGGCGCGCTCGCTGAAGCCCACGTTGTTGGTGTAGGGCTCGGCCTTGTCCAGGGCCCCGGCCGCCTCCAGCAATTCAGCCGACTTCTTGCGGCCGACGAAGCGATCGAGTCCCGCCAGCTCCGCGCCGGCCTCGGCCGTGAGCTTGCCGTCCGGCGTGAGCACGTCGATGACCGGCAGCTTGTGGCGCAGGCCGATCTCGAAGTCGGCCTTGTCGTGGGCCGGGGTCACCTTGAGCACGCCCGTGCCGAAGTCGAAGGCCACATGCTCGTCGGCGATGATGGGGATGACCCGCTGCTCCTTCGGCACGTCGAGGGGCAGCGCGCGGTACACGTGCTTGCCGATGAGGTGCGTGTAGCGCGGGTCCTTGGGGTTCACGGCCACGGCGGTGTCGGCCGGGATGGTCTCCGGGCGGGTGGTGGCGATGGTCAGGAAGGTGCCCGGATGCTCCACCACCTCGACGCGGAAGTGGTACATGAAGCCCTTCTGCTCCTTCATGGTGACCTCCTCGTCGGACAGCGCCGTGAGCGAGGCCGGGCACCAGTTCACCATGCGCTTGCCGCGGTAGATCAGGCCCTTCTGGTAGAGGTCGACGAACACCTGCTGGACGCACCGGGAATACTCCGGGTCCATGGTGAAGCGGGTGCGGGTCCAGTCGCAGGAGGCCCCCAGCGCGCGCAACTGCTTGAGGATGATCCCGCCGTAGGTCTCCTTCCACTCCCAGATCTTGGCCACCAGCGCCTCGCGGCCGAGGTCGTCGCGGTGCTTGATCTGGCCGGCCTTCTTGAGGGTCTTCTCCACCACGTTCTGGGTGGCGATGCCCGCGTGGTCGGTGCCCGGCAGCCAGAGGACCTCCTTGCCGTCCATGCGCGCCTTGCGGGCGAGGATGTCCTGGATGGTGTTGTTGAGCACGTGGCCCATGGTCAGCACGCCGGTGACGTTGGGCGGCGGGATGACGATGGAATACGCGGGCCGTGTGGCCGAGACGCGGGCCGGGTCGGCCGTGAAGCAGCCTTGGTCTTCCCAGAACTGGTACCACTTGGACTCGACGGACTGCGGCTCGTAGGCCTTGGAAATCTCGCTCATTTCGGTCCGGCAAACCTACCGGACCTCCCGGAGTCTCGGCAACAGGTCGCTGCAAGAGGGGCCGCCGGCGAGATCGGCACCCGCCATGACGGCCCCCTCACCACGACTGTCAGCCTCGCCCCGACAGGTCGGGCATCGCGCCGCCCGCAGCCAAATCCGCCTCGGGCCAAGGATGGAATCCTCACGGGCAAAATCCGCGCAGTCCGAACCGCAGGGTGAAGGCACCGTATCGGTGTCGTTCGGGATTCCAAAAGAACCTCGGGCTTTCCACTCATGAAGACCAACATCGGCCTTTCCGATCGCGCCCTCCGCCTCTTCGTCGGCCTCACTGTCCTGGGGCTGGGCACGGCCTTGGACACTCCCTGGGGGCTCCTCGGCGTCATTCCCATGCTCACCGCCGGCATCGGCTTCTGCCCGCTGTACCCGCTCCTGGGCATCAACACCTGCGAAGACAGCCACTGATCCCTGGCCCCGGAGACGGCCCGATCCGGGGAGAAACAGGACTGGGATCCTGCAGAACCCCTCCCAGGGGCGCATTGACGGGGGCCGAAGCCCTCGCGAATGCTCGCGGGCATGATCCCTGTCCGCGCTTGGGCCGCCGTCCTTCCCCTGCTCTGCTCTGCCATTTTGGCCACCTCGTTGCGGGCGGAGCCGCCGAAACTGCCCGGCGTGGGGGCGTCCCTGCAGGAGCAACTCGACCGCCACGAGATCGCCGGCGCGGTCACGATGGTGGTCACGCGCGATGCGGTGCGCCATCTGGAGGCCTCGGGCTTCGCCGACGTGGCATCCCGGAAACCGATGCAGCCGGACACCGTGTTCTGGATCGCCTCGATGACCAAGCCGATCACCGCCGCGGCCGTGCTCATGCTCCAGGATGAGGGCAAGCTCAACGTCCACGATCCGGTCTCCAAGTACCTCCCCGAATTCGCGGGCCTCAAGACGCCCTCCGGCCAACCGGCGAACCTCACCCTGCTCCAGGTCCTCACCCACACCTCCGGACTCGGCGAGGCCGGCGGGCCGGCCGCACGCGAAGCCAAGACGTTGGCCGACCTCG
>CAYLTF010000071.1:0-16398 GCA_964386625.1 uncultured Akkermansia sp. | reverse complement strand
GCTTCACGCTCAACCGGATCACCCTCTTCGCCCTGATCTTCAGCATCGGCATCCTCGTCGACGACGCGATCGTGGTGGTGGAGAACATCGTCCGCCATTTCCACCTGCCCCGGAACCGCGGCCGAGCCTGGAACACCATCGCCGTCGAGGCCGTCAGCGAGGTGGGCAATCCCACCATCCTCGCCACCTTCGCGGTGATCGCGGCGGTGCTGCCGATGGCGTTCGTCGGCGGCCTGATGGGGCCCTACATGCGCCCGATCCCCATCGGGGCCAGCGCCGCGATGTTCTGGTCGCTGCTCATCGCCTTCATCGTCACGCCCTGGGCTGGCATCCGGATGCTCCGGTGGTTCCGGGGCGAGGCGCGCTTGGCCGCCCTGCATGCAGGCGGAGGGCACGGGGCCTCCGGCGGGTCGGAGGATGCGCTGACGCGGCTGTACCGCCGGGTGATGGACCCCTTGCTGCATCACCCGCTGTGGCAGTGGAGTTTCCTCGGCATCATCACGGCCCTGCTGCTCGGAGCCATGGCCACGGTGGTCGGAGGCTGGGTGACCGTGAAGATGCTGCCCTTCGACAACAAATCGGAGTTCCAGGTCATCCTCAACATGCCCGAGGGCAGCTCGCTGGAGCGCACGGCCCAGGCCGCCCGGGAGATCGCCTCGGTCCTGCGGGACGAACCGGAGGTGACGGACTACCAGGTGTACGTCGGTGTGGCCTCGCCGTTCAATTTCAACGGCCTGGTGCGCCACTACTTCCTGCGGCGGGGGGCCTCGGTGGCCGACATCCAGGTCAACCTGGTCGACAAGCATGCGCGCAAGGCCCAGAGCCACGACATCGCCAAGCGCGTCCGTCCGGCGGTGTCGCGCGTGGCCCAGCGGTTCGGGGCTCGCGTGGCGGTGGCCGAGGTGCCACCCGGGCCGCCGGTGCTCCAGACGCTGGTGGCCGAGATCTATGGCCCGACCGACGAGGCCCGCTCGGCCCTGGCCGAGCAGGTGCGCGCCATTTTCCAGTCCACCCCGGGCGTGGTGGACGTGGACTGGTACGTGGAGGCCGACCAGCCCAAGACCCGCTTCGTCATCGACAAGGAAAAGGCCGCCCTGGCCGGCATCAGCGCCGAGACGTTGTCGCAGACCTTGCGCATCGCGGTGGGAGGCGAGTCGGTGGACCTGCTGCATGTGCCCCGCGAAAAGGAAGACGTGAACCTCGTGCTGCAGTTGCCGCGCTCGGCCCGGGTCCGGCCCGAGGCATTGCTGGCCTTGCGCGTCCGCAGCGGCGACGCCAATGCGTTGCCGGAGCCCGGCGGCTCCCAGGCGGGGCCGCCCTTGGTCCCCCTCCGCGAACTGGTGCGCATCGAGACCGGCGTCGTCGACAAGAGTCGCCACCGCAAGAACCTGTTGCCGGTGACCTACGTGATCGGCGACGTGGCCGGAGTGATCGAGAGCCCCGTCTACGCCATCGCCGAGATGAACCGGAAGCTCGCGGCCCTGCCCGGGAAGCCCCGGATCCACAACGCATCCATGCCCTTCAGCGATGCCGAGCCCTCCATGAAGTGGGATGGTGAGTGGCACATCACCCTGGAGGTGTTCCGCGACCTGGGCATCGCCTTCGCCGCCGTGTTGGTGCTCATCTACGTGTTGATGGTGGGCTGGTTCCGGTCGTTCCTGACACCGCTCCTGGTGATGGTGGCCATCCCGTTCTCGTTGGTGGGCATCTTGCCGGCCCATGGCGCGATGGGGGCGTTCTTCACGGCCACCTCCATGATCGGATTCATGGCGGGCGCCGGCATCGTGGTCCGCAATTCCATCATCCTGGTCGACTTCATCGAGCAGGGGTTGCGCGAGGGCATGCCCCTCGACCGTGCGGTCGTCGAGGCGGGCGCGGTCCGATTCCGACCCATGGTGCTCACGGCCGCGGCGGTGATCGTCGGGGCGGCCGTCATCCTGGCCGACCCGATCTTCCAGGGCTTGGCCATCTCGCTGATGGCCGGCGAGGTCGCCTCGCTCCTGATCAGCCGCATGGCCGTGCCGGTGCTGTACTTCATGGCGCACCGTCGATCGCAGGGCGGGTTGATCGGTTCGAAGCCGCTGTGATGGGCCGGTGGCGGGGGCGACGAGGTGAGGGCAGCGGTGTCGGAAGGATCCGGCGACGGTAACCTGCAGCCCGCCCGACTCGTCCGAGGGGCAAGCAATTCGAGCTGCACCCCACCGCGCCCAGCGCGGGCCGCCGGCCGCGGCACCGGGCGAAGGCGCCGTCGCGCTCCGCGATGGCGTCCCGCCACCGGGGTGCCGCGGAAGATCCTCTTCCCCATGACGACGCAGAAACCAACGGTGGATCGGCGGCGGACCCGCTGTGGGCGGTGGGCCGGAGAGGATTCGAAGCCCGGCGACCGTGTTCGAAGCGCGTTGTTTTCGTGGCCAGCGGCAGGGCGCGCGGTTTCTTGGTTTTTGGCGGGAGTGACCGCCGTGGCGGTGGCCAGAGGCGGCAACGACGAGGTGCTGCGGCCCAAGCCCCATCCGTGGGCGTTGACGGCCCGATGGGAGAACGACTCCTTCGCCGGTTCCGACCGATATTACACGGACGGCGTTGCCCTGAGTGTCACCCGTGGCGGTGCCAGTGCGCTGGATCCGCTGATCGACCGGTTGCCCGGGAGCGACGCCGAACGGACGGTGGGTGTCGATGTCGCGCAGATGGTCTTCACGCCCAAGGACACCCGGCGGGTGGTCGCCGATCCTGCAGACCGTCCGTATGCGGGGATTCTGGCGCTGGGAATGACCGTTCATCTGGAGCGGGATGAGGTGTATCGAGGGTTCAAGCTGGTGACCGGCGTCCTCGGTCCGTCGTCGCTGGCCCATGAGACCATCGGCTTCGTGCATCAGATCGGTTCATGGTCTGAACCTCGGGGGTGGGATTCGCAATTGTCCGATGAACCCATCCTCAACCTGATGCATGAATACCGGCATCGGTATCCGATGTTCGGCAGCGCCCAGGGTTGGGAGATCCAAGCCGTCCCTGTGGCCGGACTCGCCGTCGGAAACCTTCTCGATGAGGCCCATGGCGGAGCCTTGATCCGCGCCGGGTACCGTCTGCCCCGGGATTTCGGGCCCAGCCTGCTTCGGGTCCTGGGACAAACCCCTCCGCCGCCGTCGGATCGCGAGAGCGAAACGGGTTGGGGATTCGCCGTGCATGCCGGCACTGAGGCGCACCTGGTGTTGAGGGACATGACCCTCGATGGCAACTCGTTCCGCGACGGCCCCCGGGTGGACAAGCACCTGTTCGTGCCGATGGGCCTGGTGGGCATGTCCGTGGGCACTGGGCGGTTCCAGACCTGCTTCAGTTACGTCTTCTGGGGTGAAGAATTCTCCGGTCAAGCCGGGGTGTTCGAATTCGGTTCGGTCACCATGCTCTGGCGTTTTTGAGGCGTGTCACGGTGGCCGATCGAGGCCGGCCCGCGACGCCGCCTCAGGGCAGACGGCGGATCCGGTAGAAGCGCGTGGGTTGGGTGAGAGCGTCGGGGTCCAGGAATTCGGTGAGCACCTCCTCGACGGTGGTGGTTTTCAGCGATTGCCAATCCTTCAGGTCCGGGCTGGCCTCGATGACGTAGCTCCAACCGGCGGCGGCCAGCACTTCCAAACGCAGTCCCTGCGGGGTCATCGCGACCCGGGTGATGTGCAAGGCTCCGGCCTCGGGCACCAGGTAGACCTTCACAGTGTCGATGCCCCAACTGCCTTCGGTCAGGCTTTCGGGAAGGCCTGATCCCGTGAAGTTGAGAACGAGCGCCTGGGCGGTATGCGGGAAAACCTGGACGTGTCGGTAGACCGAATCCCTGACGAACCCACCGGCGATCGTGAAGCCCAATGAATTGGTCTCGATGCTGCCGGTGCGGGGCGCGAAGTGATCGGTCGGATACACCCCGGGGAACGATTGGGTGTGGTCATCTCCGGGCTCTCCATTGTCGAAGGTTCCCCGAACCAGGCGGAGTCCGCCGGCCAGATCGACCTCCCACAAATCAGGACCGTCGGGGGATTCGGTGCCTTGCCAGTTCCGGAGGACGAGCTGGTCGAAGACCACCGTCGCGGCCCCATGCGGGGGCAGGTTGGTGAGGCTCAAGGTGACGGTCTGATTGCCGAATTCCCCGAGGAAACGTCGCGCTCCCAATGGCGTCACCGCCGTGCGAGAGGTGGACCATTCCGGGCCGATGGCCCCGGAAAAGTCCTCGCTGTAGTGAAGTGTTCCGTACTGGGCCTCGGCGGCCGGCATGATGCTCAGGCTTTGGAACACCGGGGTCTGTCCGGGTTGACTGCTCTGGAGGGTGACCTGCACCTCGAGAAACCGACCCAGCGGAGTGGCATGCAGCGGCGATCCGCGGAAGGCCGACTCCCACAGCGACCAGGTCTGCTGATCGTTGGAGCTCCTCACCCGGATCTGGATCCGGGTGCCGGCCGGTTCCTGGGCCTCCCAGGAGAGAGTGCCCCACGGGGTTCCCGCGACCTTGGAGTCGTGGATCACCGTCCAGAATCCGATCCGGGTCGTGGAATTGCGAGCCATGCTGCCCGTCATGTCGCTGTAGCCGTAATGGTAGCCGTCCCGGTTGTCGCACCGGATGAGCTTGGTGAGATCCACCGCGTTGCGACTGGGATCGATGCGTCGGATCGTCGGTTCCCCGACCCCCACGCACCACACCATGCCTCGCGAATCCACGGCGACCCCGGTGGGTTGATTCCCCACGGCGATCGACGCCTTGAACGCCCCCGTGTTGCTTCGGCGCACCACCCGACCGGGGCCTGAATGGGCCACCCAGACATCTCCGTCATCGGTGACCGCGAGGCCTCGGGCCTGGGTGTCGGTCGCGACCGTCCAATCGATGCTGGCCGTGGCGGTGTCGATGCGGCTCAGGCGCGAGGATTCCCAGCCGCTGACAAAGACATGCCCCTCCCGGTCCATGCCGATCCCATAGGAGAAATGGCCCAGAGGCAGCACCCGGAACTGACCAGTGGCAGGGTCCATCCGGAGCACCTCGTTGCGATCATGTGAAGAGGCCCAGAGGATGCCGGAACGGTCGAGGACCGCTCCGTAAGTCCGATGGTTCACCGAGGACACATCGATCGTCCTCAGGATCCGGCCGGTCGAACCGTCCAGGTAGTGGAGTTTCTTGGTCTCCAGCGTTCCCACCCAGACGTTGCCCTGTACGTCGATCGCCACGCCGCGGACTCCGGGGTTTCCCCAGTCGTTCCGGTAGGTGCCGGTGAAGGTCCCCGGCGTGAAGACGCCTTCTTCGCCCGGGATGAGCGAGGTCTCCCAGAGCACGCATTCATCGGATCCCCAGGGCAGCAGTTCCTCGCCGGTGATGTCGCCGTCGCCGTTCAGATCGCGCGAGGTCCGCAGGAGGCCGTCCCCGTTGCGGTCGATGCCTTGGCCTTGTTCCAGCAGGCCCACCTTGACCAAGGTGCCGCTGTAGCGATTGGCCACGTAGCAATTGCCCAGAAGATCCACCGTGGTGCGGGACGGCTGGCTGTTCACCGCCGGGGGGCCGGTGCGGTAGCGTCCCAGTTCGCGACCGCTCAGGGTGTCCACCTTGGAGATGGATCCCTCGCTGTTCGGCACCCAGAGGAATCGCAACGCAGCCGATCGGCTGGTGAGTTGCAATTCACCCGCTGTGGAGACGGATTCCACGCCGGAAAGTCGTCCCAGATCGAAATCCTCGCTCGAAGTGTAGGTGCCGGATTGTGGCGTGGTGCCGGGGCTGCCCACGGTGGTCGTGGCCGTCGCGACATCTCTCTGATCGGGATCCGTCAGGGACTCGGCCTGGAAGGTGACGGTGGAGCGGCTGCCGGGAGCGGTGTTCGGGCCCGGGGTGATTTGGACGACGAATTCCTGGCTGCCCTTGGGCTCCAGCACCAGGTTGGTCCAACCGTCACCGAGGAAGGGAGCCAGATCCCAGCAGTCATCCGCATCGAAGGGCGCGAAGCCCCAGGCGGGTCCGTTGTTGAGGGTGCCGTGATTGCGGTTGCGGGAGGCGTCCCGGGCGACCAGTCCCTCGCCGTCGATCAACGGCCAATAGCCCCTCAGTTGGGCCTCGGTGCCCGTCGGGTTCCGGACTCCCAGTTGGGCGATCTCGGCTGCGGGCAAGGCTCGCCCCCAGAGACTCACCTGCTGGATGGAACCGAGGAAGGGCCATTGGTTGGGGGCGTTGAAGCCGATTTGCAACGGCCCCGTCGTGGTGCGGATGCTGTTGGTCGAATACCCGCCCAGCGCTTTCAGGTCGCCATCGATGTAGATCCGCAGGGTGTTGTCGTCGCTGTTGAGGACGGCGGCGACATGGTGCCAGTGGTTGGCTCGGATCCATCCGGCGGCGGTCTCCAAGGTCAATTCCCCGACCCCGATGCGGGAGGTCGGCGTGGAACTCAGCAGGAGGTGGCCATCGGAGTGCAGCCACAGCGCGTACTCCCGGTTCTCACAGCCCCCGGTGCAATCGGGGGTGTTGCCTTTCCAGACGATGTTCTGCCACTGCCGCGGAAAACCCTCGGTCCTGATCCAGGCGCTGATCGTCAGGCTTCGATCCGAGTGGAGGCTGGGAGAATCCGGGATGCTGACCACATCGTCGGCACCATCGAAACGCAGGGCAGGGCGGGCACCGCAGACGGCGATCACCCAATCGGGGCCCGGAGCGGAGGCCGTCAGACGCAGGCGATTGGTGGTGTTGCCGTGGTTCTTGAGTTGCAGGTGATAGGTGGCGCTTTGACCGGAAGGCACTTCCAGCCGCCGGGATTGACCGAGGCCGGTGGTGTTGAAGACCCCTTCGCCGGCAAAGCTGTCATCCAGATCCCGACGGATCATGAGGTCGGGTTGATACGTGGCGTTGGCGGAGGCCACGAGCCGAACGGCATCCCGCACGGTGGTGGCACCGGAGTCGAGTTTGGCTTGGAGGATCGTCGATTTGGAGCCGTTGGCGGGCACGCTGAGTCCGGGGCTCATGGAGATTCGGAATCGGCGGGTGGAGCCGGCGGGCAGCGGGTCGGTCGTCCATCCCTCGGCGCTTCGAAGCGCAGCAGAGACATCCGCGCCGGAGGCGTCGCGGTACACGAGGGTCCAATCTTCGGCGGAATCCTCGACGCATCGCAGCGTGTAGGAGCGTTCGGTGGGGCCGTCGTTCTCCATCATCAGGTCGAACTCCGTGGAAGCCAAGGGATCGACCGATTGTTGGACCGTCTGCCCGGCGTTCGGGACCGGGCGATAGTCGTTGTTTCCCGCGAATGCCGAATCCGGCTGCGAACCACCTTTGATCAGGAGATCGGCAAAGAGCCACGGGCAGACGCCCGCCCCTTGGGTGGCATGGAGAGCGCGGATCTCCAACGGTGTCAGCGCCCGGTCATACACCTGGATCTCATCCAGAAGGCCGTTGAAGGCATAACCGCGAGAACCCGGCCAATTGTCGTTGCCGATGCAGGCGTCGTGGTTGTTGGGAAGGATGTTGCCGGTGAGCGGTTGGTTCGCCACCTCGGCACCATCCAGATAGAGGCGCAGCGAGGTGCCATCATAGGTGGCCGCGACATGGACCCAACGCTGGAGCGGGAGGGCGAACCGGACTCCGAGCCCTTTCGGGTTGTCCACCGTGGCGATCCAGGCCTCCAACTCCCCTTGGAGGACCGCCAGTTGGTAACCGTTGGCAGAGCCGTCCCAAGCCTTGTCGAAGATCATGGAGTAGCCGCTGGTCGGGGGATTGGTGGCGCTCAGATTCACCCAGGCGCAGACGCTCACCCGATTGGTGAGAATCCTCAGCGGGCCCATGCTGCTGCCGAAGAGACGCAGGGCATCCTCGGATCCGTCCAACACGAAGGCCTTGCCCACGCGGCCGGTCGCGAAGCCAGCGTTGTATTCCAGAGTCCCGTGATGGGTTCCGCTCAGGTTGTCGGTGCCGTCGTCCGCATTCCAGAACCCGATCAACCCGGACAGACGGGCCATGCAGGCAGACACCGTCTGCAGATAGGCTCGATCGGTGGAGGTTCCGGAGCCATCGGTGACCCGCACGGTGAACCCATAACGACCGGCCGATTCCGGAAGCCCTCTCAGCAGACCTTCCGGGGTCAGCTCCAGGCCCGGCGGGAGGGTCCCGGCGGAGAGAGTGAAGCGGTAGGGAGGGGTGCCGAGACCCGCCACCAAGGTCTGCTGAAACGTGTTTCCGACCACTGCATCCTCGAATTGAAAGGGATGGAGGAGGACGGGTTTTTGGCGACACAGGCCACCGGATCGAGCCGCATGGATTTTTTCAATTTCCGCCGGATCCAGCGCGCGGTCGAAGAGACCCACCTCATCGAGAAGCCCACGGAAGAAGCGCCGTGGGCTGCCGTTGCCCCAGGTGAATCCCAGATTCAGCGGCCGGGTGTTGGGGGCGGGGATCAGCATCGGGGAGACCCGTTGCAGCTCACCGTCGACATACAGTCGCAGGTTGAATCCGTCCCAGGTCCCCACGATGCAGTGCCAACGGTCATCCAACACATCGACCAGGGAATTGGCCGAGGCGAACCCGCTGCCAGTGCCTCCGCCTTGTCCGGCCCCGAAGCTCAATTCACCGGTGGCGGGGAACGCCTGGAAGGCCCATCCCGTATTGTCCGACCAGCCGTGGGACTTCTCCAGCAGCGTGCACAGCGAGTCGGCCTGTCCGGGTTGGTTCTTCCCGCCCTTCATCCAGAACACGGCGCTGAACCCGCTGCGGTTGAGGTTGAAGGATTCCTGATGGGGGGCACTGAGTCGGTCATCGTTCGAATCGAAGACAAAGGCTTGGCCGACCTTTCCGGTTTGGAAGGTGGGCGCACCCTGGGCGACCAGAGGGGAATCCCCGGCACTGTCCTCGACACTCCCATCGCCCGTCCACCACGCCACCCATCCGGCCATGGGTGCCGCGCACGGGACGGGTTGGGCCACCCAATCGAGGCGTGCGGCATTGTTGCTTCGGTCCGGATCCGTTTCGTTGGCTGCCACTGAGGATTCCAGTCGCAGGGCACCGGGTGAAAGGGGGCTTCCCTGAAAGACGATCGTGCCCGACGCGCCCGGGGCGATGCCATCGAGGGTGCAGACGACCCGGTTGGTGGCGCGCTGGTAGAAGCCACCGGGCACCGAGATCGACATCAGGTCGAAGGTGTCGGGCAGCAGATTCGTGACCACGACGCCCGAGGCCCAGTGCGAACCCCGATTGGTGACGGTGACCGACACGGTCTGGGGGTGCTCGCTGAGCACCGGTGAGGGCGTTGCGCTCAGGATCAGGGCCAGATCGGTGGCGGCGGGGTTCTCTCCGGTGGCCGACAGGTCCAGAAGAACCGGGGCCACCGCTCCGGGAACGGCCCGCAGCGTCACCTCGAATTCCACGTACCGGCCCGGTGGTGTCTTTCGGAGCGGAGCTCCGCTGACCGCGGATTCCCAGGCAGACCAGCGGTTCAGATTGTTGGAGCTGCGCAGGCGGACTTGCAGGTTTGTTCCGGTGGGGTCTTGGCCATGCCACACCACTTGCTGCCAGGCGGTGTTGGTGACCAGGGAATCATGGATGTGGGACCAAAGCCCGAGTCGCACCGTGCTGTTCCGGGCGATGGTGCCGGTCATGTCGCTGTAGCCGTAGTGGGCTCCGGCGATGCGGGTCGTCAGATCCACCGAGTCGGTGGCCGGATTGATGCGTCGGAGGTACTCGTCTCCGGTGCCGCAGACCCAGACCTTGCCGTCGGCGTCGACCGCCACACCGGTGGGCGTCGGCCCGACGGGGATCACGGCGCGAAGCAGGCCTTCATTGGACAATCGGGTCAGTGTGTTGGCCCCGGAGCTGACCACCCACACATCGTCGTCGTCGGTGATGGCGATGCCGCGTGGGTTGGTGCCCACGGCCGTCTTCCAATCGAGAGTCCCGCTGAGCGCATTCCATCGGGTCAGGATCGACTCCTGGTGTCCGGACACGAAGAGGTGGTTGTTGCGGTCGGGGGCGATGCCGTAGGTGTGGAAATCGACGGCCGTCTTCGTGAACGAGCCGTCGGCGGGATCCAGTCGCAGGAGGTTCTGCTCCCCCGATTCCTTGTAGCCGGAGGACCAGAGAATGCCCCGAGGGTCGATGGCCGCACCGTAGGCCGTGTGATTCACGGCCGACACATCGATGGTGCGCAGGATCTCTCCGGACACTCCGTCGATGGAGTAATACCGCATGGAGTCATGGGTGCCTGCCCACAGGTTCCCTCGGGCATCGACGGCCATGCCGCGGGGGCCTGGGTTCCAATAATGGTCGGGATACGAACCGCGGTAGGTGCCGGGCGTGTGGCGTTTCTCCGATCCGGGTACGAGCACCACCTCGTGCAGGACGCATTCATCCTGCCCCCAATCCAACAACTCGGATCCCGTGATCGAGCCGTCCCCGTTGAGATCTCGCGAGGTCTGCGCCACGCCATCGCCATTGCGGTCGTCGAACGCCCCGTGCTCCAGCAACCCCACTTTGACCACGGTGGCCGAATTGCGGTTGGCCACCCAGCAGTTGCCCTGGAGGTCCACCGTGGTTCGGGAAGGATTGCCCGCGACCGAGGCCGGACCGGTGCGGTACCGGGCCAGCTCCCGACCGGAGCGGGTGTCCACTTTGGAGATGGAGTGGTCGTTGCCATTGGGCACCCAGAGATAGGGCAGGACTCCGGAGGCTCCGCCCAGTTGGAGTTGATCGGGGGGGCTCCACGCTTCCAATCCGCTCATCCAGCCCCGCTCGAAATCCGCGGTCGTCGTGTACTGCGCGGCGACGGGGGTGGCACTGGAGGAAGGCCGCACGAGTGTGGTCATCCGGATGAGGTCGGTCCGTGCGGGATCGCTGGGAGGTTGGGCGATCAGCGATACGACTTTGGCGGTGTCCGCCGAAGATGGAATTCTCGGGGTCACCGTGATCTCCAGTGCCATCGCGGCGCCCGCTCCGATCACCGGATCCGTCCAGCCTGCACCGGTGATCGCATCGGTCAGATCCCGGGGCACCCAAGTCAGTCCGTTGAGGCGTGTTCCATGACGTTGCCTTGGTCCCAGGTCCCAGATGGGGAAAGTCCCACCCCCATCCAGTCGCCAATACCCTTCCAACCCGGGATCGTCTCCCAGAAGGGGTTTGGACAGGCCGGTGACGATCTCCGAGGGGCTCAGGGCCCGGTTCCAGACGCGGACCTCGCGGATGATGCCCGGGAAACTGTTGCCCCCGCAGCAGGACTCGCTGCCGATCCGGGTCCCCGCCGTGGTTCCGGAATAATTGAGGAGAACCAATCCGGACGCCTTGGGCTCGCCATTGATGTAGAGGATGGCGTTGGTGCCATCGCAGGTGCCGGCCACATGGTACCAGGTGTTGGTGTCGACCGGGATCCCCGAGCGGAACGTCACGGTCACGCCTCCGTCTGCGGGCTTGGTGACCAGGCCGAACTGCCCATCATCGAGGGCGATTCCCCAGTCCCGAGCTTCATTGATGCCACCGACGATGCTGCGCCGGCCCGTGGTTTTGGCCGAGGGGTTCACCCAGGCTTCGACGGTCCACCGGATTCCCGGAGACCAGGCCCCCAGATCGACCGCGTCATCGATGCCGTCGAAGGCGAGCCATTGTCCGAAGTACCGGACATCCCAGGGTTCTTCTCCGGCGGTTCCGCGCAGCCAAAAGGCGGCGTTGGTGTTTCCGTCGTTGCCCAGCGTGACATGGTAGACCGCGGCTTGTTGGGGCAAGACCTCCAGCCATTTGGATTGGCCCGATCCCGTGGTGTTGTACAGCCCATCCCCGGCCGGCGCAGGGTCCGGATCGCGTCGCACGGTGAGGTCGGCTTGGACCCCGGCTGCGGCGGTGGCAACCACCTGGACAGCGTCGCGAACCAACGCCGGGAGAAACCGGTCATGGGCCCGCAAGGTGACCGACTTTTCGGTGCCGGGCGACGCCACCCCCGACATCGTGATCTCCACCTGGATTTCGGTCGTGGCACCGGGAGCGAGCGCTTCGGTGGTGAATCCTCCGCTGCCCACGAGGTCGGCGGTGGCGTTGGTGCCCTGATGCCAATAGGTGACCCGCCAGCCTGGGGTGACGCTTTCCGTGGCTCTCAAAAGGAGGCCCCCGGCGGTGGGGCCATCGTTCTGGGCCGTGATCGTGAAGCGCGTGGACTGGAGCGCGGCCACCGGTGCTCTACGGATCTGTTCGGACTCCGGTTGCAGTTGATACACGCCATCTCCCGCGGCCGCCGGTTCCGAGGCCGCCCGGACCCACAAGTCCGGCAGGGCCGCCGGCGCCCGCGCGACAGCCCATTTGGTCCGCAGGGATTCCTCCACCGCATGTCGATCGGTTTCCGCCAGCGCCTCATTGAAGACCAGGATCTCCGCGATCTCACCGTTGAAGGTGTTCCCGAAGTGATCGCTGCCGACGATGAGATCGGCACTTTGGTCGACGGTCGCCACGCTGGTGAAGGCCGACGGTGGGGTCACGGTGACCCCGTCCACGCGGATGAGGCCGTTGGTCCCATCGCGTTGGCAGGAGACGACATGCCATGCGTCGTCCCATCCCGGGGGTTGTTGGGTGGCGACACTGCCTCCACTGGAGGGATTGCCGACCTGGAAACTGAGGAGATCGTCGTAGGTGGCGTGCAGGTAGAGCCGTTGCTCATTGGCGCCTCGCCAAGCCAACGTGGTGGTCCTTGTGTCGCTGCCCAATTGCCGCTGGACGACGAAAACCGTGGCCGCGTTGCTGCCGAAGAGCCGGTGACCCAGGACCCCGGAACGGGCCAACCAATCCTCCCGGAATTGCAGGACCGGCAACCCGTTGAGGCCATCGGCCAAGACGAGGGGCCGGCGATCCGCATTGGGTTGCTCCACATGATTGCTCCGGGACGACTGATCGGCCCATTGCACAACCCCGCTCTTCGCGTCCTGCGTCACGCCTGCATCGGCCTTGAGCCAGAGCGTGAGGCTCTCCCGGGTCCAGGGTTGGGCCTGGGTCGTGAGCAGGCACAGAATCCCCCAGCACGAGAGCCAAGCGATCCGGAGGGCCGTGGGCACGGCCATGGGGAAGACCGTGCGGGGAAGGGTGGGTTTCTTCATGGCAATCGCCGGATGGCCTCGAGAGGAGTCCTCAGGGAACTCCCGGACGGATCACCCGGATCGCGGTGGAATCGGGGCCGAGGGTCGGCATCCCGATGCGTCGCGGTTGAGTTGGAGCGATTCAGCGCGATCGGTCGTGCTGGCTGCACCTTCTTCAGGCATCCCATCACTTTCCTCCCGACGGATTCGCTCCGGCTAAGAGAACTCAGGGAAACCCCGGGTCCACGGGGGATTTCCTTTAGAGCTCCTCCAAAGACCTGGATTGGGACTCATGCGTTCGAGAACACCGCTCCGGATTCTTGACTCACCTGGGACTCGGCCAGAACGTCGCGTCATGCCGCCCCCAGTCCTCCAGTCCGGTGGAATCGCTTTGAAAGCGGGAGGACTGCGTTTTCACCAGGGCGATATCAGCCTGGACGGGTGGCTGAAGTGTGCCCAGGGATGGGTGATCGCGCTCTGCCTCGCGGCTGCCTCCAGCGCGGCGGCGGCCGAGGCTCCAGCGGCCGGGACCGAGGCCTGGTGGGCCTTCCGCCCGGTGGTGTCGCCACCGATTCCCCAGGGGCGCGGTCCGGAGCTCCCCGGGTCCGGGAATCCGATCGATGCCTTCGTCCGGGACAGCCTCGCGGCCAAGTCGCTGAGCCTGAGTCCGAGGGCCGAGCCCCGGGAGTTGCTGCGCCGGCTGCACCTCGACCTCGTGGGATTGCCTCCGACCCCGGCGGAGATCGCCGACTTCGAGCGCGATCCGTCGCCACAGGCCTGGGCCCGTCGGGTCGATGCGCTGTTGGCCAGCCCCCGGTATGGCGAGCGGTGGGGGCGACACTGGTTGGACGTCGTCCGCTTCGCGCAAAGCAACGGCTACGAGCGAGATGGCGAAAAACGCGAGGCCTGGCGCTACCGCGACTACGTGATCCGCGCCTTCAACCAGGACAAGCCCTATGATCGGTTCATCCGCGAACAGATCGCCGGCGACGAGATCGCTCCGGCCCTCGCCCAGGCCGACGGACGGTCGGGCGAGGCCTGGAGGGATGCGGTGGTCGCCACGGGATTCCTGCGCCTGGGGGTGCATGATGACGAGCCCGACGACAAGCTGCAGGCCGAGTATGACGAGCTCGACGACATCGTCGGGACCACCGGCGCGGCCTTCCTGGGCATGACCGTGGCCTGCGCCCGGTGCCACGACCACAAGTTCGATCCCATTCCGCAGCACGACTACTACGCCCTGCTTGCCCTGTTCCGCCCGCTCCACGTGGGAGCCCATGGCGGTCCTGGTCTGGACTCGCCCTTGTTCGCTCCGTTGGCCACCCCGGCGGAGATCGCCGACTGGAAGGCCGGCCAGGATCGGCAACGCCGTGAGCTCGAAGCCCGACGGGCGGCGACCACCGACGAGGCCGTGCGCAAGGCATTGTCCGGGCGCATCGAGGCGATCCAGAAGGCCGAGCCGCCCTTCGAATGGGCGTTGGCGGCCCGTGAGCGGGGTGGGGAGGTGCCGGTGGTCCAGGTGCTTTCCCGTGGCAACCCCAGGTCTCCCGGTGCCGAAGTGACGCCCGGATTCCTGCGGGCGGCCGGGGGAGGGGATGCCGCCGTGACGGTGCCCGGAGCCTCGTCGGCGTCGGGCCGGCGTCGGGCGCTGGCCGATTGGATTGCCAGCCCGGCCAACCCGCTGACCGCCCGGGTGTTGGTGAACCGCGTGTGGCATCATCATTTCGGCCGGGGGTTGGTGCGCACCACCACCGATTTCGGCCGCGTGGGCGGGCTTCCGAGCCATCCGGAACTGCTCGATTGGCTCGCCGGCGAGTTCATCCGCCAGGGATGGTCGATGAAGGCGCTGCACCGGCTCATCCTCACCTCCGACACCTGGCGGCAATCGTCGCGCGTGCCGAACCCGGCGGCGGCCGAGGCCGATCCGGGCAACGAACTGCTGTGGCGGCAGAACCTCCGACGCCTCGATGCGGAGGCCTTGCGCGACACGTTGCTGTCGATCTCGGGTTCGTTGAACCTTGAGTCGGGCGGTCGGGGATTCTTCCCGGCGCTCAGCGGTGAGGTGTTGGCGGGCGGCTCGCGTCCCGGCACCGACTGGCAGGTGTCCGAGCCCGGCGAGCGGGCCCGTCGCAGCGTCTACGCCTACATCCGGCGCACCTCCATGGTGCCGATGTTCGAGGCCTTCGATTACAGCAACGCCACCTCGCCGCTGTCGGAGCGCCCGGTGACCACGGTGGCCCCGCAGGCCCTCCTGCTGCTGAACGACGCCTTCGTCCAGGAACAGGCCGCGGCCCTGGCGCGGCGGGTGCGGCGGGAGGCCGGCGCCGGGGCGACCGATCGGCGACTCCTGGAACGGGCTTGGACCTTGGCCACCGGTCGGCCGCCGCGGCCCGACGAGTCGGACCGACTGTCGGCCTTCCTCGAGCGCCAAGTCCCGGTCTGGGACGGACTTCGCCATCGGCTGTCGTTCCGCCCCGATGTTCCGGACACGCTGTCGGTGCCCTATTTCAACGCCCTGCCTGCCGATCGTTTCCTGGTGCCGCCCGGCCCTGGATGGGAATCCCACAAGGGGCTGTGGCCCCGCGAATACGAGGGCAATCGGGCGTTGGAGCCGGGCCGTGGTCCCTTCGCGCTTTGGAACGGGATCACGGTTGGCGACGGAGAACTGGAGGTCGACCTGGTGCCTTCGGTGGGGTGCTCGCAAGTGGGGCTGTTGTTGCGCGCCTCGGTCCCGGCGGGGCAGCCGGCCGAGTCGGGCCTGGAACTCGTCTTCGAGCCCCGGGAGGCGCGCCTCGCGCTGCGCCGGTTGACCCCGACCTCGGCGGCCATCTTGGCTTCACGGAGCGGTGTCTCGCAGCAGGGCGATCGCCTGCCGATCCGCCTCCGTCTGGAAGGCGACCGCTGCACGGTCCATCGGGCCGGGGATCTCGCTCCCATCCTGGAGGCGACCCTGCCCGCCGGAGCTCCCGCCACGGGACGCCTTGGAGTCCGCGCCTGGGGATCGGGCGTGAGTGTCGACCGCCTCCGGTGGACTCCCACCGGGGGAGAGTCCCGGCCTCTCTGGCCGGATCACCCGCGCGAATGGGCCCGCCACCGGGCCTTCGAGAGCGCCTGCCTGCTGATGCTCAACCTCAATGAAGTGGCCTATGTCGACTGAACCCCGCCCTCGATCCGCCCCGCTGTGTGCCGGGTCCCGCCGCGACTTCCTGGCCCAGTTCGGGGCCGGCTTCACCAGCCTGGCGTTGTCCGGGATGCTCGAGGCCGACGGCTTCTTCGCACGGCCCGAGGTCGCTGCCAGCCTCGGGGCCGACCCGATGCGCGTGAAGCCGCCGCACCGGCCGACCCAGGCCAAGGCCTGCATCT
>CAYLTF010000070.1:0-16641 GCA_964386625.1 uncultured Akkermansia sp. | reverse complement strand
TCGTCAGGGTATGGCTCAAGGTGCCGGCCATGAGCGGGTGCTGCGCGAAGTTCTGGTCGTCCGGAACCTTGGGGCCCACCAGGTCCGCGAAGGTCAGCGGTTCACCGCGTTGCTTCAGATGGGCCTCCACCGCCTGCCAGGCCCAGGCCGCGCGAACCCCCTCGATCGCCAGGGCCAACGAGACCAGCGCCGCCAGGACCACGGCGGTCACTCCGGCGTTTCGGAGCCGGCGTCCCCAGACCGTCCAGAAACCCGGGGCACCCGCCGCCACGGCCCGACGGTTCCAGATGAGAGGCACCAGCCAGCCCGGCAGGGACAACGCGAACCCGAGACCGAGGCGGGTGGAGAATGCATCCTCTTCGGACACCAGGATCACGACGGTGCTCAGCACCAGTCCGGTCAGCAGGCTGGTGATCAGGCTCCGCCAGAATCCGAAACGATGACCGTGGACGGGAAGGATTCGGAGGCGTTGGAGGAACGTCATGTGTTGGGGAAGACTTCGTGGGAAGCCTAGGGTGCGGAGTCGGAGAGGTCGACGGGGATGTGGATCTCCCCGGAAACGTCCTCAAATCCTGTCACGGTGCCGGGGTGATCAGGCGGTAGAGGCCGGTGGCACCCAAGGCGGGGTCGGCCAGGGTGAGCCGGCGGGGACTGGGCGACGAGTCCACCCGCAGGAGCGTGGCCCAGGATCCGGCCGACAGATCGCGCCGCCATTGGATCGCGTAGGTGCGGCCGGCCGATGCCTGGAATCCCAAGCGCAGCTCCCCGGTGCCCGAGGCTGCATCAACGCCCAGCCACTCGAGCCGCAGGGCGCTGGCGGCATCGTGGGGATCGGTCCCGGCCAGGAACTCGGCCGCGTTGGTGAATCCGTCGCCATCCGGATCGGCGGCCGCATCCGCTCGCGACGGGTCGGTCCCGTGGTCCCGTTCCCAGATGTCGGGAAGACCGTCGCCATCGCTGTCGGCCTGCATCGGATCGAGGACCGCTCCGGGGGTCGGCGGCGCAGCCACCCAGGCGGCCGGATCGCCCGGCGGCAAGGACAGGCTGGCCCGTTGCAGCGAGCCGCCCAGTCCGTCGGCCGCCGGAGGCCAGGGAGCCGAGTCCTCGTAGACCACGGTGAACACCCGGAATCCCAGGGCGTGCTCGAGCGTCAGCGACTCCCCACCGTTGTCGAGCCGCCCAGCGTAGATGCCGGCCACCGGAACCCCGGGGAATCGCCCGGCGAAGGCCTCGGGATCGCGCACCAGCACGGCCAGCCCGCCCGGGGCGAGGAACGCGGGATCCGGGAAGGCGAAATCGATCCCCTCGGTGAACCGCAGGCCCGAGAGGTCGAGGCGGTCGGGCCCGGTGTTCTGCAACTCGATGAACTCGAGGCCGTCACCGTCTTGGCCTGGCGAGTCCGGCGGATGGTAGTGGATCTCCGTCGGTTGCAGCGCCGCGTAATCCTGCGCCACGAAGAACTCGGCCTCGACCCGCGCGCTCCAGGTGGTGCCGTTGCGCACGCGGAGGCGCAGGGAGGTCCGGCCGTCGATCGTCAGGGGATCCGTGTAGGCCCGGGCTTTGGGTGAAAGACCGCCCCCGACCAGGCGCGGATCGGAACCGTCGGTCGTGAAGTACAGCGTGCCCGTGGCATTCGGGTTCACGAGCGTCACGCGCGCTCCGGCGGCCACCGCCCCCCCGGCGGGAGCCGCCGACGGGGCGTCGATCGCCGGGTACAGGTTGGCCGCACGGAACCGCTTCAGTGCCACGACATGGTTGCTGGGGAAGAACGTGTTCCGCATCCACAAGTCGTTGGTCAGCCACTCGCGCTCGCGCAGGAACGGTTGCGACGATCGTTGGTAATCGCCCCAGCGCGCGCTCTCCGCCACGACGGCCTGGTCGATCTCGGCGGTACGGGTCGCCCAGCGCTCCAGGTTGCGCGCCAGGCTCAGAGCTCCGCCGTTGAAGAGGTGCCTCTGGATCCGGTCGGCGAAGAGCATCCGGAACTCGGCGTTGGCGCGGGCCCGCGCGTACACAAAGGTGGGCGTATCGGCCACATCGGCCTCGGCATAGATCGGCCCCCACGAGCTGCGCTGTTTGATCAGCGAATTGATGGAGATCTCCTGGTCCCAGACGAAGAAACGGAAACCGGCGCTCTGGTCGCCACGGCGTCGTGCGGCCCACCAGTTGTGGTTCGGCCAGTCGTCGGAGCCGATGAAGATCGAGAGGATCATGTAATCGACCAGGTTGTTCACATCGAGCAGCACCGGGTAGGCGGGGTTGCGGGTGCCGTCGGGGTTGTTGCCCAACAGGCGCTGGTAGTTGGCGTTGCCCGAGAGCCCGGCTCCCGCCGCCGCCATCAATTGCCGCCAAGCGGTCGCGTCGCCGGCGCGGACCTCCGCGAAGTCGGCCAGCACGTCATATTCGCTGGCATCGCCGCCGAGGTGCAGTGCGGCGAAGTCCGCATCCGGTCGTTCGCAGACGTTGTAGAGACCCCAGTAAATCCCGTTCAGGTAGAGGTGAGCGAAAGTCCCGTGGGACGAGGCGTGCCCCAGGGCGATCTGGCTGTCGCGCACCCACTGGTCGCGGATGTAGCTGGCGTCCTTGCGGTACCAGCGCTTCACGCCGTCGACCAGGGTGTCCCATTCCACCACCGGCCAGGTGTCGGTCGATCCGGCCCGGAGGACCAGCCGATCGAACCCGCGGGCCGGCGTGTCTGGAAACAACGGGAAATCCAGGCGTGTGCTGCCGTAATCGCCGCGGAACACCACGCCGAAGCTGTGCTTGGGGGTGAACCCCTTGTCTCGCGAGATGTTTCCATGGATGCGCAGACCCGCGCGCCGATGGAACCCACGGCGTCCCTTGGGGTCGATCCATTCGAGGCTCGCCTCGCGCTCCCACGCGTCATCGCGCCCGCCGGGGTTCGCATAGAGTCCCGTCGGCCCGAAGATGTCGGCTTCGGGCAGCACGAGGCTCAGCGTCGGGAGGCTCGTCAGGGCATGGGTGAACCCGTATCCGGGGACGGTGCCGGACACCACTCGGGCATCCACGCCGAAATCGGCCGGAGCCCCGCCGGGCCAGGTCGTGCCCATACTGGCCGGGCGTTTCTGCGAGGCCACACTGGCCGGGAACAGATACGTCTGCGTATCGACATCGCTCGGTGCATGGTCGTCAAGGAAGGCCGCCGCCCGCAGCACGGTGGTGCTGGTCACCCGCACCAGCGCGTTGGAGCCCGTCGCCCTCGTGCCGTTGGTGAGAGACGGCACGCTGCCATTGGTGGTGTACACCAGGGTCGCGCCCGGCGTCTCGGTCCAGATCCGCACCTCGACCGGTTGATGATAGATTCCGCGGCCCGGTTCGAACCGCGTGTCGCCGACGAAGCCCGCGACCCCTGGGCCGTTGGGCGTGCCTGGCGTGGGTTCCTGGAACGAGCGCAGCCCCAGCGAGCGGCCGCCAAGCAATTCCGGGCGGAGGAGCAGGGTGGCGTCGTCGCGGGTGCGGTTGAGCGCCTGGATCGCCAACACGTTGCGGCCGGTGCGGATCAGTGATCCGGAGGCGCGGATCTCGATGTCCTCGGCGACCAGCGCCGCGCCCTCAGGCCGGGCTGCCGTCGCCTGCGCATCGAAGGGGACCGGGGATTCTGCCCCCCCGGGAGCGTTGCGCCGGGCCACCTCGATTCCGTTGAGCCAGGCGACGAAGCCGTCGTCGTACTGCATCCGCAGCAGCAGCAGGTCGATGGCCGAGGGATCGGCCACTGTGAACGGGATCCGCACCAGCGCCGAGGCGTTGACCCCGCGCATCGCCCCTCCGAGATCGGTGGCGATCAGCGGGCCATACCGACGGATCTCCAGAGGGGATGTGCCCGAGGCCAAGGCCGCGATCTGCGCGGCGTTGAGGGCCTCGTCCCAGATCGCCACATCATCGATCCGCCCATGATAGGTGCTCGTGCCCGCGGCTCCGCTGCCCAGGAAAAAGCTCCGGATCGCATTCAGGTTCTCCGTGTTTTTCCCCTCCGCGAGCAACGTGCCGTTCCAGAAGATCCGCTTCGAGTCGCCTTGCTTGAGAAAGGCGTAGTGGTTCCAGCGTCCCTTCCATCGGGTGCTGTCCGGCACTCCCACCGAGATCCGGTGCAGTCCGGGGTCGCAGCATCCGGTGTCCCAGTAGACGACCGAATCGCTCCAGGGCAGGTGGACGTTCAGCGATCGCGTCCCACCGCCGTCGGTTTGGCTGCCGGCCCAGAACACGCTGTCCTGCGCCGGTTGTGCCGTGCCTCCGTACACCCACAGACTGAGGGTGACCGCATCGTGGGCGATCGCCGTGTCGAACATCCCCTTCGCCGCGTCAGGCACGGACATCGTGCCCTTGCCCGCGCAGTTCAGGGATCGGTCGCCGGCCAGGCCGGTGCGCCCTCCGGCGTCGGCACTGAATCCCACGCCCGAAAGCCGTCCGTCCCGGCCGCGTCCGCTCCGATCCCGGACCGAGGCCGGATCGGCCGCGTCGTTGAAGTCCCAGAAAGCGAGCAGTCCGGAGCTGGCCTCGGATTGGTCGAAGCCCAGCCCTGTGTTGCCGGAGGCCCAAGTCGAATCATCGAACTCGCCGCCCTCATTCCAGCCGGGAGCCATGGCCGCCGCCTTGGGAACCAGGATACGCGCCGAGGCCCCGGTGGCCACGAGCGGACTCGTGGCCAGACTCCGGCCGGTCCCGAAAGAGACGTTGGGCCGCTGCGCCTCGTAGTGGTGCTCGCTGGCCACGGTGACGCCGTCGGGTCGCACCAGCGCCACGTAGCCCCCCGAGGCCGACAGGGCGAAGTTCGCATGGAGTGGAGCGGCGGCGTTCGTGCGATCCTTGCCCGACGCGAATACCAGCAGCCGTCCGTTGGCCGGGAGATTCCGTTCCGGGAAACGCCATCGGGTGAGTCTGAGCGCGGAGTCGGTCAGGAACCACCCGGCCAGGTTCACCGGCGCGGCTCCGGGGTTGTGGATCTCGACCCAATCGGGCGAATCGCCGTCTTCGTCCCTCAAACCGCCGGAGTTGCTCGTGAGGCATTCGCTGATGACCGGCGTGGCGATGCCTTCACCGAGCGCGCTCGTCCATAGACTCAGCGCGACGAGCAGGCGGAACCAGACCGGGGGCATGGCCAACGAAACCATCGGGCAGGCCTGCCTGGCAAGCAGCGCACCCACCGATGCTCATGATCGAAGGGGTTCCCCAGATTCTCTCTGTCGATTCGACGATCAGGGGCTTCTGGGCTCACGTTCCTTGGGCCGGACGGTGAATTTCACTCCTTGGGCGTCCGGCAGTGCCTCGGATCGGACTAGCACCGTCCGCCCGCCGCCGCCGAGGGTGTGCTCCCCAAATCTTCCTTGATCACCCCCGAATGCACCGGTTCCAACGCCGTCCATTCCCTTTTCGGCGTGGCGATGCTCGATCGAGTAGATGTCTTTCCCGGTGGGTCTCACCGTCAGGGCGTTGATGCGCAGCGTGTTGTTGCAGGGGCCGAACAGCACCAGCGGTTCACCGAAGCCACGGGTGAATTCCATCGGCCGGGTGACCTTCTCGATCTCGATGAATCCCAATTCGCGGCAGATCTCCGGCGCGTACTCGAGTTCCTGCCGTGACCGAGGCTGAAGCTTGCCGGCCAGATCCACGATGTGCCGCCTCAAGGAATCGGAGGTCGGACGCGTCGCGTTCAACGTGTGCACCTTGAGCAGTTGGTGCCGTGCATCGTTGGTCCGGCCCAGGTCCAGGAAGAGATTCGCCAACTGCAGGCAGCCCCGGGGCGACGAGGATCTGCTTTGCATCAGCCGGTCGAAGAACCGTCGCCGTTGTTCCACCTCGAACGAGTGCACGAACGGCAGCAAGGTCTCTGGATCCCAGGGCTTCCGGTCCAGGAGGAGTGCCATCGCTCGGAACCGTTCAGCCCGGCTCAACGGTTTGTGGTGCCAGACGATGAACTCGAAGCGCCGCGGATCGGAGGGCTCTGCGTTCAGCAGGGTGTGAGAGCGGAATCGACGGAAGATCGTCACCCTCGCCTCCCCTTGCCGGGCTTCCAGCCGCGGGTCGAGCGTGCCCTTGAAATCGAGGGGTTGGACCACCCATCCCGCCCGATTCAACGATTGGGCGATCCCTTCCAGCATGGGGGTCGGGTTGGTCGAGGCTTGGAACAGCCAATAGGTCTCGTTGTGCGTGAAAAGCCCACAGTAGGATGCGGACCGGTGGGCGGATACCGTGCTCATCCAGTCGAAATCAGCCACGGGCTCATAGGGACCGAAGAACTCCGCAGGCAGCGAGGGCAGGGGAGGAAATTCCTCTGAAAGTGGGGCGATTTTCTGGGTGATCGATTCAGCCAGCGAGTGGGCGATGCTCTGGGCCGCATTTTCGTAGCGATCGGTGCTGAGCCCCTGGAAGGTGGTTTCCGAATCCACCGTTGTTTTCCAATTGATGGAGACGACAGGCGCGCTGCTGCCATCGCGGACGAATGTGGTGTCGAACCACGGTGTGTTGCCCAGCGAGGCGGTCACGACCGACTTGAAGGTCGACGTCAGCACTCCACTGCCGTTCGCGCTCGTCAAGTCCACCCGCAGGAACAGGTCGGGTGCGTCGTCTCGCCGAGTGATCGTGAACGGTTCAGTCAGGCGCTCCACCGTCCGGATGTGTGGGGAGTGGGTGAGGCTTCGTTCGAGGTGGTAGACGATTTTCCTGCAGAACGGGTGAGGGTTGTCCGACAGCAGAACCACTCGCCCGGAACTGAAGGTGGCGAATTCTGGTGTGATGGATGAATACTCGCCGGTCAGAGTGGAGCGCGTCTCCGTCTTCCCGACCTGCAGCCTGGGGAGCTTCTCCGAGCCCGACGAGTTTTCGCTGACGGAACGGAAGATCAGGAACGCCGCCGTCAACGCCGCAACTCCCAGAAACACAGCGGATTGGAATCGTCGGGATAGTTTCACCAATTTTCAGCATAGAGATGCCGACGATCCGGGATGAAGCCTTTTTGCGGTCCGGTTTTCTGGGAGGCCTGGATGAGGTGCGAGGCGGGGTGAAGAGCGGGACGTCTCGGCGATCTGGGCCCTTGGATGACAAACATGGGTTTTGGAGATAGGATTCGATCGAGCAGGTCGATGAGGCCATCCATCGGTGGATCGCTTGGAGACTTCCGCGGTCTTCGGTGGGGCTGACTTCGGCTCCGGCAAACTTCCAACCGCCCTCTTGGCCATACGATTGTGAACTCCGACGCACCCAGAGTGGGTCCGAGCCTGAGTGACGACCCCGTGTTGAACCAGTTGTTGAACAACTACCGGATCATCCGTCTCAAACTCATCAGTTACATTCACCCGAGAAGCCGAGGCCCCTTTGTCAGGGATCTCGCTGCTTATTTGGCGGTCCGCGTCCAGAATCATGCCATTCTGTCTTATGAGCAGCGGTTTTTCAGTCCTGGATTTGACGGTAGCCTGATGCCTCGGTTGGAGCAGAGGCTCGATCGTTCTTGTCATCGAATCGAGTTCTGCAACGAGGAGTCACTGAAAACGGTGCTGGAACATGAAATCAACGAATCCAATACCTGCCCATTCAGGTTCACGATGACGAATGATTCCATTCCGATATTGATCTCCGCACTGTTTCGCTTGGGTGCTGCCGATCCGAATGGAGCGGTGCTTGCCGAAGAAGAAGTGGGGCTTGAAATGAATTCGATCCAGCAATTCGTGGATCAACATCGCCATCGAATCTACGGACGACTTCCTCCAGGGAGTGAGAGTCCGTCCCTGGTGAAAGATGCCCGGAAAGGGGCCGTTGTTTCGCCGGGCCCGTCGGGTGCCTCATCCGGAATCGCTGTTCCCGCCGGTCCGTCTCGGGGGAGCAACCGCAACCGCCTGCCTGGCGTCAGGTCTCCAAGGTGGCGTTCATCCCCTCTGCGGGTGATGGGAGATGCGGCAAACTCGGCTTAGAATCGCCCCGTCGATCAGAGTCTTCGTCGGTGATGGTGGGTCGTGGGTCTTTCGTTCCCGGGCGGGGCTCGTGGCAACGGAGATCGGCGCTCATTCCGGCAGGCCCCGACCCCAGCGAGTGCTTTCGCGATCCGGCCCCCGGATCGAGCGCGTTCATCGATGGGCGGGGCCCTCCGGTTGCAGCGGTGTCAAACCGTGTAACACTCCGGAGCCGGGTCGGATCGGTGGGCCTCGATGGAATCGTTCAAGAAGAGGACGAGAATCGGTGTCCCCCTACGTCTTCGAACTTGAAAAGGATCAAACTAAAAACAGCCGAAATCATGGAACGGATTTCGGCGGTGAGGGTGGAATATCGACAGAAAGCGGCCTTTCTGTCCGACAATCATCTGCGGGTGGTCCTGCATTCGTATTTCATGGGGGGGAAGAAAAACCAGACCCAGAAAGCTGAGATCGAGGCGATCCTTTCCGCGGTGATTCCCGATTCTCCAGATATCTCCAATCGCACCATGAACGAAATCAACCAGCTCATCGAAGCCCAAAAACGCGATGTGGAGCAGAAGTTGGCGCTCATCTCCGCCAACTCCCTGAACGTCCTGCTCAAGGAGCGTGAGGCTCATGAGGCCAGGATCGCTGACATCGATGCGAAGTTGCGTTCTCTCTGCAGGGAGATCGGTGTGGATCTCGGAGCCGGTGGCGGTGGAGCTGCGGGGAGCGGAGTGGAATCGCCGCTCCAGGATCGCCCGGCCTCGCCGGCACCCGCCATGTCCGAGAAACTCATCACCGAACTGAAGAAATCTCCCCGAGGGATGAGCCAGAAGGACCTGAGCAAAGCCACCGGCTGCTCTTATTCTGCGGTGATGAAATGGGTGAAAGAGAACCCCGACCAGGTGAAGACCACCGGCGAAAAGCGCGGGAAGAAGGTGTTTTTGGTTTGAACACCGCCTGAGACGGCGGCGAAGGCGATGGAAGACGGAGGCGGCATGCGTTTCGGTGCGGGAGTTTTCCTGTTTTCCCTGATGGCGATGGGCGCCCAAGGACCGAGAAGTTGCCGCTCCGGGGAAAAGTAAGTCTGTTTCGGATCCAGTCCGGTTTCAGATCAGGGACTGGCTCCATGCTTCGACGTCTTCGAGTCGATCGGCCCGGCTCCAGGAGCCTCAGCCCAGCCTGGGGACCGACATGAAAGCGTCGAAAGAGGGCCACCTCGCGGTTTTCCTGACCGCTCTCCGGTCAGTCAGGAGTCTCGAGGGCGACGAAACGCTCAAAAACCCTGAAAACACTGGGGAAAACGTACTGGAGCCGGTGGTCGGGATTGAACCGACGACCTACGGTTTACGAAACCGTTGCTCTGCCACTGAGCTACACCGGCGATGCGCGAAGCGCGGAACAGAGCGTGTTAAGTACGGGGCCTCGGTGGTCGCGGCAAGTCGCAAGTTGGCCTTGGGTGTTTTTTTTGCAGGACCAGGGTCGGCTCCCGACGAGTTTCTGCCAGGGGAGGTGACCGGAGTGTCCACGCGACGGAGGCCCCGGATCCTCTCGAACCGCAATGATGTGCGGTTTCCCTTCTTTAGCGCCTCACCGAACCCACCGAAAAATACCCTAGCCTCGTTGAAGTGGCTCGGTTATTGCGGAAAAGGTGTTTCTGGGATACTGTAAGCATTTTACGTAGAATCTTCAGGGCCACTCTTGCCGGCTGCAATGAGAGTGGCTTGGGAAACCCTCCCGAAAGCCCGAAAATCTCCGAAAACCCGTATACCCAACTATGATCAAGCATTTGTCGATCCTCGCGTGGTTCGCCTGGATAGTTTCTGCCCTCGGGCAAGGACAGATCAACCTCAACAACCGCGGGTTCGCGCTGGTCAATGACTCGAGCGGGAAACCGTTGACGGGGACCTCTTTCGTGGCGGTGGTGCTTTACGGGGCTTCCGAGTCCACGCTCAGCAAATCGTTCGCCCCATCTCCGTTCCGCGCCTCCTCCACCACCTATCCAGGCACCTGGAACCCGGCGGGCACCGGAGGCCCCGGTACGATCGCAACCCTGTCGGGTTTCGCGCCCGGTTCGACGGTGACCATGAAGGTGGCGGTGTATGATTCGGCGGTGTTCGGATCCTGGAGCGCCGCTTCGGCCGCCTTGGCCGCCGGCAAGAACACGGTGCCCACTCAGGCGGGAATCTCTTCGGCATTCACCTATTCCATCCCGGCCGATCCATTGGCCATTCCCGGTGGCATGGAGAAATTTCCGGGGCTGAAACTCACGGCTCTCAGCAACACCGGACCGGTCAACCAGGCGCCGACGGCGGCGGGACAGACTCTCAGCGTCAACACCGGCCAAACCTTGTCGATCGTCTTGGCTGGTTCCGATCCCGAAGGGGCCGCGTTGAGCTACACGGTGGTGGCATCCCCGGTCAACGGCACGCTGACGGGCACCGGTGCGAATCGGGTCTACACACCGAAGTCGGGGTATTCCGGTGCAGACAGTTTCACCTTCAAGGTGAATGACGGATCGTTGGATTCGGCGGTCGCCACGGTTTCGATCACGGTCAAGTCGGTCGTGGTCAATCAGCCGCCAACGGCCTTGAGCCAGTCGCAAACCGTGGTCACCGGCCAGACTCTTTCACTGGTGCTTGCGGGTACCGATCCCGAAGGGGCTTCTCTCTCCTATTCGATCGTCACCCTGCCGGTGAATGGAACCGTCAGCGGAGCCTGGGGAGGACAACCTCAGGCAAGCTATACACCCAAAGCCGGATTCACGGGCGTGGATAGCTTCACCTTCAAGGTGAATGACGGATCGTTGGATTCGGCGGTCGCCACGGTTTCGATCACGGTCAAGGCGGCGGTGGTCAATCAGGCCCCGACGGCGGACTCCCAGAACGTCAGTGTCGCCTTGGGCGAAGCCAAGACCCTCACCCTCACGGGCAAGGACCCGGAAGGTGCGGCCCTCAAGTACACGGTGCTCACCCAACCGGTCAGCGGCACGTTGGCCGGCACAGCGCCCAACCTGACCTACACGCCGAAGTCCGGATTCACCGGCAGCGACAGCTTCACCTTCAAGGTCAATGACGGCTCGCTCGATTCTGCCGTGGCCACGGTATCCATTTCGGTCTCGCAGAATGGCGGTCAGATCAACCTCAACAACCGGGGCTTCGCTCTCGTGAATGATGCGACCGGCAAGCCCTTGGTGGGCACCGTCTTCGCGGCGAAGATTTTCTACGGGGCCTCCGAGTCCGCCTTGAGCCAGTCGTTCAATCCTGCGCCGTTCCGCGACTCGACCACCGCCTATCCGGGCACCTGGAATCCGGGGGCCGCGGGCGGTCCCGGAGCCATCGCCACGCTTTCCGGGTTCAACCCGGGTTCGACGGTGACGCTGAAGGTTGCCGTGTGGGATACCTCGGTGTTCGCGACCTGGGAACTGGCCGAAGCCGCGCTCAAGGCGGGCAAGAGCACGGTGCCGACGCAGGCGGGCCTTTCGGCGGCCTTCACCTACACCATCCCGACCGATCCGTTGGCCATCCCCGGCGGCATGGAGAAATTTCCGGGCCTGAAGCTGACCGCGTTGAACACCAGTGGTCCGGCCAATCAGGCACCGACGGCGGCGGGGCAGACCCTCAGCGTTCTGGCGGGCCAGACGCTGCCGGTGGTGCTCTCGGGCACCGATCCTGAAGGAGCGGCCCTGAGCTTCACCGTGGTGACCCTGCCGGCCAATGGCACCCTGACGGGCAACGGGGCCAACCGGATCTATGCTCCGAAGTCCGGATTCACAGGTGCCGACAGCTTCACTTTCAAGGTCAACGATGGGACGTCTGATTCCGCATTGGCCACGGTTTCGATCACGGTGAAGGCGGTCTCCGCCAATCAGCCGCCGGTCGCCCAAGGCCAGACGCTGACCACGGTGGCGGGCAAGCCCCTGCCGATCGTCCTGGCGGGCGTCGATCCTGAGGGCAAGCCGGTCACCTTCGCCGTGGTGACCCAGCCGGCCAACGGGGCCCTGTCGGGCACGGCACCCAACCTGACCTACACGCCCAAGTCGGGCTTCACCGGATCCGACAGCCTCACCTTCAAGGTCAACGACGGGGCCCTGGATTCGGCGGTCGCGATCGTCTCGATCGCCGTGAATGCCGATGGCAACAATGGCCAGATCAACCTGAACAACCGGGGCCTGGCTCAGGTCAACGACTCCACCGGAAAGCCGTTGGTCGGCACGACCTTCGTTGCGAGGATCTTCTACGGCGCCTCCGAGGGGGCCCTGAATCAGTCGTTCGCCCCGGCCCCGTTCCGGGACTCCACCACCGCCTATCCGGGCACCTGGAATCCGGGCGCGGCGGGCGGCCCCGGTTCCATCGCCACGCTCTCCGGCTTCGCCCCGGGTGCGACGGTGACTCTCAAGGTCGCCGTCTGGGACACCGCCGTCTTCGCGACCTGGGAGTTGGCCGAAGCCGCGCTCAAGGCGGGCAAGAACACGGTGCCGACGCAGGTGGGCCTTTCGGCGGCCTTCACCTATTCGATCCCGACCGACCCCCTGGCCATTCCCGGCGGCATGGAGAAGTTCGCCGGTCTCAAGCTGACGGCGCTCGGCAACAGCGGCCCGGCCAACCAGGTGCCGACGGCGGCGGGGCAGGCCCTCACGGTCGTCAGTGGCCAGACGTTGCCGATCGTGCTGGCCGGAACGGATCCCGAGGGAGCCGCCTTGACCTTCACGGTGGTGGCGCCGCCGGCCAACGGCACACTCACGGGAACCGGTGCCAATCGCATCTACACGCCGAGGAGCGGCTTCACCGGGGCCGACAGCTTCACCTTCAAGGTCAATGATGGCTCGGCCGATTCGGCCGTCGCCACGGTTGCCATCACGGTGAAGGCCGCATCGGTCGTCGTGACGCCTCCCGAGTTTCCCGTCGAGCCGCCGCCTTGGGACTTGGCCCCGTGCATCTGCGGTCCGCTGGTGGGCAACTATGAGACCAACCAGATCCACACCTGGCACGTGCTTGCCGATGGCGGACCGCTGGACCTGCAGTTGACGACGGTCACGGTCAACACCAACGACCCGCAGACCACCATCGTGGACGCCTTCGACGGCACCAATCGCATTGCGACGGTGACGGTCTCGTATACCGCAGCCGAAGCCCGCACCAATGGGCTCCGCTGGGAGAAAACGGCCTCGGTGAACCTGGGCACCTTCGCCCGGGGCAAGGTGATCCGCCTCGAGTCCCGCATCGGTGGGACGCCGGTCACTCAGACGCACTACACGCTGCAGTTCTGCGGCGCCCGCTGGTTGGCCATCGACCTCCCGAGCTTCAAGGCGCTGGAGGAGGACCATGCGGCCTACCGCTTCAACGTGAAGTCCGGCGAATCGTTGACGCTCGACCTGGACAACGTCGGCATCCCGACCCCGGCCACGGCCTTCCGCTACCGCCTCATCAATCCGTTGGGAGTCGTGGTCAAAGCGGGGACCAACGCCATCGTGGCGGGACCGGAGTTGACCGTCGCCTCTCCGGCGGTGGGTCTCTGGACCCTGGAGATGCGGCCCATCGGTGGTGAGCACTACCTGCTCGACAAGACCACGGGCGTCGATCGCCACGCCTACCTCGACTGGTACACCAGCCAGCGCGGCGTCAAGGAGGTGCAGATCACCGTCAATGGCAAGCCGGCGATCGGCGTGCCTTTCGAGGTGCAGTTGACCCGCGTTCGCGAGATCGGGGCATCCGATCCAGGCGACGTGGTGGTGAGCGCGATGATCACCAACAGTTGGGCTCGATTCGTGGAACTGCCCAACGGCGTCTACGAGGTGTCCGTCAGGCCGATGATCAAGGAGATCGCCCCGATCGATTCGCAGCGGGACTGGATCTACTGCAACAACCCGGTCACGAACCTGTTCGCGTTCACCCGGTTGAACAAGTCGCCCGTCTTCGATGCGATCGCCAACGCGACCATCGACGAGGGCAAACCGTTCAACCTGACCCTGAAGGCCTCCGATCCTGAAGGAGCGCCGCTCGGGTTCTCGTTGGTGGGAGGTCCGGCGGGATTGACGGTGAGCGCCTCGGGTGCGCTGAGCTGGACGCCCGCTGAGGAACAGGGGCCGAGCACCAATGTCGTGGGTGTGGCGGTCTCGGACGGCATCGATTCGGTCACCAATCGCTTCACGCTGGTGGTCAAGGAGGTCAATGCGGCCCCGGCCATCGCGGCCGTCTCCAGGCAGACTCTCGATGAGGGCAAGGCGCTGAGCCTGAGCCTCACGGCCACCGATGCCGATCTGCCGAAGCAACCCCTGGTGTTCCAACTCACCAGCGGTCCGGCCGGCTTGACCGTCTCGCCGGCGGGGCAGGTGACCTGGGTCGCGGGTGAGGACTTCGGCGGCAAGACCGAGACCGTGAAGTTCAGCGTCTCCGATGGCCTCCAGACGGTGGGCGCCGAGTTCCAGGTGGTCGTCAACGAGGTCAACGAGTCGCCGGTCGTGGCGTCGGTCGCCAGGCAGACGCTCGACGAAGGCAAGGCGCTGGCTCTCACCCTGGGGGCGACCGACGCCGATCTGCCCAAGCAGGCGCTGGTGTTCCGTCTGGTGAGCGGTCCGGCCGGGTTGACCCTGAGCCAATCCGGTCAGGTGGCCTGGGCCACGGGCGAGGAGTCCGGCGGCAAGACCGAGACCGTGAAGTTCAACGTGTCCGACGGCCTCGTGGTCGTGCCGGGCGAGTTCCAGGTGGTCGTCAATGAGATCAACGATGCGCCGGTCCTCTCCGGCGTCGCCGATCAGACGGTCGATGTCCTCAAGCCGCTGACGATCCAGTTGAGCGCGAAAGACACGGATCTGCCCGCGCAGAAACTCGTGTTCGGCCTGACGAGCGGACCGAAGGGATTGAGTGTTTCCGATGCGGGGTTGGTCGAATGGACCCCGGCGGCCGATCAAGGCGGGACGACCAATCGGGTTGAAGTGTTCGTGACCGACGGCACCGCCAAGGTGCCCGGTGCGTTCGTGTTGGTGGTCCGGCCGTCGAACACGGCGCCGACGATCGCCGATGTGGCGGTGCGCCGGGTGTCCGAGAACGGCAACCTCGTCCTCAACCTCGCGGCCTCCGATACCGATGTGCCGGCGCAGAAGCTGGTCTTCGCGCTGGTGTCCGGTCCGGATGGACTGACTGTGAGCGAGGCGGGGCAGGTCCGGTTCCGTCCGACGGAAACGCAGGGTCCCAGCACCAACCGCGTGGTGGTGAAGGTGACCGACAACGGCAGCCCGGCCCTCAGCGGCACCAACGCCTTCAACGTGATCGTCCTCGAGATCAACCAGGCGCCGGAATTGGCGTCGGTGGAAAATCAGACCGTCGAGGCCCTCAAGCCTTGGGGGGTGCGCCTGTCGGCCAAGGACGCGGATCTTCCGGCCCAGCGACTGACCTTCGCCCTGGTCGAGGGTCCGGTCGGCATGTCGATCGACCCCGTCGAGGGTCTCGTGTCGTGGACCCCGTCCGGCGAGCAGGCTTCGGCCAAGCACCCGGTGACGGTGTCGGTGAGCGACGGGCTTCGGGTGGTGACGCGGACCTTCGAGATCGAAGTGCTTTCGGCCAACAAGGCTCCGACCTTCGCCAACCTGTTCAACCGGACCCTCCGGGAACTGAATTCCCTGAACTTCCGGCTCATCGGTCGCGATCTTGATCAACCGGCCCAGAAACTCACCTACGCCTTGGTCTCCGGCCCGAAAGGCCTGACGGTCTCGACCGAAGGGCAGTTGACCTGGACGCCGACCGAGGAACAGGGCCCCAGCACCAATGTGGTGACGGTGGCGGTGGCCGACAATGGCACTCCGTCGATGAGCACCACCAACTCGTTCACGATCTTCGTCACCGAGGCCAACAACGCCCCGACGTTCGTGAATGCCTTCAGCCGATCGATCCTCGAGACCGCCGGCCTCAACTTCACGCTGATCGCCCGGGACACGGACCTTCCGGCCCAGAAACTGACCCTCACCTTGGTCAGTGGCCCGAAGGGGCTGACGATGACCGACGCCGGGGTGATCTCCTGGTCGCCGACGGAGGATCAGGGGCCCAGCACCAACACCATCGTCGTCAGGGTGACCGACGACGCCTCGAGCCCGCGCAGCACCACGACCAATTTCGTGGTGACGGTCCGCGAGGCCAATGCCGCTCCGGTGTTCCCGGTGACCAACCTGACCGTGGCCGCGGCGAGCAAGCTCGCGGTGGCGCTCAAAGCGACCGACACCGACATCCCGGTGCAGACTCTCAGCTACCGGCTGGAGCGCGGGCCTGCCGGCCTGACCGTCTCCACCAACGGTCTGTTGGAGTGGACTCCGGCGGCGGGCTTGGCCAACACCACCAATGTGGTGACCGTCTCGGTCAGCGACTCGGTGAGCCGCATCCAGGCGACCTTCCGGGTGTTCGTCCGCCCGGTCGGTTCCGGACCGGGATCCGAGACCAAGTCCATCCAGCGGACCCGGATCTCCTTGCTGGTGCAGGCTGATCAGTCGCTCGCGCTCCGGGTCGTCGGCCCTGAGGGTGGCCGGTTCCGGGTCGAATCCACGACGCTGCTCGGAGTCGAGTGGCAGACGGAGGATGCGATCGGAGAGATCGAGACCCTGGGCGAAGACGTGCCGGTGATCGTTCCGATCCCCGCGGAGGGGAGCGGCGAGTTCCGGCAGTTCCGCCTGAAGAAACAATAGTCGCCGGATCCGGTGACCGACCCAGAGCCGCCGATGGAGACTTCCGTCGGCGGCTTTTTTTTTTGG
>CAYLTF010000069.1:0-16701 GCA_964386625.1 uncultured Akkermansia sp. | reverse complement strand
GCTCGAGCCCCATCCCCTGCAATAGGTACCCGGGCGGAGCGGGATGGGGCTCGAGCCCGCTCTGGAAGCGAACAACACAATCCCGGCGCAAAGCGCCAAAGTTGAATCTCTCAGAGCTTCCCTGCGGGCTCGAGCCCCATCCCGCGGAGCCTAAGCCAACAAGGGCTTGATCACCTCACCAGCGATGTCCGTGAGGCGGAAATCGCGGCCTTCGAAACGGTGGGTCAGTCGGGTGTGCTCGATGCCCAGCAGGTGGAGCATGGTGGCGTGCAAGTCATGCACGTTCACCGGGTCTTCCACGATGTTGTAGCCGAAGTCGTCGGTGCGCCCGTAGACCATGCCCGGCTTGATGCCGCCACCCGCCATCCACAGCGAGAAACAGCGCGGATGATGGTCACGGCCGAAACTGTTGGCACTGATGTCGCCCTGCGAGTAAGCCGTGCGCCCGAACTCGCCGCCCCAGATCACCAGCGTGTCGTCGAGCAGTCCGCGCTGCTTGAGGTCCTGGATGAGCGCGCCGCTGGCCTGGTCGGTGTTGCGGGTCTGGGCCTTGATGCCATCAGGCAGGCCACCGTGGTGATCCCAGTCGCGGTGACACAACTGGATGAACCGCACACCGCGTTCGGCCAAACGCCGGGCCAAGAGGCAGTTGTTGGCGAAGGAGGGCTTGCCCGGCTGCGCCCCATAAAGCTTGAGCACCGACTCGGGCTCCGAGGACAGGTCCACCAGCTCCGGCACACTGGTCTGCATGCGGAAGGCCAGCTCGTAGCTCTCGATGTGCGAAGCGATGTCGGGATCGCCCAGGAGGCCGAGCTGCCGCTTGTTGAGGGTCTGCATCGCATCGAGCAACTGACGACGCGAATCGCCGCTCAGGCCCGGAGGATTGGACACATAGAGCACCGGGTCGCCCTGGCTGCGCAATTGCACACCCTGGTAGTTGGCCGAAAGGAATCCATTGCCCCAATAGCGGGCCTGCAACGACTGGCCGCCGCTGCCGCTGACCAGCACCACGTAGGATGGCAGGTTGGCGTTCTCGGAACCCAGCCCGTAGGCGATCCAGGCGCCCATGGTGGGCCGGCCCGGCTGCTGGTTGCCGGTGCCGAAGAAGGTCACGGCCGGGTCGTGGTTGATCGCGTCGACATGCATCGTGCGGATGAGCGCGATGTCGTCGGCCACCGCCCCGATGCCAGGCATGAGCGAGGTGATCTCCATCCCGCTCTTCCCGTATTTCTTGAACTCGAAAGGAGAGCCCACGCACTTGAGCACGGCCTGCCCCGCCGTCATGCCGGTGATGCGCTGGCCGCGGCGGACGCTCGGCGGCAACTCCTGCCCGGTCATCTCCTTGAGCTTGGGCTTGGGATCGAACAGGTCGAGGTGCGACGGAGCGCCCGATTGGAACAGGTAGATGACCCGCTTGGCCTTGGGCGCCAGGTGCAGCGTCTTCAGGGCACCCGGGACGGCCCGTGTGGCGGGGATGGCCTGGGCTCCGCGAAGGTGAGCCGGCAGCAAGGAGGCCAACGCCATGGCCCCGAGGCCCGTGGAGCTGCGGGTGAGGAACGCGCGCCGGCTCAGGATGCGCTCGGCCTCGCCCTGGAGGTAGGAGGGGTTCACTTGGTGATGGTCTCGTTGAGGTTGAGGAGCACGTTGGCCACGGCGGTCATGGCGGCGAGCTCGGCCGGATCGGCCGATTCCGGGGCTTTGGATTCGCCCACGGCGATCAGGGCCTTGGCGGCCGCAGGGTCGGACTTGAAGCGGGCCCACTGCTGCTCGTGGGTCTGCTTCAAGACGGCCACCTCGTCGGGTTGAGGTTTGCGACCCAGCGTGTGGCGGAAGGCGCGGACCAACCGGCGATCGAGATCCGACGGCTCTTCCTTGAGCACCCGCTGGGCGAGGCCACGGGCCGCCTCGACGAAGGCCGGGTCGTTCATGAGCACGAGGGATTGCAACGGGGTCTGCGTCCGCTGGCGAAGGAACGTGCAGACTTCGCGATTGGGCGCGTCGAAGGTGGCGAAGGACGGATAGTGGGCCGAGCGTCGCCAGAAGACGTACATCCCGCGGCGATACAGGTCTTGGCCATGATCCTGCACGAAGACCGAGTCGGTGCCGTCCCAGATGCCCGGCGGCTGGTAGGGCTTGACGCTGGGCCCTCCGATCTTCGGGTTGAGCAGGCCCGAGACGGCCAAGGCGTTGTCACGGATGTATTCGGCGTCCAGCCGCAGGCGCGGGCCACGGGTGAACAGGCGGTTGTAAGGATCTCGGGTCAACTTGTCCGGAGTGGTGGTGGCGGCCTGCCGATAGGTGGAGCTGGTGACGATGAGGCGCACCAGGTCCTTCACACTCCAGGGCTTGAGCACGGGCTCCTTGGCGCCGCGGCGGCGCGAGGGTACCGCTGCCGGTCCGCCGTCGCGGAAACGGGTGGCCAGGAAGTCGAGCAACTCGGGGTGACTGGGCCACTCGCCCTGAGATCCGAAATCGTTGGCGGTCTTCACCAATCCATTGCCGAAGAACATCGCCCAGTAGCGGTTGACGGTGACCCGGGCGGTCAGGGGGTGTTCCTTGGACACCAACCAGCGGGCGAGGGCCAGCCGGTTGGTCGGCCCCGGCGGCAACGGCGGCAGGAAGGACGGTGTGCCCGGCTCGACGCGCTCGCCCCGGTTGCGGAAATCACCCCGGACCAACACGTACGTATCACGCGGGGGGTCGAGCTCCTCCATGATGAGGGTGGTCGGAATCTTGGAATAGAAACCCTCCTTGTTGCGGCGGGCCTGGGCCAAGGCCTTCTCGGCGCGCAGGTAATCGACCGCATGGTTCTCGCGATAGAACCGGGCCAGTTCATTGCGTTCCTCCTCGGAGCGCTGGCCTCGCGACTTGGCCACGATGGCGGCATAGCCCTCGAAGGTCAGCGACCGGGCCTCGGACTCCGAAAGGGCCCGGGAGAAGATGCGAAGGTCGTCCAACCGGCCGGCGAACCAGGCCTCGGCGTTGCGGGAACCCAGGCGCAACGGTTCGGCGGTGACCGGGGAATCCTTGAGCTGATCTTTTTCGGTCTCCAGATCCTTGCGCACGCCGTTGACGAACAACCGCACTCCGGAGGCCTTGCCCGACCCGTCGTAGCTGGCGGCGACATGGAGCCATTGGTTCTGGGGCAACTGATCCTTGGTGCGGACTTTGAGGGCGTTGTCAGGCCAGGCATGGATGAGGTGGGTCTGGAGACGACGGTCGGAAACCAACAGGTCGAAACCTCGGTATCCCGGCCCCTTCTCCATCTGGCTCACGATCGCGCCATCGCCCTCGATGCGGACCCATGCGGCCACCGAGAAGGCATTGGTTCGCCCCCATTCCGGCCGTGAGGCCGCCTCGGCGTGGGACTTGCCATCGAGCTTGAGGGATTTGCCCAGGCGTCCGTCGACGAACTCGGCCGCATGGGTGCCCTTCCAGGCCACCCCGGAATCCGTCGCACCCTCGAATCGCCAGTGGACCGCGAGGCCCTGGGTCGGGCCGGGCGGCGGCGGCCGCTCACCCAGTTCTCGCTCCCACTTCTCTTGCGTCTCACCCAGCTCATTGGTCCGGTCCTGCAGCGTCTTTTCGGCGTCCTTCAGGGCGAAATCGGCCTCCACGAATCGGGCGGCCTGCTCGGGAGTGGGCACCGGCAGGCGCGGAGGCGGGTTGTCGGTGCGGATGCGGTCGAGCCCCTTCTCCGGCACGTTGTGGAAGAAGGCGTAGAGACGGTAGAACTCCTTGGTGCTGATGGGGTCGTACTTGTGGTCGTGACACTCGGTGCAGCCGACCGTCAGGCCCAGGAAGGTGGCCCCGAGCGTGTTCACCCGATCGACCACGTACTTGTTGAGGTACTCGTCGGGGTCGGCACCGCCCTCGTCGTTGGTCATGTTGTTGCGCACGAAACCCGTGGCCACCCGCTGGCTCACCGTGGGGTTGGGCAACAAATCGCCCGCCAGTTGCTCGACAGCGAACTGGTCGAAGGGCTTGTCGGCATTGAAGGCGTCGATCACCCAGTCGCGCCACAGCCACATGAACCGCACGCCGTCGAAGTGGTAGCCGCTGGTGTCGGCATAGCGCGCGAGGTCGAGCCAGTTCTGGCCGACGCGCTCGCCGTAGTGGCGCGACTCCATCAGGCGATCCACCAGGCGCTCGTAGGCGTCGGGGCGCTTGTCGGCGAGGAACGCATCGACCTCTTCCACCGTGGGCGGCAGGCCGGTGAGGTCGAGGGTCGCCCGGCGCTGGAGACTGACCGGATCGGCCTCGGGATTGGGCTGGAGGCCCTCGGACTCGAGGCGCGACAGCACGAAGGTGTCGATGGCGTTGCGGGCCCACTTGCCGTCCTTCACCCGGGGTTGCTCGGGCAAAATGGGGGCGATGAACGACCAGTGCTGCTGCCACGCAGCCCCCTGTCGGACCCATTGCTGCAGGAGTTCGATCTGGGCCTGCGTGAGCGGCTTGCCGTGCTGAGGGGGCGGCATGATCTCATCCGGGTCTTTGGTGAGGATGCGCTCGACCAGGCCGCTGGCCTCGGGCTTGCCGGCGACGAGGGCATGGTGGCCGGATTTGAGCTTCTGGAAGGCGTCTTCCTGGCGGTCCAGACGAAGGCCCGCCTTGCGCTTGCCCTCATCGGGACCGTGGCAGGTGAAACAATGCTCGGAAAGGATCGGCCGGATCTGGCGGTTGAAGTCCACCCGGGGTTCGGGTGCCTTGGAGCCGCCGGCACCGGCAGCACCCAACACCGTCGAGCACAGACCGACAAACACCATCCATCCCATCCCGGTCCAACGGACTCGGAGGGCACGGCAAATCATCGCCAGACAGAGGGTCACGCCAGGAAGGATGCTGCAGGTCTGTCGGTCCATCAACCACCCATCGCTGCGAGGAGGAAGGTTTTGGTCGTGCCCGCCGCGGAACCAATCCTCCCGTCAAGGTCTCGATCCGGAGGACCACCAGCGCTGGAAGGCCCGGCGGAGTCCGAGCCGGTACATGCCCCGGACCTCTTCGTCGGAAAGGACGCGGTCATAGAGGCGCACCTCGTCGATGGCACCCTTGAAGAAATAATACTGGTCCCAACCGATGCGGATCGGAGCGTCACCCGGGGCCAGGGCGCCCACGGCCGAGATCGATTCGACCCGCCGCCCATCCACCCACTGCTCCAAGGCCCGCCCATTCCAGGTCTGGACGAGGTGGATCCAGCGCCCGGTCTGGACCTGATACGGTTTTTCCAGGGACCGGTACTGGTTGGTGCTTCCTTCAGGTCGCGTCCAGACACCGCCCTTGATCGCTCCACCATCCCAACCCAGGGCCCACTGACGCCCCGGAGAGTCGCGGTCGCCGACGGCGCGGTCTTTCAGGACGAGCTTTCCGTGGTGCGCGAGGTCCCGGGATTGGATCCACAGGACCAGCGAGTAGGCATTGGTCTCGGACTCCGGGAACTCCGGGATGCTGATGCCGGCCTCGCCGTTGAAGGAGGCGGCCCGTCGAGGCCCTTTCGAGGCATCGTTGGTCCAGGAGAGATTGAAAGGCACCCCATGGTGTTCCTTGCCGCTGTAGTCCTGGGCGTCTCCGTCGAGCGGATAATAGGCCACGAGACCGCTCTTGGGTTCCTCCGAGGGCGGTTCTCCGAGGCAGGCGATCAGCGAGGGGATCAGCGGCAACCGGGGCAGCCAACCGCTCTTCAGCACGAGGGTCCAGGCGATGCCTAGAACCACGAGCACACCGACGGTGATCTTCAGCGGGCGACGCCCCCGGGGACTGAGCAACGCCTCCGACGACGACAATCGGCCGGCGTTCCCGGATTCCACCGATTCCAAAACCGTGCGCACGACGTCCAATCGACGCAGGCGATTCAGGCCCACCGGATGGCACAAGGCCTCGATCAGCCGGTTGATCAATCGATCCTCGCGGCTCCATGTGCCGACTTCCGTGAGGCGCTGGGGGATGGACGGGTATTCCAGCCGGGTGTTTCCGCTCCACGCCTCATAGATCAGCTTCCCCAAGGCATAGAAATCGCGCTCCGGGCCCTCGCAGGTCCCCGGTGGGCAATATCCCTCGGTCGAAGCCGTGATGGTCCGCCCAGCCTCGCTCGAGTGACCCAAGGTGTCGTAATCGCCCAGCGTCCATTGACCGCCCCAGCGCAGGACGTTGGCGGGCTTCACGTCTCCATGGACCAACCCTCGGCGATGGAGGAACTCGAGGGCTCGGACCACCGACAAGGCCGACCGGGCCGCCGAAGCCGCCGTGGGCACGGGATCGGAGGTCATGGACACGGGCGTGTAATCCTCGAATCGCACCGAGCCCGCGTCGAGCGAATCGGCCACGGGCAGTTCCTCCCACGCGATCCCATGGACCGGCTCGAGCCCGTAATCGATCACCGGTAGCAACCCCACCTCGGGGGTGAGCCCCTTCAGCGACTCACGCACCTGCTGGAAACGGACCAGCGTTTCGGCATCCCTCTGGCGGTGGATCTTGAAGATTCTCCAGGCACCCTGGGCGTCCTCGACCAGGTACACCTCGCGGTTGTCCCGGGACGACAGGCAACGCAGCTTTCGCCAGGATCCCAGGCGATCGCGCAGGGATTGAGGCAAGGGCACGGGCTCCTCAAGTTGGGACGGAATAGGAGACATCGGTTGCGTTGGCGAAGGATGTTACAAGCTTCGCGCTCCGAAGGCACCTGTGTTGTTGGGTCGGCAAAAACGGGCGCGCCTTTGTGGTTGTCCGACCTGCGGATCCGGAACGACGCTGTCGGCATGGGATCCGAGGGAATCCAATTTCGTCCCCGCACCTCTCCACCGCCCATGTTGGGCGCCCTGACCGAACTGCGTATCGAAGGCATGGACTGCGGCAATTGCGCCCGCTCGGTCACCGAAGCCCTCCAATCCGTGCCCGGGGTCTCCCGAGCGGTCGTGGACCTCCGGGCGGCGGGGGCACGGACCTACTGGCTGCCGGGACAGGCCGTGGAACCGATGCGGTTGATCCGGGCGGTCGAACAGGCCGGCTATCGAGCCCGATTGCCCGACCCTGCGGCACCCTCGGGCGGATCCGTGCCGGGTTCTGCGCCGGAACCCCAAAACCAGCCCTCCAATCCGTGGGTGACGGCCCTCTGGCTGGGAGGACCGGCCACGGTGCTCCTGTTGGCCGGCGACTGGATCGCTGGCTGGGGCATGCACCGCGGATTCCAGACCCTGGCGCTGATCCTGGCGACCGTGGTCCAGGCCGCCGTCGGGTGGCGATTCTACCGCGGGGCCTGGCGGCAGGCCCGGGTGGGTCGGTCGAACATGGACACCCTGGTTTCGCTGGGATCCTCCACGGCCTACGTGTGGAGCCTCTGGCTGTTCTTCACGCAACCGCACGCGCACCTGTTCTTCGCCGAGTCGGTGAGCATCCTCACGCTCATCAGTCTGGGCCATGCGCTGGAGGCCCGCATGGGCGCCAAGGCCGGAGACGCCCTCAAAGCGCTCATGGCCCTGGCTCCCGCCACGGCCCGGCGACTGGATTCTGGAGGGCGGGAAGCAGAGGTGCCGGTCACGCAACTGCGGCTGGGGGAACGCCTGCGCATCCGGCCCGGCGACCAGGTCCCGGTCGATGCGGTGGTGCTCGAAGGCGAATCGTCGGCCGATGAATCGCTGCTGACGGGCGAGGCCATGCCGGTCCGCAAAGCTGCAGGCTCGGTGCTCCTGGCCGGCTCGACCAATGTCGAGGGCAGCCTGGTGGTGCGGGTGGACGCCACCGGCGAGCAGACCGGCCTGGCCCGCATCGCCGCGGTGGTCGAGCGGGCGCAGTCGAGCCGCGCCTCGATCCAGCGCCTGGCCGACCGGGTCAGTTCAGTCTTCGTGCCGGTGGTGGTGCTCATCGCCGTCGGCGCGGCGGCCGCCTGGGTCGCTTCACCCGACACCCTGCGCCAATGGCAGTCGGCCGTGAGTCCCCTCCTCTGGCACCCGCAGGCGTCGGTGTCGCCCTGGAGCGATGCGATCGCGGCTTTCTGCTCGGTGCTCATCGTGGCCTGTCCCTGCGCCATGGGCCTGGCCACGCCGGTGGCCTTGATGGCCGGCATCAACGCCGCCGCCCGACGGGGCATCCTCATCCGGGACGCGGTGGCTCTGGAGAAGACCGGACGACTCTCGGCGCTGGCCTTCGACAAGACGGGCACGCTCACCGCGGGGCAACCCACCGTGACACGTTGGAAAGACCAACGCCCGGAATCGGAGCAGGCCGTCCCGCTGCCGGCCTTGGCCAGCTTGCTGGCGGAACGGTCGCAACACCCGATGGCCCGGGCCGTGGTCGCCACGGCCCGGGCACCCCGAGATCGTGGCCGGGAATCCGAGTCGATTCCCGGGGCTGAATCCGGCACCGAACCGCAGCCCAAACTGCCGGCGTTGGTCTCGTGGCGGGAATGGCGCGGTCAGGGCATCGAGGCGACCGCCTCGGGAGGCGATCCCGGCCACCCGTTGAGGTTGGGTTCGCTCCGATGGATGCGTTCCCTGGGGGTGTCGCTCTCTGCGGAGGTCGAGGCTTGGCTGAGGCAGGCCGACGAATCCGGCCAAAGCGTCCTGCTCCTGGCCGAGGGAACCACCCTGTTGGGAGCGCTCCAGATCGGCGATTCGGTCCGCCAGGACTCGCCCGAGGTGATCCGACGCCTCGAGGCCCAGGGCCTGGAGACCTGGTTGATCTCCGGGGACACCGAGCCGACCTGCCGGGCCGTGGCCCGGGCGGTGGGGATCCCCCAGGAACGGGTCCGAGCCGAATGCCGGCCCGAGGACAAGGTGCGGATCCTCGGGGAGATCCGGTCGCGGGGCCGCAGGGTGGCCTTCGTGGGGGACGGCATCAACGATTCCCCCGCCCTGGCCGCAGCGGATCTGGGCGTCGCCGTCGCCCGCGCCTCCGACGTGGCCCGCGAGGCCGCGGACCTCGTCCTGCTGCGCCCCGACCTGGGCGCGGTCGTCGAGGCCCTGGACCTGTCGACCCGGACCCTGAAAACCCTCCGGCAAAACCTCTTCTGGGCTTTCTTCTACAACGCCGCCGCCGTCCCGCTGGCAGCCCTGGGATTCCTGAGCCCGGTGGTCTGCGCCCTGACCATGGGCCTGTCGGACATCGTCGTGATCGGCAACGCCCTGCGCCTGCGAAACCGGCAGCCATCGGACCGGACCTGCAATCCGGATGCCACGGCGCGCTCGGCCGGCTAAGGTCCGGGCATGTCGCGACGGATGAGCCGATGGAACGGATGGAACGGCAGGGGCCCATGGCAGGGCCTCGCCGGCTGGGCATGGGGCGTCGCCCTGTGTTGGGGGATGATCCATGGGATCCAGGCGCAGGAACGCCCGGGACTTGTGGCGAAACGGGATGGCTCGGGTCGGATCCGCGTGGAAAGCTCCGGGCAAAGTGACCGACTCCACCTGCTCGAGCGGAGTCGAGACCTCAAGGCCTGGTCCGAGGCGGCCCGGACCGTGGGAGGCTTCAATGCGTTCCCGGTGCCCGAGTCGGATGCCATGGCGGAATACTTCCGCATCCGCTCCCGACCGCTGGAGACGTCCGACGACTGGAAGCACCAGGCGAGGCTCCCGGGAGACGCCTTCCTCTCGGGCGCCCAGGCCCCGTCCGACGGCGGCATCCGCTGGATGAAGTTCACCCTGCGGCTCGACACACCGGGCCTGGTGTTTTTCCAGGACAGCGCCCGGCAACCGTTCCACTACGGGTTCATCCGGCAGCGCCTGCCCGGCTTCGAGACGATGTCCCCCGAGGCGGTGGATTCGGTATCGCTGAAAAGCTCCGGACAACGTCTGGTCCTGGGGGCCGTGCTCCTCCCGGAGACGGAAGGAATCCGGGAGGTGGGCCTCCAGATCATCGGCCAGGAACCGTTCCCCGTGGACCGGGTGCTCGAGTGGCTGGGAACGGTCCGCAAGGCGTTGGTGCTGCCCGACGGCTGGACGGTGCAGTACCTGCCGACCTTCGAGCAGGGAGCCCTCGCCCCGGCGGATCGGGCCCGACTCGAGGCGGCGGGATTCCCGACGGGCTCGGTCTCCCGATGGGTCCGGAAGGACGAGGTATACAGCCCCGGATGGGCGCACGGGCGGGTCCGGTTCGTCCCGGCGTCGGAGATCCGGTCGGCCTTCCTCTCGGGGCGATGGCATCCCGAGGACATCCTCTTGACCGATGCCGTGCCCGCGGAGATCCCCATGCCGGCGGGGACCATCACCCTGAGCCCCGCCACCCCGAATTCCCATGTGGCCCTCCTGTCCCAGTCGTTCGGCATCCCGTTCGTCCACGTCTCCGATCCAGCCCGCCAGGCCGAGCTGCGGTCGTGGGACGGCCGAGAGATCCTGATGGTCGCGGGCCCCGCCGCCGGTGCCGACCCGGTCCGCATCCTCCAGGTCGACGGCTACCTCACGGCCGGACAGCGGGACTTGCTGAGGCGGGCCAAGACGCCGGCCCGTCTGGCGGTGACACCCATCGAACGCCGGGGAGCCATCGCGGTGCCGGTCGCCGACCTGAAACCTGCGGACATCCGCCATGTCGGCGGCAAGGCGGCGAATTTCGGCAGCCTCGTCCGCTCGATTCCCGACCATGCACCGGGCCCGGCGCTGGCCCTCACCTTCGACCTCTGGATGGACTACCTAGACCAACCCCTGGCCGGGGGGACGACGCTCCGGGCGAGGATCCGGGAGAGACTGTCCGGGCACACGTTCCCGCCCGAGATGGCCCGCCTTGCGGCGGACCTGGCCGAGGTCCGGAGAATCCTCCGCGACGAGGCGGATTTCCCAGCCGCCCAAAAGCAGGCGGTGCTGGAGGCCCTCCGCCCGGTGCACTCCGGGGGCAACCTCCGATTCCGCAGCTCGACCAATGTCGAGGACAGCGAGCAGTTCTCCGGGGCCGGGTTGTACGACAGCCACAGCGGATGCCTGCTGGACGACACGGATGAGGATGCGGACGGACCGTGCCGATGCGACCCGACGGAAACGCAGGAACGCGGGGTGTTCCGGGCCTTGAGACGGGTCTACGCGAGCTTCTACAACGACCAGGCCTTCCTGGAGCGGCTGCGGCACGGGGTCGATGAATCCTCCGTCGGCATGGCGGTCCTCGTGCACCGCTCGTTCCCCGACGAGATCGAAATGGCCAACGGCGTGGCCACGCTGCGGATGGAGGCGGCGGGATCGGCCGATACGCTGGCCTACCGCGGGGAACTGGTGCTTCAACCCGGGGCCGACTCGGTGGCCAATCCCGACCTGCAGGCACGGCCGGAGGTCGTCGCGGTGTCCAGAACCCCGGGCCAGCCCCCGGAGCTGCGCATCGAGCGCCGGTCGGGCCGGGTCCCGCTGGGCGGCACGGTGTTCGAGTGGACCCGGGGATACCGGTCCCTGCTCGAGCTGCTGGAACGGGCCGCCCTCGAACACGCCCGGTTGAGGCCCGGGCGCACGTCGTTCGCCGTGGACCTCGAATTCAAGCAGGTGGCCCCCGGGAGCCTGGTGGTGAAGCAGATCCGCGAGATTCCCTCCGATCCCATCGGGAGTCGCCCCCCGCCGTTCACCCTGTCGGAGTCGGCCGCCTTCGAGGTCTTCCAGCACCACGGCAAGGACCTGTTCGCCAACCACCGCCTGAAGTCCGTCTGGCGCTTCCCCAGCCTCGTCTTCGCCGGGGAGCCGGGGGGCGCCGGGTTCGATGTGCTGGTCGACCTGACCCATCACGACGGGAGCACCCTCCGCCGCCGCTCCGGCCGGATCGGCTCGTTCCCAGGCGCGACCATCCAGGCCTCCGGCACCCAGGTCGTCTACCGGTGGTCGTGGCCCGAGGGCGATCTGAAGGGCGCCTACACGATCACGGCGAACTTCCCGTCCAAGCCGGATCCCGCCCGGCCGTTGACCTGGACGGAGGCGCTCCAGGTCGACCTCAAGGCGGTCTACGACCAACCGCAGGCCGTCTTCGACCTGCAGGGGGCGAAGAAGACGGTGACGAGCGAAACGACCCGGCTGGTGCCGCTCAACCGCATCATCACCGGCTCCCTGCCGCGCCAGCGCCGGGTGCAGTCGGGCAAGGTGTCGGTGTCGACCGGATACACACTGGCCTTCCTGAAGTTCGGGTACCCGGGCATCGGCATCTACGACACGAAGAGCTGGCCGCTGGTGCAGTGGGGCGGCACCACGTTGACGGGATTCACCCGGGAACCGATCCGCCTCTCCGGGGTGTTCTCGCAGACCTACGACTCCATCCGGCACAACTTCTTCGAGACCTTCCTCTTCGAACCCGGCCTCGACCCGGCGGTGTCGCCGGCGCTGCTTGAGGAACTCAGGAGTGCCAACATCCGGTCGATCCGGGTGGATCTCGGGGAATTCGCCCCGGAGAGCGTCTGGATCCTCGGATGGGACGGCACGGTTCGCCGGGCGAATTGACCCGGCGACCAGCCCCCATCACCGGATCGCTCAGGCGCGCAAGGTGGCCCCGAGAGCCGACTGGAACACGCCGACAAGGCGGTCATGGGAGGCCTGGACCTCCTCGTCCTTGAGGGTGCGGTCGGCCGCGCGGTAGGTGAAGGAGTAGGCCAGGCTCTTGTGTCCCTCGGGCACGTGCTTGCCGCGGAAGACATCGAAGAGTTCCACGGCCTCGAGATGGCCGGGCTTGGCCTGCTTGATCGCCGCGAGCACGGCCTCGTGGGTGGTGGCCTCGGGCACGATCATCGCCACATCGCGCTGGATCGACGGGAAGGCGGCCAGGGGCTTGAAGCTGCGCGCCGGATTGCTCCGGGCCAGCAGCGCGTCGAGGTCGAGCTCGGCCAGGAGCACGGCATCGCGCAGGTCGTGCCGCTTGGCCAGCGTCGGCAGCAGTTGGCCCAGTTGGCCCAGGGGCAGCTTGCCCCCGAGGGTGATCGCCGCCGACTCGAGCATCAGCGGGGTGCTTTCAGGACGACGCGCGTAGGCGACCCCGCGCAGGCCGAGGCGCTCGATGAGTTCCTCGACGAGCCCCTTGAGGTCGTACACGTCGGCCTTGGCGTCGCGATCGGCACCGGACCAGAACCGCGGATCCCGGGCGCCGGTCAGCGCGATGGCCACGCGCCAGCCCTCTCGGGCCACCCCGTTCTGAAGGCTGAACACCCGGCCGATCTCGAACAACTGCACGTCGCCGTTGCGACGGGTCAGGTTGTGGCTGAGGGAATCCAGGAGCCCCGGCAGCAGCGAGGGCCGCAGCGCGTTCATGTCGCTGCTCAGCGGATTGGCCAGGAGCACCACCTCTTCGGAGACGCGGCGGGCGGCCGTGTCGGAGATCAGCGTCTGACCCTGGGCCTCGTCGAGGCCGAGGCCCGTGAGGATGCGGCGGACTTCGGCGAAGCGGTCGTAGGTCGCATCGAACGGATGCGAACCCACCGCGCCACGCGGGGTCGTGGAGGGGATGCGGTCGACACCGAAGAGCCGGGCCACCTCTTCCACCAGGTCCACCTCGCGCTTGAGATCGACCCGCCACGAGGGCGCGCGCCACACCGAGGTGGCTCCGCCGGTGCGACTGCCCTGCCCGATCTCCTCGAGCCCGAGTCCGGTCAGGAAGCCCGCCTGGGTCTCGGCCGGGATGTCCACGCCCAGCAGGACCTTCGCGCGATCATGCCGCAACGTGAGTTCCTTGGCCTGGGGCGGGTTCGGGAAAGCGTCGATGGCCTCGCCGTCGAGGCTGCCGCCGGCCAGTTCCAGCAGCAGTTGGGCACAACGCCGGCCGGCCGACGCGGCCGCCTGGACATCGGCCCCGCGCTCGAAGCGGTAACTCGCGTCGGTCCGCAGCGCGAGCGCCTTGGAGGTGCGACGGATGCCCGTCGGCGTGAAATAGGCCGACTCGATGAGCACGTCGGTGGTGTCGGCCTGGATGCCCGAGTCGAGCCCACCCATGATGCCCGCCAAAGCGATGCCGCCGGCGGCGTCCGCGATGAGCAGGTTCTCCGGGGTGAGCGTGTGCTCGCGGCCGTCGAGTGTGGTGAACTTCTCGCCCTCGGAGGCGCGGCGGATCACCACCTCGGGCACGCCGGCGGCGTGGGTCCGGAGACGGCGGAGGTCGAAGGTGTGCAGCGGTTGGCCCGTCTCGAGCATCACGAAGTTGGAGACATCCACCACGTTGTTGATGCTCCGCAGGCCCACCTTCTCGAGCGCCGAGCGCAACCAAGCCGGGCTGGGCCCGACCTTGAGGCCGCGGATCACCCGGGCCGTGTAGCGCGGGCACAGGTCGGGGGCCTCGAGGCGGACGACGGCCGGTGCGGCGGATCCGTTCGCGACCTCGGGCAAGGTGACCACAGGCAGGCGCAGGGGCTTGCCGGTCACGGCCGCGACCTCGCGGGCGATGCCGATCACCGAGTTGAGGTCGGGCCGGTTGGGGGTCACTTCCAGGTCGAACACCACATCGCTGCCCGAGAGCCCGAGGTGGACGGCCAAGGGTTGGCCCACGGTGGCATTCTCCGGCAGGATCAGGAGCCCGTCTTCACGGCGCAGGCCGAAGGCCTCGGGCTCGAGGCCCAGTTCCTCGTGGGAACACATCATGCCGTGCGATTCGATGCTGCGGATCTTGCCCACCTTGATGGTGAAGGGCTGAGTCTCGCCGGCCTTCAGCGGCAGCGAGGCCCCGGGAAGGATGAGCGGCACCTTGTCGCCGGCCTTGAAATTCTGCGCCCCGCAGACGATCTGCCGCTCGCCCTGGCCGTCGGCGACACGACAGACGGAGAGCTTGTCGGCGTTGGGATGCTTGTCGCGCGACAGCACCTGGGCGACGACCACACCATCGAGTTGACCGGCGAGGCGCTCGACGCCTTCGACCTCGAGTCCCAGGAGCGTGAGGCGCTCGGTGAGTTCTTCGGGGGTCCCGGCGAAGTCCACATGGTTGCGGAGCCAGTTGAGGGTGACTTTCATGGGCGGAAAATGAGGGAGACTGAGGCGACGGCGCGGGAGGGGTTGGACTTCAGAACTGCTTCAGGAAGCGGACGTCGTTCTCGTAGAGGAGCCGGATGTCGGTGATGCCGTAGCACAGCATGGCGATGCGCTCGATGCCGAAGCCGAAGGCCCAGCCGCTCCACACCTCGGGGTCGTATCCCACGTTCTCGAAGACCTGGGGGTGCACCATGCCGCAGCCGGCGATCTCCAGCCACTCCTTGCCCAGCTTGCGGACCAGGGCGTTGGTGAAGTCGATCTCGAGGCTGGGCTCGGTGTAGCTGAAATAATGCGGGCGGAAACGGAGTTTGACGTCGTTGCCCAGCACCTCCTTGAAGACCGCCTCGACGGTGCCCTTGAGGTCGCTGACCGTGACGTTGCGGTCGACATACAGGCCCTCGATCTGGTGGAAGGTCGGGTTGTGCGTGGCATCGGCGTTGTCGCGGCGGAAGACCCGGCCCGGCACGACGATGCGGATCGGCGGCGGGGTCTTCTCCATGACGCGGATCTGCACCGAGCTGGTGTGCGTGCGCAGCAGCGGGCGCCCGGCCGAATCGAGGAAAAACGTGTCCTGGGCGTCACGCGCCGGGTGGTCCTTCGGCGTGTTGAGCGCGTCGAAACAGTGCACCTCGTCCTCGATCTCGGGGCCGTCGGCCACGGCGAATCCCAACTTGCGGAAGGCCCGCACGATGGAGTCGGTGACCTGCGTCAGCGGGTGCAGCCGGCCGAGCGGGCGGCGACGTCCCGGCAGCGTGAAATCGGCCGGTTCCTTGGGCAGCGCCGCCTTGAGCTCCAGGGCCCCGCGCACCTCGTTGAGCACGGCTTCCAGGGACTGCTTGGCGGCATTGATCGCCTTGCCCGCCAAGGGGCGCTCCTCCTTGGGCAGGGAGCCCAATTCCTTCATGAGGGCCGTGAATTGGCCCTCGGCCCCGAGAAACCGGCCCTTGGCCCGGTCAAGGGAGGGAAGGTCCGGCGCGGCGCGGAGCTCTTGCTGCGCGGCGGCGAGGATGGATGGGAGGCGTTCTTGCAGGGACATGGCAGGAATTCGGTCTGGCAGGCGGTTCAGCGGGGCGATGGCTCCGGAAAGCCGGACAATGCCGGTCGAAAGAAAAACGGGCGACCTTTGTCAAAAGGGCGCCCGCCTTGGGATTTCCAGAGATGGAATCAGGGAGATCGAAGGTGCCTCAGGCGGCGACGGCCTGGGTCGTCGCACCGGGCTTGCCCTTCAGGGCACCTTGGGCCACCTCGACCAACTTGGCGAAAGCGCCGGCGTCGGTCGCAGCGATGTCGGCCAAGACCTTGCGGTCGAGGGAGCACCCGGCGGCCTTGAGACCCTCCATGAAGCGGCTGTAGGTCAGGCCGGCGGCACGAGCGGCCGCATTGATGCGGATCTGCCACAGGTAGCGGAAGGTGCGCTTCTTGGCCTTGCGGTCGCGGTAGGCGTACTGCATGCCGTGGTCGACGGCATCGCTGGCGTACCGGTAATGGCTGCTGCGACGAAGGCGGAAGCCCTTCGCCAGCTTGAGCATCCTCTTACGACGTTTGCGGGAAGCGGGAGCGTTGGTGACGCGCATGGAAGTGTGCGGTTAGAAAGTGGGAGTGTTCAGTGGGAGAACGGCAGACAGGACTTGATCTTGTACACGTCGGTCTCGTGCACGAGCTTCGCGGTTCCCAGACGACGCCGCCGATTGGCGTTCTTGCTGGAGAGCAGGTGGCGCTTTCCGGCGTGCTGGGTGAGCACCTTGCCGCTCGCGGTGATTTTGAACCGCTTGGAGACGGACTTCTTGGTTTTGATTCCCTTCGGACGACGCATAAA
>CAYLTF010000068.1:360-16857 GCA_964386625.1 uncultured Akkermansia sp. | reverse complement strand
TCCGGTTCAGGTTCACGTTCTTGGAGATGATCTCCTGGATGAGCTGGATCTTCTGACTGTCGTCGGGCCGGGTCTTCACGATCAGGTCGTGGACGATGGAGGCGGCGTGGTAGCTGTCCTTGCCGGTGATGATCACCGGGCAGGGCAGCTCGCGCAGCGACTTGAGCATCGACGGGGACGGCTTGATGTCGTCCGACAGGATGATGCCGGCGATCGGCGCCTTGGAGGCCTTCATCTGCTCGGCAGCCGCATTGAGGATGTCTTCGCGGTCGCCGGGCACGATCATCACGACGTTGGGCTTGAAGAGTCCCCGGGCGCGCTCCGCTCCCATGGCCCCGATCACCACCTGGTTGACGATCTGGGTCAGCGGGGGCTTGCCGACGAGGATCTCGGCCTCGAGTTCGTCGGCGATGGCGCCGACGGTGGGGCGCGAGAGGATCGGCTGATAGGGCACGACCCCGAGCAGCTCAAGGCCCTTGCGCTTGAGGCCCCGCTGCGCGAACTCGGTGATGTAGTCGAGCTTCTCAGGCAGCACCTTGTTGATGATGACGCCGATGACCTGGACGCCCTCCTGCTTGAAGAGGGCGTGGTTCATGACGGTCTCGTCGATGGGTTGCCCGATGCCGCCGCGGGTCACGATGACCACCTTGGCGTTGAGCAGCTTGGCGACGTTGGCGTTGGAGAGGTCGAAGACGCTGCCGACCCCGGCATGGCCCGTGCCTTCGCAGAGCACGAAGTCCTTCTCCCAGGCCACGCGGTCGAAGGCCTTGTGGATGCGCTTGACCAGGGCCTCGAGGTTGGCCGACTGCAGGTACTTGCGGGTGAAGTCGGGCTCGACGGCGATGGGCGACATGTCGACCAGCGGGCAGTTCAGCCGGAAGACGCGGTCCATGATCACGGCGTCCTCGTCGATCTTCTGCTCGTCGATCTCCACGAAACGCTGGCCCACGGGCTTGATGTAGCCCACGCGTCCGTAGCGTCGCTGCAACGCGGCCAGGAGGCCGAGCGAGGTGGTGGTCTTGCCGTCGTTCTGGCGGGTGGCCGCGATGAAGACCCGGGGAGTCAGCAGGTTCTGGAGCATGGACCGGAGGGGCTCGGGAGGTGCGGGATTCGGGGAAGGATTCAGAGGTCGCCGGGCAGATTCTCGCCGGCGCCGGGGTAGAGCTGCTGATAGTCGATGCTCTGCAGGCCCACGATGGCGGCCACGCCGAGGATGTCGTGCGAACTGCTGCCGCGCGACAGGTCGGCCGCAGGCCGGTCCAGGCCCAGCAGGATCTGCCCATAGGCGTTGGCTCGGGCCACATGCTGGATGAGCTTGCTGGCGATGTTGCCCGAGTTCAGGTCGGGGAAGATGAGCACGTTGGCCTTTCCGGCCACCTTGCTGTCCGGGAGCTTGCGGACGGCGATCTCCGGGATGAGGGCGGCGTCGACCTGCAGCTCGCCGTCGAAGTCGGCCTCGAATCCCAGGTCGTGGGCCTTCTGCTGGGCGAGGCCGGTCGCCGCCTTCACCTTCATGAGGCTGGGCTGGGTGGCACTGCCCTTGGTGGAGTAGCTCAGCAGGGCCACCCGCGGCCGCACCCCGGAGATCTGCCGGGCCAGGCGGGCCGTCGAGATGGCGATGTCGGCCAGCTGGTCGACGGTGGGGTCCGGGATGACGCCGCAGTCGCCCATGAACAGCACGCCCCGGTCGCCGAAGCGGGTGTCCTCGACCTCCATGACCATGCACGACGAGGCGGTGGTGGTCTTCGGGGCGACCTTGATGATCTGGAAGAGCGGCCGGAGCACCCCGCCCGAGATCTCATTGGCACCGGAGACGAGTCCGTCGGCCTGCTTCATGGCCACCATCATCGCGCCGAAGTAGTTCGGCTTGATCATGGCCTCGCGGGCCTCCTGCTCCTCGATGCCCTTGCCGCGGCGCAGCAGCAGGAAGCGGCGGACGAAGCTGTCGAGGTCCGGGCTCTCGGACGGGTTGATGAGGCGAATGCCCTCGAGCGACACGTTCAGCGCGGCGGCGGCCTCCTTGATGGCCAGTCGGTCGCCCAGGAGGATCGGGGCGCCGAGGCGCAGGGAGAAGAACTGGCGGGCGGCCTGGATGACCCGGGGTTCGGTGCCCTCCGGGAAGACGATCCGCTTGGGGTGACGTTGGAGCTTCTCGATGACGCCGCCAATGAAACGCATGGCCGGACCATGGCCGAGCCGTCCCGGTCCGACAAGGATGGCCTCGGGTGCCGGCAACGCCGAATCCATCCCGTCCGAGACACAGTCGAGCGACACGAAAAACCCCGCGGCTCCGGGTCTTTCGACCGATGCCGCGGGGTTCTGGAATTCTTCCCGATCGCCGTTCGGCCGGGCCTCAGGCCTTGGCCACGAGCTGGCGCAGGACGTAGGGCAGGATGCCCCCGTGCTGGTAGTACTCGATCTCGATCGGGGTATCGATGCGGCAGGCGACCGCCACGTTCTCCACCGTGCCGCACTTGCGGGTGATGCGGAGGGTGAGGTCTTGCTGCGGCTTCACGGCGGGGCTGAGGCCGATGACGTCGAAGGTCTCGGTGCCGTCCAGCTTCAGGCTCTGGGCGCTGGCGCCGTCCTTGAACTGCAGCGGCAGCACGCCCATGCCCACGAGGTTGGAGCGGTGGATGCGCTCGAAGCTCTGGGCCACGACCACCTTCACGCCGAGCAGGTTGGTGCCCTTGGCGGCCCAGTCGCGGCTGGAGCCCGTGCCGTATTCCTGGCCGGCGATGACGATGAGCGGGGTGCCGGCGGCCTGGTAGGCCACGGCCGCGTCGTAGATCGAGGTCTTCTGGCCGTCCGGGCCGAAGGTGTTGCCGCCCTCTTCGCCGCCGAGCATCAGGTTCTTGATGCGGACGTTGGCGAAGGTGCCGCGGGTCATGATGCGGTCATTGCCGCGGCGGCTGCCGTAGCTGTTGAAGTCGGCGAACTCCACGCCGTTGTCGACGAGGAACCGGCCCGCCGGCGAGCTCTTCTTGATGGCGCCGGCCGGGGAGATGTGGTCGGTGGTGACCGAGTCACCGAAGATGCCCAGGGCGCGGGCGCCGCGGATCTCGGCGATGGTGCCGGGCTGCATGCCGAACTGCGTGAAGAACGGCGGCTCCTGGATGTAGGTGGAGTTGCGGTCCCACTCGTACACGTTGCCCACGCTCGAGGAGATCTCGTTCCACTTCGGGTTCTGGGCCGCGAAGTCGGTGTAGAGCGCCCGGAAGACCTCGGGCTTGAGGGCCGCCTGCAGGGTGTCGCGCACCTCGGTGAGGCTGGGCCAGATGTCCTTCAGGAACACCGGGCCGTTCGTGCCCTGGCCGATGGGCTCGGTGGTCAGGTCCTTGTCGACCCGGCCGGCCAGCGCGAAGGCCACCACCAGCGGCGGCGACATCAGGAAGTTGGCCTTGATGTTCTGGTGGACCCGCGCCTCGAAGTTCCGGTTGCCCGACAGCACGGAGGCGGCCACCAGGTCGTTCTTCACCACGGCCTCCTCGATCTTGGCGTCGAGCGGGCCGGAGTTGCCGATGCAGGTGGTGCAGCCGTAGCCGACGGTCTGGAAGCCCAGCTGGTCGAGGTAGGTCTGGAGTCCGGTCTTGTTGAGGTAGTCGGTGACCACCCGGCTGCCCGGGGCCAGCGACGACTTCACCGACGGGTTGAGCTTCAGGCCCTTCTCGATGGCCTTCTTGGCCAGCAGGCCCGCGGCCAGCATGACCGTGGGGTTGGAGGTGTTGGTGCAGCTGGTGATGGCGGCGATGAGCACCGAACCGTGGCCGATCTTCGAGCCCCCGACCTCGGCGCTGACGGCGGCGAAGTCTTCGGCCTTCTTGCCGAAGCCGTTCTCGGTCACCGGCTTGCTGAAGGAACCCGTGAAGCTCGACTTGAGGTGCTGCAGCTCGATGCGGTCTTGCGGGCGCTTCGGGCCGGCCACGCTGGGCACCACGGTGGAGAGGTCGAGCTCGACCACCTGGGAATACTCGATCTGCCCCTTCTGCGGCATGCCCCACAGGCCCTGGGCCTGGTAGTAGTTCTTGTAGAGGGCGACCTGCTCCTCGGTGCGGCCGGTGGCGCGCAAGTAGTTGGCGCATTCCTCGTCGATGGGGAAGAAGCCCATGGTGGCGCCGTATTCCGGGGCCATGTTGGCGATGGTGGCGCGGTCCACCAGCGGGAGCGCGGCGGCGCCGGGGCCGAAGAACTCCACGAATTTGCCGACCACCTTGGCCTTGCGCAGCATCTGGGTGACGGTCAGGGCGACATCGGTGGCGGTGACGCCCTCACGGATCGCGCCGGTCAGGTGCACGCCGACCACATCGGGGGTCAGGAAGTACACCGGCTGGCCCAGCATGCCCGCCTCGGCCTCGATGCCACCGACGCCCCAGCCCACGATGCCCAGGCCGTTGATCATGGTGGTGTGCGAGTCGGTGCCCACCAGCGTGTCCGGATAGTACACGCCGCCGGCGTTGAGCACGCCCTTGGCGAGGTACTCCAGGTTGACCTGGTGCACGATGCCGATGCCCGGAGGCACCACCTTGAAGGTGTCGAAGGCCTGCATGCCCCACTTGAGGAACTGGTAGCGCTCGCGGTTCCGGGTGAACTCGAGGTCGAGGTTCTTCTGGAGCGAGTCGCCGGAGCCGGCGAAATCGACCTGCACCGAGTGGTCGACCACCAGGTCGACCGGCACGAGGGGCTCGATGATCTTGGGATTCTTGCCGAGCTTGGCCACGGCCGAGCGCATCGCGGCGAGGTCGACCAGCAGGGGCACGCCGGTGAAGTCCTGCAGGACGATGCGCGCCACCACGAAGGGGATCTCGGCCGTGCGGGACTCATTGGCCTTCCAGTTGGCCAGTTCTCGGACGTTGGCCTCCTGAACCTTCAGCCCGTCGCAGTTGCGGAGCACGCTCTCCAGCACCAGCCGGACGGAGACCGGAAGCTTGGAGATCGGTCCGACGCCGGCCTTCTCCAGCGCGGGGAGGCTGTAGAACTGGCCGGTGCGGCCATTGCCCAGATCGAAGGACTGGAGGGTGTTGAACAGGTTGTGCGGGGTGCTCATTGGCGGAATTGCTTGGGAGAAAACGGCGTTTTGTCGGCAGAATTGGGCTTGGAGGCCGGAGCGTCAAGAAACCGAAGTCATGGGGTGTCGAGTGGTCGGGTTGAAGGCCTCGGCGGGCGTCAGGCGGCCTGGCCAGGGGCCTCGCCGCAGCAGAGCTTGCGGTAGGTGGCCAGGGCCAGGAGTGGCCACGCGTTCCGGTACATGTCGTACTTGAGGTAGAAGACGCAGGGGAAACCGGTCCCGGTGATCTCATCCTCGGTCCATGAGCCATCCGGGTTGTGGTTGCGGATGAGCCACTCGATGCCCCGATGGATGGCCGGGTCGGAAGGGTCGCCCATCGCACAGAGGCCCATGACCGCCCAGGCCGTCTGGGACGCGGTGGCCGGACCGGCCCCCTTGAAGATCGGGTCGTCGTAGGTGTTGCAGCGTTCGCCCCAGCCGCCGTCCGGCAGTTGGACGCTCCGAAGCCAGGCCGCGCCGCGCTGGAGCCACGGTTCGCCCATGTTCCAGCCCATGGCCTTCATGCCGCGAAGGACCTGCCAGGTGCCGTAGATGTAGTTCACACCCCAGCGGCCGTACCAGGAGCCGTCGGCCTCCTGCTGTCCCTTCAGGTAGGCGATGGCGCGCTGCACCTGCGGACAGTTCCGATCCCAGCCCTCGTAGCCGAGCAACTCCAGGATGCGCGCGGTGATGTCGGCGCACTCGGGATCGAGCATGGCGTTGTGGTCGGCGAAGGGGACCTTCTCGAGGATGGACTTGGTGCAGTCCTTGTCGAAGGCGGCCCAGCCGCCGTCGCGGCACTGGAAGGTCATCATCCAGCGGATGGCCCGGGCTCGGCACTCGTCGCGGCGCCTCGGGTCGTCGGTCGGGATCAGTCGCAGCGCCAGGATGACCATCGCCGTGTCGTCCACGTCGGGGTTCCACTGGTTGGCGTACTCGAACACCCAGCCCGAGGCCTCCACGTCGGCCGGGTTCTTGTGGATCCAGTCGCCGCGGAAGCGGATCTCCTTGTCCATCAGCCACTCCGACGCGCGCTTCATCCGGGGGTGATGGGCGGGCACGCCCGACTCGCGCAGGCAGATGGCCACGATGGCGCTGTCCCACACCGGGGAGAAGCAGGGCTCGATGCGCACGGAGTCTTCCGTGAAGTGCATGAGCTTCTGGAGCTCGTGGTGCGCCCGGACGACCTGCGGGTGGTCGTCGGGATAGCCCAGCGCGATGAGCGCGATGAGGGCGTTGAGCATCGCCGGGAAGATCGCCGCCAAACCGTCGCTGCCCTCGAAGCGCTCCAGCATCCACGTCTCGGCCCGCTTGAGGGCCCGTTCGCGGAACGGGTGGAATCCGCTTCGGCTCACCCACTCGGCGAACTTGTGCAGCCGATCCAGCCACAGGAACATGTTCCGCAGCGAGAAATCGAAATACCGGGGGCGCAGGGTCTCATCGAGCTCCCACTTGCCGTTGGGGTAGAGCTCGTCGAGGTCGACCTTCACCTGCCGCGTCGGCCGGAAGTGGTTGATGATCGCCAGCGGGATGATCATGGCCCGCGACCAGTTGCTCATCTCCCAGAAGTTGACGTGGAACCACTTGCCGATGAGGAGCACCTCGCAGGGGATGGTGGGCACGTGGTTCCAGGTCACCAGGCCGATGAGGGCCAGGTAGAGCTTGGAGAAGGTGTTCATCCGCGGCACGCCGCCGAGGGATCGGGCCATCTCCCGAGCGCGGAGCATCCGCGGGTCGGTGGTGGGGATGCCGGCCAGCTTCAGCGCCAGGTAGGCCTTGACCGTCGCGTTCACCTCGGCCGGGCCGTTGGGGTAGATGTTCCAACCGCCGTCGGGGAGCTGTTTCTCGAAGATGTGATGGACGGCCTTGCGCTGCCATCCGGCGTCGACTTTGCCCCACCAGTGGTAGAAGGCGACCATGTCGGCCACGAGCGTCACGTCGACCATCAACTCGCCCACCCAGTACCCTTCGGGCTTCTGCTCGGACAGCAGGTAGCTCTGGGACCGGGTGATCGCGGCGTCGAGATCGGGATGGGCGGGAAAGGCGGGCTTCCCCGGGGCGCCTTCCGCGGACCGGAGCGGCGCTGGGCTCACTGACATGCCCTCAGGATGCGGACGGAACTTCATCCCGCAAAGTGATTATTGACCCGCCGGCGGGCGTTCGACCCCGGTTCGGGCTTGGGCTTTCCGGGGCCTGTCCCTAGGCTCGCTGCGTGTTCGGCACTCTTCGCAGCGTTCACTTCATCGGGATCGGCGGCACCGCGATGGCCAGTGCGGCCGTGGCCATGCACGAGCTCGGCTACCAGGTCACCGGTTCCGACCAGGATGTCATCTACCCGCCGATGTCCACCTTCCTGGCCGATCGGGGCATCCGGGTGATGGCCGGATACGCCGAGGTGAACCTGGCCCACCGGCCCGACCTGGTGGTGGTGGGCAATGCCATTTCGCGCGGTAATCCCGAGGCCGAAGCGGTGCTGGAGCGCAAGCTGCGCTATTGTTCGTTGCCCGAGTTGCTCAAGGAGTTCTTCATCCGGGGCCGTCGTTCCCTGGTGGTGACCGGTACGCACGGCAAGACCACGACGGCCTCGCTCCTGGCCTGGGTGCTGGAGAGCGCGGGCCTGAATCCGTCGTTCCTGATCGGCGGCATTCCCCGCAACCTGGGGCAGGGGGCGCGGTTCACCGATTCCGAGTGGTTCGTCATCGAGGGCGACGAATACGACACGGCCTTTTTCGACAAGCGCTCCAAGTTCATCCACTACCTCCCGGAGGTGGCGATCGTGAACAACCTGGAGTTCGACCACGCCGACATCTTCCCGACGCTGGCCGACATCCAGCTGAGCTTCCGGCGCTTCATCCACCTGATCCCCCGGAACGGTCTGCTGCTGGCCAACGGCGACGAGGCCAACCTGGCTCCGCTGCTCGATGTGCGCCATTGCCCGGTCAAGCGCTTCGGTCTCGGGGTCGACAATGAACTCCGGGCCGGCGGGCTCGTCCTGAAGGACGACGGGTCCGAGTTCGAGTTGGGCGGCACGCGGTTCCGGATCCCCATGGTGGGCGAGCTCAATGTGCGCAACGCCCTGGCGGTCACCGCCGCGGCCCGGCACTGCGGCATCCGCGATGCGGCGATCCAGGCGGCCTTCGATTCCTTCCTCAGCGTGAAGCGTCGGATGGAGGTCCGGGGCGAGGCCGGCGGGGTGGCGGTGATCGACGATTTCGGACACCATCCCACCGCGATCCGGGAGACCGTCCGCGCGCTGAGGGTGAAGTTTCCCGGCCGTCGGATCTGGGCGGTGTTCGAGCCCCGTTCCAACACGACCCGTCGCAACGTCTTCCAACAGGAACTGGTCGATGCGCTCGAGCGGGCCGACGCGGTGGTGGTGGCCGAGGTGGCTCGGTTGGAGCAGTTGCCGCTGGGCGAGCGCCTCAACCCGGAGAAGCTCATGCAGGACCTGCGCCTCACCGGCAAGCCGGCCGCCTACCTGCCCACCGTCGAGGCCATCGTGGACCATGTGGGTTCGGGGGCGCGTCCGGGAGATGTGGTCTGCGTCTTCAGCAATGGCGGTTTCGGGGACATCCACAACCGATTGCTGGCCCGCCTCGGGGCCGCCGGCGGGCGCTGAATAAACGGCCACCCGCGGCGTCGGAACGCCTTGTGGGCCCCATTGGGGACCCACCGCATGAACAAATCCAAAGTTGTCGCGGCCGCGCTCCTCGCGTGGTCGGCCTCGGTCACCGCCACCCTCCACGCCGGGAACGTCTCCTGGGGCGTCAGCGTCGGAAGCTGGGGAGGGGGCATCGGAGTCGGAGTCTCTGCCAGCTCCGGAGGTGGGCACGGTCATTGGGGTGGACATCATCACCCTCACGGCGGCGTGGTCTCGGTCGCCGCTCCGGTGGTGGTCTATTCCGCTCCGCCGCCGCCGCCTCCCGCCGTCGTCTATGCGCCGGCCCCCGTTGTGTACGCGCCGGCCCCGGTCGTTTATGCCCCGGCTCCGGTGGTGTACGCTCCCGCTCCGGTGGTCTATGCCCCGGCTCCGGTCGTGGTGGCACCTGCCCCGGTGTATTGCGCCCCTCGGTTCTCGTTCCGGGCCCATTGGTGAGCCGGATTCGGGGCTTCCATCCGGACAACGAAAACGCCGCCCGATCGGGCGGCGTTGTTCTTTCGGAAGGCTCCTGCCGGACTTACTTGGCGGGGGCGTCGTCCTTCTTGGGGCGCTTGCCACCGGCCGGCCGGTCGCCCGGGGGACGGTCGCCACGGGCCGCCTGCTTCTCGAGGCGCTCCAATTGCTGCGTCTCCTTGTCGTTCAGGGTGCCGGCAGCCTTCTTGGCCTTCAGTTCCTTGAGGCGGGCCTCCATCTTGGCCTTGCGCTCCTTCAGTTTCTCGGCCTTCTCGGCGTCGGTGAGCTTGTCCCAGTCTTCACGGGATCCACGGCCCTTCTTGTCGGCCTTCTCGGCGGTCGGGGCCGGCGGCGGGGTCGGGGCGGCGGGTTTGGCGTCCTGGGCGGACAGCGGGGCGAGGCCGAGGCCGATCAGGGTGGCCAACAGGGCGATGATGCGTTTGTTCATGGGGTGATTCCTCCGTGGAGGGTTTTTCTGATGGGGTTGTCCGGGATTGCCTGACAACCGATTCGAAGGTGCAGACCCGGGCGGGGGCTCCGAGGTTACACGTCTCCCGGGTTCGCGCCGACTTCGCGAATCGCCCGGGGCGATGGGTTGTGCTAGCCTGCGGTCCATGAGCGAAGTCCTCGCCGGGGCCCTGAGCCTGCTGCTGGCCACCAACAAGACGGCCGTGTTGAACACGGCGTTGGTCGAGCGGGTCGGGATCGCGGTTCCGGTGGCCGCCACCAACGATCCGGTCGAGGCCGAGTTCCAGGCGATCCTTCGACTCGACGACCAGGTGAGCGAGGAGGTCGAGCGGTGGTTGGATGCCCTGCCGGACGGGGCGGAGGTGGGCGCGGAACTCAAGGCGAAGATCGACGGTCGCCAGGACGAGGTCCGCAAGCGGTACACCGCCTTCATGGAGAAGAACCCGAAGCATGCCCGGGCCGTGATCGCCTATGGCAGTTTCCTGGGGGACATCGGCGATGAATTCGCCATGGCCGACCAATGGGAGAAGGCGCGGGCCATGGACCCGTCGAATCCGGCCGTCTGGAACAACCTCGCCGGCCATTACGCCCACCGGGGCCCCATCGAGAAGGCGTTCCCCTACTTCGAGAAGGCCATCGAATTGAAACCCACCGAGGCCCAGTACTGGCACTCCCTCGGCACGGTGACCTACCTCTTCCGTCGGGATGCCGAGAAGTACTACGGCGTCGATGAGCAGGGGGTCTTCAAGAAGGCCTTCGAGTTCTATGCCAAGGCCACCGCGCTGCGTCCCCTCGATTTCAAACTGGCCTCCGATGTCGCCCAGACCTGGTATGGGGTGAAACCCGCGCCGGCCACCAACGAGGTTGCGCGCAAGGCGGCTGAACTGGTGGTCATCGAGTCGGGTCTGGGTGCTTGGACCAACGCGATGCGTCTGGCCGCGCTGGAGGAGGAACGGGAGGGCGTGCGGCTGCACCTGGCCCGGTGGCAGATCAAGGCCGGTCGATGGGCCGAGGCCCGCACCCACCTGGATGCGGTGACGAACCAGGTCCATGCGATCGTCAAGGCCCGGCTGGAGCGCAACTGGCGCGAGAAGCAGGGTTTGCCCTTGGAGAATGCGCCGTCGAACGGGCCAGGGTCCCCGGTCGGGAACGGTCCCGCCAGTCCCGCGGAAAAGCCCTGATCCTCGGGCGAGGGTTCCGGTGAAGTCCCGGTCGGGTCCCGGACACGGTGTTCCCGGCGAGGGCGACCGTCTGCGACCCAAAAAAAAACCGCCCGGATTTCTCCGGGCGGTTGGTCTGTGGATCGATGTGCTCCGAGGTGGGCCTCAGGCCTTCTTCTTGGCCGGGGCCTTGGCGCTGGGCGCCTTGCGCTTGTCCTCGATGGCCGCCTGGGCCGCCGCGAGGCGGGCCACCGGCACCCGGTAGGGCGAGCAGCTCACGTAGGTCAGGCCCACGCGGTGGCAGAACTTCACCGAATCCGGGTCGCCGCCGTGCTCGCCGCAGATGCCCAGCTTGATGCCCGGGCGGGTGGCGTTGCCCTTCTCGGCCGCGATCTTCACCAGCTGGCCGACGCCGGTCTGGTCGATGGAGGCGAACGGGTTCTTCTTCACGATCTCGTTCTCGGTGTACGCGCCGAGGAAGGAGCCGGAGTCGTCACGCGACATGCCGAGGCAGGTCTGCGTGAGGTCGTTGGTGCCGAAGCTGAAGAACTCGGCGGTCTGCGCGATCTCGTCGGCGGTCAGGGCGCCGCGCGGGATCTCGATCATGGTGCCGACGGAGTAGGCGATCTTGACCTTCTTCTCCTTCTGCACCTGGGCGGCGACCTCGTGGACGATGGCGACCTGGAGGTCGAGCTCCTTCTTGAACCCGACAAGCGGGATCATGATCTCGGGCTTGCACTTGACCTTCTCCCGGGCGCAGAGGGCGGCGGCCTCAAGGACGGCGCGGGCCTGCATGCGGGTGATCTCGGGGTACTTGATGCCGAGGCGGCAGCCGCGGAAGCCGAGCATGGGGTTGAACTCGTGCAGCTCGTGCACGCGGCCCATGATCTTCTCGACCGGGATGCTGAGCTTCCGGGAGAGGTCCATCTGCTGCTCCTTGGAGTGCGGCAGGAACTCGTGCAGCGGCGGGTCGAGGAACCGGATGGTGGCCGGGAAGCCCTTCAGCGCCTTGAAGATGCCGAAGAAGTCCTCACGCTGGTACGGCAGGAGCTTGGCCAAGGCGGCCTCGCGGGCCTCCAGCGAGTCGGCGAGGATCATCTCGCGCATCGCGTCGATGCGGTCGCCCTCGAAGAACATGTGCTCGGTGCGGGTGAGGCCGATGCCCTCGGCGCCGAACGCGATCGCCTGGGAGGTCTGCTCCGGGGTGTCGGCGTTGGTGCGCACGGACATGCGGGTGGCCTTCTTGCACCAGTCCATGAGCTGGACGTAGTTCTTGTACTTCTCGGTCTTCTGGGCGGCCTTGTCGCCGTTCAGGAGGCCCGAGACGATCTCGGACGGGGCGGTCTTGATCTGGCCGGCGTAGACCAGGCCCGAGGTGCCGTCGATGGACAGGAAGTCGCCTTCGCCGAAGGTGTGGCCGTCGATGGTGGCCGTCTTCTTGTCGTAGTCGATCTGCACGGCGGCGGCGCCGCAGACGCAGACCTTGCCCATCTGGCGGGCGACGAGCGCCGCGTGCGACGAGACGCCGCCGCGGGCGGTCAGGATGCCCTCGGCCGCGATCATGCCGCGGAGGTCCTCAGGGGAGGTCTCGACGCGGACCAGCAGCACCTTCTCGCCCTTGTCGGCGGCCTGCACCGCGCGGTCGGCGTTGAAGTAGATCTTGCCGGTGGCGGCGCCGGGGCCGGCCGGGAGACCGGTGGCGATGACCTTGGCCTTCTTGACCTCGGCGAGGTCGAAGATGGGGGCCAGGAGCTGCTCGAGCTGGTCGGCCGGGTTGCGCATCACGGCGGTCTCCCAGTCGATGAGCTTCTCCTTGACCATGTCGGCCGCGAACTTCAGCGCCGCGGCGGCGGTGCGCTTGCCGTTGCGGGTCTGGAGCATGAACAGCTTGCCTTCCTGGATGGTGAACTCGATGTCCTGCACGTCCTTGAAGTGCTTCTCCAGCGTCTTGCGGACGGCGAGCAGCTCGGCGTAGGACTTGGGCATCACGTCCTTCAGCTTGAGGACGGGCTCCGGGGTGCGGACGCCGGCGACGACGTCTTCGCCCTGGGCGTTGACCAGGAACTCACCGTAGAACTCGTTGGCACCGTTGGCCGGGTTGCGGGTGAAGGCCACGCCGGAACCGGAGGTCTCGCCGGTGTTGCCGAACACCATCGCCTGCACGTTGACGGCGGTTCCCCACTCGGCGGGGATGTTGTACTTGCGGCGATAGACGATCGCGCGGTCGTTCATCCAGGAGCCGAACACGGCGCCGGCGGCCCCGCGCAGCTGGTCCCACGGGTTGTTGGGGAACACCTTGCCGGTGCGCTCCTTGACCAGCGCCTTGAAGCGCTTGACCAGCTCCTGCTGGTCTTCGGCGGTCAGCTTGGAGTCCTCGATGTCGGCATGGTACTTCTCGTGCTTGAACTCGTGGATGACCGTCTCGAACGGTTCGTGGTCTTCACCCTCGCGCTTCTGCACCCCGAGCACGACGTCGCCGTACATCTGGATGAAGCGGCGGTAGCAGTCCCAGGCGAAGCGGGCGTTCTTGGTCGCGGCTTCCAGGGCCAACACCGACTGGTCGTTCAGACCCAGGTTCAGGATCGTGTCCATCATGCCGGGCATGGAATCCCGGGCGCCGGAGCGGACCGCCACGAGCAGCGGCATGCCGGAGGTGGCCCCGAACTTGGTGCCCATGATCTTCTCCATGTTGGCCACGCCGGCCTCCATCTGGGCCTGGAGTTCCTTCGGGTAGGTCTTCTTGTGGGCGTAGAAGTAGGTGCACACCTCGGTGGTGATGGTGAATCCCGGAGGCACCGGGAGACCAATGCGGGTCATCTCGGCCAGGTTGGCGCCCTTGCCGCCCAGCAGGGCCTTCATGGTGCCGTCGCCGTCGGCCTTCTTGTTACCCCAGGTGTAAACGTATTTCGGAGCTTTCGCCATAATCGCTAGTTGTGTCTTTGGATGAAAACGCGGGAATCCGCGTGGAAGCAGAACCGGCAGGGTATCTGGGAGCGGGCAAGCGTCAACGCGGGAAAATCGCGGAATTCCTCGGGAAAAGAGCCTTTTTGTCCGGCGCACCCGCGGGGAATGGGCGTTTTTCGAGCATTTTGACCGCGTTGGGCCTCTCCGCCCGCGGTCGCGGAGGCGGCGGGCCGCACGGCCGGCCGAAAGGCGTCCTTGTCTGTCCGAGGCGCTCTCCGCACCTTTTTCGCCCATGTCGCCGACGGATCCCTCGCCCACCTTGCTGCTCGTGGATGGCCACGCCTACGCCTACCGCGCCTTCTACGCGATCCGCTCGCTGAATTCGCCCGAGGGAGCCCCGACCAACGCCATCTACGGGTTCGTGAAGATGCTCCAGAAGATGGAGACGATCCTGCGCCCCACCCATCGACTGGTGCTGTGGGACCGGGGCCTGGCGGCCGAGCGCATGGCCGAGCTCCCGGAATACAAGCAGCAGCGGGCACCGACCCCGGACGACCTCGAGCGGCAGTTTCCCGAGATCGAGGGCTGGCTGGAGGCCGCCGGGGTCGCCGCCTGGAGCCATCCGCAGACCGAGGCCGACGACTGGATCGGCACGTATGCCCGCAGGGCCGAGGCCCGGGGCTGGAAGGCCATCGTGGCCAGCTCCGACAAGGACTTCATGCAGCTGGTCGGCGACCGCGTGGGGCTGTTCAACCCCAACGACAAGTCCGAGAAGGTGTGGACGAGCGCCGAGGTCGAGGCCAAGACCGGGGTCCGGCCGGAGCAGGTCGTGGACTGGCTGAGCCTGATCGGCGATGCGGTGGACAACATCCCCGGGGTCCAGGGCGTGGGCCCCAAGACCGCCACGCAGCTCCTGCAGAAATATGGCAGCATCGAGGCGCTGTTGGCGCGCCTGGCGGAGGTGAAGTCGGAGTCTCAGCGGACGAACCTGATGGCCGCGGTGGACTCGCTGCAGCGCAATCGGCGACTCATCTCGCTCCGCACCGACCTGGTCGGGGGACCCGAGCTCGAGGCCCTGCGGATCGAGCCTCCCGACGCGTCCCGCCGGGAGCGTCTCGGGGCGATGTACCGCAAGTGGGGCTTCCGCAGCCTGCTCTCGGAACTGGGGCTGCCTTGGGAGTCCTCGGGCCAGGGGACACTGCTGTGAGCGCGGTCCCGCCCCATGCGCCGTCGCGCCATCCGGGGTCGCCCGCACCGCCTGCGGGGACGCCGGTCCACCCGTTGGCCGCCGGACTGCTGGTGGCGGTCGACAACCTGTGGAATCTCGCCGACTGGGCGGTGATCACCTGGTGGGTGACGGTGCCCCTCGGTTTCCTCTCGGTCTTCGTGCCCACCGTCTGGGTTCAGCGACGGCTCCGGCGGGATGGCTGGAGCGCGGCGTTGGCCAAGGCGCTCGCTCTGGGACTGGTGGCCGCCATCCCCACCTCGTTGACCGGCACCCCTGTCGGCATGGCCCTGTTGGCCTGGGCCGGCGTCGATCGCTGGCGTCGGTGAACCTCTGAACCGTCCTGATGCTCCCATGCAAAGAGCCGTCTCGAACCTGACCACGACCCTCCTGACGGCGATGACGCTGCTGATGGGGGGAGGCTGCGATTCCGCGGGCGTTCCCGAGCCGGTCGCCGCCACGAACGCACCGGTGGCGGTGTCGACCGGAGCGCCCGCCCCGACCGGCATGGTCTGGATTCCCGGCGGCGAGTTCTGGATGGGAGGGCCGGGCACCGCGGCGACCACCGCGCTCCGCTCCGGTCTCGGGGCCGGCGAGCCGATGTGCACGGGTCTGCGCGATGGTTTCACGGATGCCGAACCGGTCCACCGGGTGTCGGTCGACGGGTTCTGGATGGACGAGACCGAGGTCACCAACGAGCAGTTCGCGCGCTTCGTGGCCGCCACGGGGTACCGCACGGTCGCCGAGCATGCACCCCGGCCTGAGGACTTTCCGGGAGCCGACCCCGCGCTGCTGGTCCCCGGGGCCGCGGTGTTCGTGGCCACGCAGGGACCGGTGACGCTGGAGGATCCGCTGCAATGGTGGCGTTATGTGCCCGGGGCCGATTGGCGGCATCCGGAGGGGCCCGGCAGTTCCATCGAGGGCCGCGGAAACCATCCGGTGGTGCATGTGGCCTATGCCGACGCCGAGGCCTTTGCCCGTTGGGCGGGCAAGCGCCTGCCCACCGAGGCCGAGTGGGAGTTCGCCGCGCGCGGCGGCCTGGACCGCAAGGCCTACGCCTGGGGCGACGAGCGGCTCGACGGGAACGGGCGCTGGCGGTGCAACGCCTTCCAGGGGCGTTTTCCGGACGCCGACGCCGCATCGGACGGGTTCCGGGGCCTCGCCCCGGTGCGCCGATACGCCCCCAACGGCTTCGGCCTGTACGATGTGGCCGGCAATGTCTGGGAGTGGTGCAGCGACTGGTATCGGCCGGACACCTATCGGTCGAGGGCGGTCGACGGCGGGGTGGTCCGCAACCCGCGTGGGCCTTCCGACAGCCTCGATCCCGACGAACCGGGCGTGCCCAAGCGGGTGCACCGGGGAGGGTCGTTCTTGTGCAGCGACCAGTACTGCGCCCGATTCCTCATCGGCACCCGGGGCAAGGGCGCGGTGGACACCGGCAGCTCCCACCTGGGGTTCCGGTGCGTCCGGGACGGCCAGCGTCCGGCCACGGACGGGCGGTGACTTGCTCGCCCTGCGCGATGCCGGGTTCCCGCCAGACCGGCTCTGTGATTGAATGGCCCCGCCGATGAAAATTCTCGAC
>CAYLTF010000068.1:0-350 GCA_964386625.1 uncultured Akkermansia sp. | reverse complement strand
GCCCCGGGTGGACGCTGGGACGGGATCGGCGCGCTGTTCCCGCCGGCCGGGCTCTGTGGTGCAATGGCCGGGCCGATGCACATTCTCGCCGAACTGCGCTGGCGGGGCCTCTACGCCGATTGCACCGACCTGGAAGCCTTGTCCGCCCGTCTCGCCACGGGTCCGACCACCCTGTATTGCGGTTTCGATCCCACGGCCGATTCGCTGCATGTCGGCAACCTGGTGCCGCTCTTGTGTCTGCGGCGGTTCCAGCAGGCGGGTCACGTGCCCATCGCCTTGGCCGGTGGCGCCACCGGCATGATCGGCGACCAGAGCGGCCGCTCCTCGGAGCGCAACCTGCTGACCCCGGA
>CAYLTF010000067.1:0-16965 GCA_964386625.1 uncultured Akkermansia sp. | reverse complement strand
GATGATCGTGGTCAGGAAGGAGATCGGGATGCCGGTGTTGGTCCAGACCCACCGCAACGTGGATTTCTCCAACTGGGGCACGGTGAAGGCGCGGAGGCCGGTCTCCTGCGTGATGCGGCGGGCCACTTCCGCCTCATCGAGTCCGGGCTTCGGTTCGGCCAGGATCATCGAGAGCATCTTGCGCTGCCGGGGGGCGTATTGCAGGGCCTGATCGTAACTGGAGAAGACATAAGGATACCCGAAGAAATGCCGCTCGGTCTGACAGATGCCGACCACACGGGCCTCCCGGTCGTTGATCTCGAACGTGTCCCCGATCCGCAATGGCCGACCCAGGCCCGAGCCCAGCCGATTGGTCTGCGCGGCCAGTGTGTCGATGATCACGCTGTTCGGAAGCCGGAGCTGGGTGATGTCGCCCTCGAGCATCCGCGGAGGCCGTCCGTAGAGGGTGCCTGAATGGAGCCCGATCATCTGGATCATCTTGTCGGAACCATCCGCCGTGCGGGCCTTGAGCACCCCTTGGTAAAGGGGCACCGCGAAATCGACCCCCTCGACGGAGCGGACACGATTGACGTCGGTGTCGCGCATGGCCTTGGTCTCATTCACCTGATCCACACGGGCTTCCACGACCCAGATCGAGGCCCGCATGTTGCGCATGTGGCTGGTCGTCCAGGAGAGCAAGCCCTGGAACACCGAGTACTGCTGGGTCATCAACAGCGATGAAAACGCCAGGCCGCCGACCAGCATCCAGTACTTGGCGCGGTCGCCGAGGAGCATCTTCAGGGCGAGCAGGAACATGGTTCAGCGATGGATTCCCAGGGGGCAACGGATCTTCGGGATCAAACCGGGTCGGCGCAGGGCCTCCAGACCTTGGGCTTAAACAGCATACACCCGGGAAGTCCTCAGCGTCAAACCGCCATTCCCGGGCGCCCAGATGGGGCTTGCGCGGAAAACGACGCGGTTTTTTCCAGGAGTGGCGATTGCCCCCATGCGGGTCATTACCTACGTTGACGTCCGTCCATGATCGGAGATCTGTTCCACAAAGCCTACGTCGTCTTGGCGGTGCTGCTGTTTTTCGGCGCCTCGGTCTTCGTGCATGAATACGGGCACTTCTGGATGGCACGCGTCCGCCGCATGGTCGTCCTCGGATTCTCCATCGGCTTCGGCCCGAAGATCTTCGGCTGGATGGATCGCCACGGAGTCGAATGGGCGGTGCGATGGATCCCGGCCGGCGGATTCGTGAAACTGCCGCAGATGCTCACCTCGGAGGCCATCGAGGGATCCGCCGATCCTGCGGTCGCGCCGGCCTCGCCCGTTTCCAGGATCTGGGTCGCCTTGGCCGGCCCGGTGATGAACATCCTCTTCGCGTTGCTGATCGCCAGCGTGATCTGGTGGGTCGGACTCCCTGTCCCGGTCAACCCGCCCATCATCGGCTATGTCGAGCCCGATTCGCCCGAGGCCCGGATGGGCATCCGTGAAGGCGACCGCGTCGTCCGGGTCGACGGCAAGATCGTGCGTCGATGGCAGGATGTGCAGCGTTTCACCGTGCTCGCCCGATCCCAGACCATCCCGGTGGAGATCGCCCGCGGCGACTCGGTCTCCAACTACGTGCTGACGGCCACGGTCAATCCGACCTTCGGCCTCAAGCTGCTCAACCTCGATCCGAAAGATCACCCGGTGATCATGGATCTGTCGCCGGGAGGGGCGGCCCAGGAGGCGGGGTTGGCCGTGAACGACCAATTCGTCTCCTTCGGAGGCGTCCCCGTGGTGGGACAAGCCCAATTGGTCGACCTGATCCGCACCCAGACGGGCAAGCCCGCTCGGGTCGAGGTCCAACGCGGCGGGCAGCGCATGAGCTTCACTGTCACCCCGCGGGTGGACCCCACCAGCGGCGTGGCCCGCATCGGCGTGACGATCTCGCCGAGTCGCGTGCTCACCTACCAACTGCAACGGCCAGGGCCGACCCCTTGGGAGCAGATCTCCGGAGTGGTGGTCCAGATGGGAGAACTGGTCGGTGCCTTGGCCCATTCCAAGGAAACCGGCGTGAGCGCCAAAGACATGAGCGGACCGGTGGGCATCTTCGGCAAGTTGGCCGCCGACGTGAATGCGGACATCCGCCTGGCTCTCAGCTTCCTGGTGATGCTCAACGTGAACCTCGCGATCATCAATCTCCTGCCGATCCCGGTGCTGGATGGCGGACACATCACGATGGCCCTGTATGAATGGATCACGCGTCGCCGGGTCGCCCCGCGTTTCCAGGAGATCGCCACCTCCGCCTTCGCCGTGCTCCTGCTTGGTTTCATGGCCTACGTATCCTTCTTCGACGTGGTCAAGCGGGGCCCCCTGTTCCGGGCCATGTTCCGGCAGGAAACCGTCATCGAGGCTCCAGCCTCCCCGACACCCGCGCCCTGAAGACAGCGCCCCAGTCCCCCTTTCTCGCAGGCCGGTTTTCCGAAGCATTGACGCCGCCGGCCGCCATCCCGTTTATTCCCCCCCAGACCGACCCATGAAGTATTGCCCCTCTCCCTGGAGTTACCACCGCAGACCTGCCCGCGAAGTCATCGTGGGCGATCCCCAGCGCGGCGGCGTGGTGATCGGGGGCGACCACCCCGTGGTGAAGCAGTCGATGCTCACCTGCGACACCATGGACACGGCGGAATGCGTCCGGCAGACCCTCGAACTCGTGGCGGTGGGTTGCCAGATCGTCCGGATCACGGCACCGACCGTGAAGGACGCGGCCAACCTCGAGAACATCGTCCGCGAACTGCGGGGGCGAGGGTGCCATGTGCCGCTGGTGGCCGACATCCACTTCAAACCCGAGGCGGCGATGGAAGCGGTGAAGTGGGTCGAGAAGGTCCGCATCAACCCGGGCAACTACGCCGACAGCAAGAAGTTCGCGATCAAGGAGTACACCGACGAGGCCTACGCCGCCGAGCTGGCGCGCATCGAAGAGCGTTTCACCCCGCTCGTCCTCGAGGCCAAGCGACTCGGCCGGGCGCTGCGCATCGGCACCAACCATGGATCGCTCAGCGACCGCATCATGAATCGGTACGGCGACTCCCCGCTCGGCATGGTCGAGAGCGCGCTCGAGTTCGCCCGGATCTGCCGCAAGCACGGCTTTCACAACTTCGTCTTCTCGATGAAGTCCTCCAACCCGAAGGTCATGATCGAGTGCTATCGCCTCCTGGCGGCTCGCCTCGATCAGGAGGGTCCCGACTGGAACTACCCGTTGCACTTGGGGGTCACCGAAGCGGGCGAAGGTGAAGACGGCCGGATCAAGTCGGCCATCGGCATCGGTTCCCTGCTCTGCGACGGCATCGGCGACACCATCCGCGTGTCGCTGACCGAGGACAGCCCGCGCGAGATCGCCGTGTGCAACGACCTGCTGGCCCAGATTCCCCTGCTCACCGGATCGCACCCGAGCCTGGGCAACCCCGCCCTGCCCTGGGATCCCTTCAATTTCAAGCGCCGCGAATCCGTCCCATCTCCCCTCGGTGACCTGCCGGCCGGAGGCGAGAATCTGGTGCGGGTCGTGGTCGAGCGCAGCACCTTCGACATCGTCGCCCCCCGGATCTCCCCCAAGGCCGATGTCAAACCGGAGGCCATCCTGGAGGACCTGCAACTCATGGAGGTGGATCCGAGTGCTGAGTTTCCTCACCCCCCCTGCGAGACCCAGTGGGTCACGGTGCGGGACGGGGTCGCGATGCCACCCATCACCGCGTTCCGACTGCTGGCGGTCCGGTTGGCCAAGCTGGGCAGCCGGAACCCCATCCTGCTCAAAGACCGGTTGATCGCGCCGAACACGCCGCCGACCCCGGAAGCCGCCCAATTGCAGGCGGCCGTCAACCTGGGCTCTCTCTTGGCCGACGGGATCGGCGATGCCATCCTCGTGCGATCGGAACCCGGGGCGGGGCAATCGTTGCGATTGGCCTTCAACATCCTGCAGGCGGCCGGTTGTCGATCATTCAAGACCGACTACGTCGCCTGCCCGAGCTGCGGCCGGACCCTCTTCAACCTGCAGACGGTGACCGCCCGCATCAAAGCGCGGACCGACCACCTCAAGGGCGTCAAGATCGCCATCATGGGGTGCATCGTGAATGGTCCTGGCGAGATGGCCGACGCCGATTTCGGCTACGTCGGCGGCGCCCCGAACAAGATCAACCTCTATGTCGGCAAGAAGCCCGTCCGCTTCAACATCCCTGAAGACGAGGCTGTCGAGCGGCTGGTGGACCTGATCCGCGAACACGGCAAGTGGCGCGATCCCGAGGTGGACTGAGCCCGGGCATCGCAGCCCAGCGTTGAAGGCCGCAGGGCATGCCCCGCGGCCTTGGCAGCCGCAACATCTGGCGTCGACTACCGCTGGTTCCAACAACCGCGGAGTCGGAAACAGAGACGGAGCAAGCAATCTCCGGGATCCCTGATGGGAACCAGGCGGTTCACCGGCGCGGTCCGCCGCACTGAACCGTCATCAAGGCCAGATCTGGTAAAGCACCAGGTACACCAAGACTCCCGTGATCGAGACATACATCCAGATCGGCCAGGTCCAGCGGGCGATCTTCTTGTGCCTCTCCAGATCCCCGGCACCAGCCCGTCGCAGGGTGATCAGAGCCAGCACGGGCACCGCCGCCGCCAAAAGGATGTGGGAGAACAACATCGCATAATACCAGGGCCGAAGAACCTCAGGCCCCTTGAACGGAGTGTGCACCGACCGGAGCAGGTACTTGTGGATGAGGTACAGGACCAAGAAGACACAGGAGGTGACGAAGGCGGACACCATGCACTTGCGGTGGGCCTCACGGCGCCCGGCCTTGATATGGATCAGACCGGCGACCAGCAGGATCGCCGACAATCCATTCAAAGAGGCATTGATGAGAGGGAGTTGGTTCATGGACGAAATCAAAGGATGCCCTTGAGGCGCTTGACCGCTCGGATCACCTGTTCCTCGGCGTCGGAATCTTCGCTGTGGATCACAAACCGCAACCGGCCTTGGGAATCGAGCACACCGAAATCCGCGGAGTGGATGAAGAGATCCTCGAGTTTGGGAGACGGTTCTCCCGACTCCACGACAGCGAACTTGAGATCCGAGATGGCGACCCGATACACCTCGGACTTCCGTCCGGTCAAGAGCCACCATCGGTCCGGGGATGCCTGGTACTCCAGTCCGTAGCGCCTCAGGACTTCGGGCGTGTCGAATTCCGGGTCGGCGGTCAATGACACCAATCGCACACCCGAAGGGATCCTCGCCTGGATCCGTTGCATCTGCGCCGACAGACGTCGGCATTGGGTCGGGCACCGGGAGAAGATCACATTGACGACGGTGACCCGGCCTCTGAGGGCATGCCTACCGACCGCTTGGCCGAGTTGGTTGGTCAGGTTGAACTCCTCGAGCCGACTCAGCACCGGGGGATCATTCCGCGACCGAAGATAGGCCACCGAGACTGCCAGCAGGCTGGCGATCAAGGCGGCCCAGAGACCGCGTTGGATGTGGGACTCCATGGTGATCAAAAAAAAGGCCGCCGGTCTCAAACCAGCGGCCAAACCGGTCGGTCGACCTGCGATCGCTTATTCGAAGCTGCCGCCACCGCCACCCGCCTTGGACTTCTCAGCGAACCACTTGTCGTAGTCCTGCTGGGAAACCACCTTGAAGACCCCCTTCATCGAGGCATGACCATTGCCGCACAACTGCGCGCAGGTGATCGTGTAGTCCCCCGTCTTGGTGGGAGTGAAGTGCACCGGGATGGAAAGACCGGGGATCGCATCCTGGGTCACCCGCATCGCAGGCACCTTGAAGCAGTGGATCACGTCCATGCTGGAGATCTTGGCGATCACCGGACGGTTCACCGGCAGCAGGAACGCCTCGGTCACCACCGCAATGTCGTCCTTGGCATCCGCATCGCTGGAATCGATGCCGAACGGATTGAGGCGGTCGGCGAACTTGATGTCCTGCTTGCCCCATTTGCCATCCGGACCCGCGAGGTGTGCGGCCCAAGCGAACTGCTGCGCCATCACTTGAACCTCGATCGGCTTCTCCTCGGGGTTGGGCGGATTGTCGACCGCTTTGGCCCACAACGGCACAGCCAAACCGACCAGGAGCACGGCTTCCACCAGCGCCACACCGATCTCGAGATAGGTCGAGGCATGGGTGCGGGCTCCCACATAGTCCGCCTTGGGGTTGGATCGCTTGTTGAAGCGAACCATCACCAGCAGGAAGTATCCGAGCCACCCGACGAACAGCGCGCCCATCAACAGGTGCACATAGAGGATCAATTCATCGATGCCCTTACCATGGGCCGAAGCCACTTCAGGCATTCCGAGATATCGAAGTAGAGAGGTCATGTATTTCCGAAATTGTTCAGACTATCAGATCGAGTTGGGGCCACCCGCCTCTTGCTCGGCGTTCACACGCTTCGAGCGGCGGGCGATGAAGACAAAGAAACTGCCGAAGAACACCCATGCTGCCGCCACGAACACCAGCATCACATAGATGCCGGCGTTCATTCCTTGAGCCAAGGCCTCATCGGTCTTGCCGAAGCAGGCGCTGCAGGCGCTCAGAGGCTGAGCGACCATGAGCGCGATCCAAGAGGCGAATAGGATTCCCAAGCGACGGATCATAAGGCGATTACAGGAAACTGATGTTGCGGAGCTTCCTCAAGAAATAGCGTCCATAAGCGACCAGACCGACCACCGCGGATGCCGCACACAAGCTCCAGACGAGGTATTCCGTCGAACGGGTCTCCTGGTATGACAGGAAACTCCAACCGCACAGGAATGCCATCAGGAGGACCGAGGCAGCGACAAACACGATGTGGAAGGCCTTAAGGGACATAAAAGGTCTTGGTGGCGGAATTCTTCGGAAGATCGCTGCTGCCCCACAAGGTGAGGCCCATCAGTGCGACAAAGAAGATCGCCGACATGATCAACAACCCGTAGACCATTTTCTTCTCGGACAGCAGGTGCATGAAATACCCCGCCACCAGGAAGGCCTTGATGGAGGCGATGAACAGGGCCACGGCGACCGTCAGCGCCATGCTGCTGAAGTCCACGTAGTACATCGCCACCGTGAGCACGGTGCCGATGAGCAGAGCCCCGAAGATGATCAGGTAGGTCCGGACATGGGCGGCGATGTCGTGATCGTGGTCGTCTCCCCCATGGGAGACCGAAGTAGAAGTGCTGTGTTGGCTCATAAGATTCCGATCAGAGGAGGTACACCACCGGGAACAGGAAGATCCAGACGAGGTCGACGAAGTGCCAGAACAGGCCCCCGACCTCGATGCGGTTGATGAATTGCTCCGGGTTGGACTTCCACATCTTGGCACCCGGGAAGGCGAAATAAGCCAGCACCAAGGCACCGCCCAACACGTGCAACCCGTGCAGTGCGGTGATCAAGAAATACACTGCGAAGAATGGATGGGTGGCCGGGGTGTAGGAACCGAGAGATTCGATCTCGGAAACGGCGATTTCACGCACCTCATGATGGCCATCGTGCTTCTTGGCATGACCATGGATGTCGCGCGCGGGATCGACCTCGACCTTGATCTTGTCGACCTTCTTGTCGTTCAGCTTGGCCAAGTCCCACTGGTCCTGGAAGTTCCAGAAGCCGGGGTGTTTGCCATTGACCTCGATGTGCCCCGTCAGGGCCTTGCCGTCCTTCAAGCGGACCACGTAGTGGCTGAACTTGTCGTTGTACTCGAAGGACTTGATGCCCAAGAACGCGAACGCGCAGATCACCGTGATGACCATGTACACCCGGAAGCGGGCGAAATTGTTCATCTTCAGCGCGGCCCAAGCCAACACCACGGTCACCGAGGAGGTGATCAGGACGGCCGTATTGAAGGTGCCGATCGGGATGTTGAGCAACCCACGCGGCCACGCCAAGGCCAAGTCCGGCCAGAAGCCGGCGGGAGCGCTGACACGGAGCAGGATGTAGGCGGAGAACAGGGCGCCGAAGAGCATGATCTCCGAGGCCAGGAACAGCCAGATGCCCACCTTGGCATTGTAAAGTCCCGTATCAGGCCGGGGTTTGTACGTGTATGGGATTTCCATGATCGGATCGTTGAAAAGTTGTTCTGAGACCGTCGGGGTTCAGTTCTTGTCTCCCTGCGGCGTGAAGTCGGTCTTGGCTCCCGGAGCGCTGTACTCGTAGGGGCCGCGATAGGCGACGGGTTCCTGGACGAAATTGCCATGCGGCGGAGGCGTCGGCGTGGCCCACTCGAGGGTGGTGGCCTGCCAGGGGTTGTCAGAAGCCACCCGCTTGCCGCTGAAAATGCTCGAGAAGAAGTTGATGATGAACGGGATCTGGGAGATTCCGAGGCCGACGGCGCACCAGAGGATCATGTTGTTCAGCGCCAAGACGCCCGGATCGGCACCGATGCCGGCATCCTTGCCGAAGTAGGTCGTGCCACCATCGGACATGCGGCGGGACATTCCCTTGAAGCCCTGGATGAACATCGGGGCGAAAACGCAGTTCATGAAGAACAGCGACCCAGCCCAGTGGAGCTTGCCCAAGGTTTCGTTCATGTGACGCCCCGTGATCTTCGGGAACCAGTAATAGATGCCCGCGAAGACGGCGAACATCGTGCCCGGGGCCACCACGTAATGGAAGTGACCGATCACGTAGTAGGAGTCGTGGAGGAAGATGTCGGAGGCATTGAAGCCGAGCGGCAACCCGGTGAGGCCGCCGATGCCGAACATGGGCAAGAAGCTCAAGGCGAACAGCGAAGCCGAATTGAACCGGATCGAACCGCCCCAGAGCGAGATGAACAACGCCGTCAAGATGATGACCGACGGGATCGAAATCATCATGGTCGTGGTCTGGAAGAAGGTGGCCACCTTGGTGCCCATGCCCGTGAGGTACATGTGATGGGCCCACACGATGAAGGAGAGGAACCCGATGCTCATGGCCGCATAGACCATGCTCTTGTAGCCCCACAACGGCTTGCGGATGTTGTTGGAGATCACTTCGGAAACGATGCCGATGGCCGGGAGGATCAGCACGTACACCTCAGGGTGGCCCAGGAACCAGAACAGGTGCTGCCAGAGGAGCGGGCTGCCGCCACCGGAAACAGGCAGCGGGGAACCGTTGACCACGAGGCCCTGGGGCAGGAAGAAGGAGCTCCCGAACAGGTTGTCCATCAACTGCATGAGACCGGCAGCCTCCAGCGGGGGGAAGGCCAGGAGCAGCAGGAAGCCGGTCACGAACTGGGCCCAGACGAAGAAGGGCATCCGCATCCAGCTCATGCCACGGCAGCGCAGCTGGATGATCGTGGCGATGAAGTTCACCGATCCGAGCAGAGAGGAAGTGATCAAGAGCACCATGCCGATCAACCAGTAGGTCTGGCCGTCAAAGCGGTTGGCCAGATCGGTGACCGAGGCCAGCGGGGAATACGAGGTCCAACCCGACCGAGCCGCGCCACCCGGGGTGAAGAAGCTGGCGAACATCACCACTCCCCCGAGGAAGTAGCAGTGGAAACTCGCCATGTTCAGCCGGGGGAACGCCATGTCGGGCGCGCCGATCTGGAGCGGCGTGACATAGTTGCCGAACGCACCGAAGAGCACGGGCACGATCGCCAAGAACACCATGATCGTTCCATGCATCGCGCCGAACGAATTGTAGAGGTCACCCCCCATGATGCCTCCCTTGGCCATGTCCTCGCCCAGGATCTTTTCCAGCAACGGGCCCACCAGGGGAATCGCGGTCCCCGGCTTGGCCAATTGGTACCGCATCGCGAGGATCAGGAAGAACCCGAAAAGCAGGAACAACAGCGAGGCGACGCCGTACTGGACGCCGATGACCTTGTGGTCGGTGCTGAAGATATACTTGCCAAGGAAACCCGGCTCATGATGGGCGTGACCGTGCGATGAATCGGTCGCGCTCGAGTGTGCGTGGGATGCTGAGGATTGCATAGATTAAGAGATCAGGCGCCGTCTCCCGGACGACAGCACCGCGGATTGAACACAAACGCCCCGGGGCGTGGTACAGAAATTGTTGGGTTACCCCCGAAAAATGAGGTTTTCGAAGACACTTCCTTAGTCCGATCCATGACCAAGACCGCCAAGAGGATCGGGAGGTAGAAGATCGAGGCGAAAAACAGACGCCGAGCGGACATGGCATTGAGGAGGAGCGCGAACCGGATGGCTTGGACCAGGAACAATCCCCCGAGGACGAGCGCCACCGAGAGGTAAACACGGCCGCTGACGCCCTGAAGGAACGGAATCACACTCACGAAGATCAAGGCGATGGTGTTCCGGATCGCCGAAGCGGCGGAGCGTCTGCCGTCGGGATCATTGCCCGAGAGCATCTGGAATCCCGCCTTGGAGTATTCTTCCCGATAAAGCCATGCGATCGCCATGAAGTGGGGCAATTGCCAGAAGAACAGGATGGCGAAGAGCGACCATCCGCCGGCACCCAGTTCTCCCGTGGCCGCGGTCCAGCCCATCAGCGGCGGGAGGGCGCCCGGGATGGCCCCCACCCAGGTATTGAGCTCGGTCTTCTGCTTGAGAGGCGTGTAGGCGAACACGTAGATCCCCAGGGTCAGCGCGCCCAGAAATGCGGTCAGCAGGTTCACCTGGATCGACAACCACACCAAACCTGCGATCGAGACCACGACACCGAAGGCCAGCACCAGCATCGGACTGAGAATCCCAGAGGGAATCGGGCGGGACGCCGTCCGTTTCATCCGTGCGTCCAGATCGCTCTCCCACCATTGGTTCAGGGCCGAGGCCCCGGCCGCCAAGAGAGAGGTTCCCAGGATCGCATGGAAGCAATCCCATCCATCGGCCGCCGGCGACGCACCCAGTGAGAACCCCATCCAAGTGGTCAGGACCACCAGCAGGTTCAGACGTGCTTTGACCAGGTCACTGAGGACCGTCACCCAAGCCCGGGCTGAAAGCCCGGACCTCGGCGTTGCTGTGGATGCGACGGCGCTCACAAGTCGATGGTTTAGCGGGCTGGCACGGTTTTCGGAAGTCCCGAATCCACGATGGCATCGCCCCCCGAAAGCTGTCCCGACTCTTGGACCCGGACCGCCCAGGCAAACCAGCATCCCACGGCCAGGGTCATCGATCCGACAGCGACGTGGGCGGTGGCGATGTCGGCCGCGCGGTCGGTGATGACCGTGAACAAGCCCAGGCCGAACTGCACGGTGACCAGGTGCAACCAAGCGGTGCCCAACGTCCGCAGGGCGTTTCCGCGGGCGAAGCCCCTGGACCAACGGAAGGCCATGAGGATGGCACCCCAGGCGAGCACCGCATTGATCCGGTGAAAAAGATGCATGTGGATCTGGAGTGCCGTGATGGAATCGACCCCCTCGCGCCGACTGGCGTAGCGCATGAGTGATTCCGGATCGGTCTTGGGCCACCACTGACCGTAGGCCAGCGGGAGGTCCGGGACGGCCAACCCCGCATGTTGGTGGCGCATCCATAGACCCAAGAGCAGTTGTCCGAACACCAGAGCGGTTCCCACGAACACCCACCGCCCTCCCGGAAGCCGCGCCCCGGCGCGGATCCATCGCGGATACCACGGCGACAGCGACAACGCGAGGCAGGTCACCAAGACGAAGAACACCTGCCCCAGACATCCGTGGATCATGCCGAAAACGGTGCCACCGGTCGTGCCGCCGATGGCCATGGAATCGAGGACCACCCGGAGCCCGCCCAGACTGCCTTGAACCTGCACCAACCAGAAGGCGGCCCAAGCCAAACGGACGGACAGCGGACCCGCTGGACGATTTTTCAAACCGAGAGCCGCCGCGGCCAGCACCACACCGCCGATTCCCAAGAGGAAATGCGCCTCGCCCTTCCAGAGCGGGTTGACCCGCATCAGGATCAGACCTGCCAGAACTTCGATGGAACCCACCCAAGCCAACGGTTTTCGGGCCCCGACACCGGCTGTCCAACGGGTCAGGAACACGACCAACAGGCCCACTCCGGACGCCCAGACCCGATGGGTGTGCTCATGGAAAACACCGCCGGTCATCCACATGGAGATCGGCAGGGCGAACATGTTGTAACCGAAACTGGTCGGCCAGTCGGGGACAGCCATCCCGACCCCCTTGCTCGTCACCAACCCCCCGATGCAGACCAATCCCAGGGTGACCATGGCCACCAAGACCGCGAACCGGAAGAGTCCAGGCGACGGTTTTTCTCGTGAAACGAGGCTGGGTGCGGTGGGGTGATCCATACGAAACGGCCGCGGCGGTTCACGCCGCGGCCTTTCATGAAACCAACGCAAATCGGGTTATTTGACGGCCAATTCGAGGTTCAACGTGGCCTTGCCGCCCTTGACCTCGACCTCACCGGTGACGGTGCCGGACTTCAGGTGGTTGGCCTCGACGACATACTTGCCGTCCGGGAGGTCTCCCTTGATGGAGAAGTTGCCATCCTTGTCGGACACCGCGAAGAACGGGTGGTCGAACACGTGCACATAGCCGGACATCCAAGGATGGACATTGCAGATGAGCTTCACGCCCAACTCGGCCTTGTCGAACACCCGCGGATTCACCTGTCCCTGGGAGGTCTGGGCGAAGTTGAAGGGCTTGTTGACCTTGGCCTGGCAGTTCACGTTGTGCATGAACGCATCCGAATTCTTGATGTCCACGGTCTGACCGACCATGGCCACGGTGACGAGCGGCTCATAGACACAACCCACCTGATCGATGAGAGGCTTGGTGGCCGGGGCGGTGTAGGTCTTGCCCGCCGGGAGACCGCTCTTGATGTACACGGCGACGTTCGCCAACCCGTGATCGGCACCCACGACGTAGGTGCGGGTCATGACAGGCTTGGTGTGCAGGGCGCCGCACAGCTTGTCACCCTTGATGGGGGTGATTTCGCGGGCCGGAGGAGCCTCGCCGTTGAGCTTGATCTTGCCAGTGATCTCGCCAGCGAAGGCGCTGGAAACCGCGAGAGCCGCGACCGAGGCGGCGAACTTCAGTGTATTGTTCATTTGGTTTTCCCTAGTGGACCGCAAATCCGGGCGCACGCTAGACCGCGGGATCCGCGGGTCAAGCGACTTCGTGAAATCTTTCACAAGCTATCACTTCTGACGATCTTGGGGGTAAGGTATTCGAACTTCGCGGGTCCCCCGGCCCGTTCTGGACGGCTCCAGACTGCGCCCGGGGAGCTTCAAAGGGCGTCGAGGTACGCCCGGAGAGGCTCCAGATCGGGGTCGTCTTCGGCCATTTTCTTCACATTCGATTTGCCTGCGATCTGGATGGCAGCCTCGATCCAGTCTTGCGCGGCCTCCAGTTGACCGAGTTGGCAGCTGTAACAGGCAAGGTTGTACGGAATCACGCTCTCGTCCGGAAAGAGCCGCGCCACCGACTGCAACAATGCGAGGGCTTCCTGCGTCCGGCGCAATTCGTGGAGCGTGTAGCTTTGGTGAATCCAACCGGCCGGGTTGTCAGGAGCCGCGTCGACATGCATTCGCGCCACTTCAAGCGCTTCGCTCCACGCCGAGCGGGCCGAATGGATCCGCCACCGGATATCCATCACCGAAGGGTGCGCTGACGCCGCCCGCCCGAGCCGCGCCAGTTCCCGCTCCGCCTCGCGGTCGTCACCCAGTCCCAGCCAGCCCTCGGCGGCCTGGACGTGGTGACGGTCCGGGAAGTGCAACTCCTCCATGACGGATGGCTCTACGGAACCGTTGGCGTGACCGTAAAGACCAAAATGGCGCCTGCATGCCGTCCCCGTTGCATTTTGCCGTAAAACACCCAGCCTCACCGCCCCGATGACTGACACCGTCCGAATCGATGGGCGCCGGAGCGACCAACTGCGCCCAATCCGTTTCCAGAACCACATCGCTCCGCATGCCGCGGGTTCGACCCTGATCGAATGGGGCAACACCCGGGTGATCTGCGCTGCCACGGTCGAGGAATCGGTGCCCCGGTGGATGAAGGACCAGAAGGTGCCCGGCGGCTGGCTGTCGGCGGAGTACTCCATGCTCCCCTACTCCACCCTCGACCGGAAGGCTCGCGACATCTCCAAGCTCAAGCTGGACGGGCGTTCCCAGGAGATCCAGCGGTTGATCGGCCGAGCGCTTCGGGCGGTGGTGGACTTGGAGAGGCTGGGCCCCCGCACCCTGTGGATCGACTGCGACGTGCTCCAGGCCGACGGTGGCACACGGACGGCCTCGATCACCGGGGCCTTCGTGGCGGTCAGTCTGGCCATCGCCAAGCTCCGGGCCACCGGCGCCCTGACCGAGAACCCCATCACCGGTTCGGTGGCGGCCGTCAGCATGGGGGTGTTCGGAGGCGTGCCGCTGCTGGACCTGAATTACCTGGAAGACAAGGACGCTTCGGTGGACATGAACCTGGTGATGAACGATCGCGGACAGTTCATCGAACTCCAGGCAGCGGGCGAGGAGGCCACCTTCTCGGACGCCGAACTGGCGGCCTTGCTGACCCTCGGGCGCCAGGGAATCCAACGCTTGATCGCCGCCCAGAACGAGGCCCTGAAGACCCCATGACCCGACTCTTCCTGTGCCGGCACGCCGAGGTGGAGGACCTCTACCACAAGAAATTCGGCGGCACGATCGACATGGCCCTCTCGGCCCGCGGCCACACCCAGGCCCAGGCCCTGGCGCAGTGGTTGAGCCGACACCCCTTCGATGCGGTCTATGCCAGCCCCATGCAGCGGGTGCAGTTGACACTCGAGCCCTTCCGCAAGCAGTTCTCGGGGACCCCGGTGCTGATCGATGGCTTGCGCGAAGTGGACTTCGGTGCTTGGACCGGCTGCGGCTGGGATGACGTGCAGAGCCGCTTCGGCATGAGCGCCTACGACTGGTTGCAGCACATCGAGGCCGATGCGATCCCCGACGGGGAGACGCTGGGACGATTCCGGGATCGGGTGGGACAGGCCCTGGAGCGGATCCTGCGCGGGTCGGCCGGCCAACGGGTGGCCGTGTACGCCCACGGCGGCGTGATCCGGATGGCCTTGTCCATCCTCCTGGACCTCCCGCTGCGCAAGTTCGAGCATTTCGAGATCGACTACGCCTCGGCGACCTGGCTCGACATCGGCGAGATCAAGGCCGGCCGGCCCCGGACCGAGATCCAACTCCTCAATTTCACCCCCTGGCGCGACGCATGAGCAAACTTCTCCGATCCATCTCCATCACCACCTCCCTTTCCGCGGAAGACGCGGTGGGGGTCCTGCTGGAACTCGAGCGGGGCCAGACCCCGTCGTCCTACGCGGATGCGGTGACCCGGTTGTCCACGGTGAGCGTCTACGGCGAGATCGAGACCCGGGATGTGGCCGGCATCAAGAAACGCCTCCGTGAGGGCCTCCAGTCGCTCGCCGGCGATGGGATCGACATCGGACCGGGACGGATCCAGATCAAGAAGGTGCCCGCCCGCGACTGGTCCGAATCCTGGAAACGCCATTTCAAGCCGCTCGACCTGGGGCCGCGCCTGCTGGTCAAACCCACCTGGAGCCGTCGCAACCCCAAGAAAGGGCAGGCCCTGGTGGTCCTCGACCCGGGGCTGAGCTTCGGCACGGGGCAGCATGCAACGACGCGCTTCTGCCTCGAACAACTGGTCGCCCTGCGCGATCCCGAGAATGCATCGCAGTCCATGCTCGATGTCGGCACCGGCTCCGGCATCCTCGCCATCGCGGCGGTGAAGCTGGGCTACCGCCCGGTCGCCGCCTTCGATTTCGATCCCGATTGCGTGCGGGTCTCCAATGAGAACGCCGTGCTGAACAGCGTTGCCGACACATTGACCGTCACCCAGGACGACATCACCCGGGTCCCCAAGAAGGCCAAGCAACGCTACTCGGTGGTCTGCGCCAACCTGATCTACGACTTGCTCATCGCCGAGCGGGACCGGTTGCTGGCCCGCGTGGCCCCGGGAGGCTCGCTGGTGCTGGCCGGCATCCTGGAGACGCAGTTCGGCCTGGTGCGGAAAGCGTTCGAGGAGGCGGGCTGGAAACTCGTCGCGGCCACCACCGACAAGGAGTGGCGCTCGGGCACCTTCGTGGAGAAAGACGTCGCCAAGACGGGGCCCAAGGCGCGGTCCTGAACGGTTGCGCCAAGGACCATGGCCCTCCCTCGGGAGCGCCCCCCGGGCGTTCCGCCTCAGCCGGGCTCGGGCCGGGAGGTGTCGGCGGGCCGTTTTCGCAACGGGATCCTGCACTGAATCCGACACGACTTCGGAATTGAGGGTTTCCACCGGAGAGCCGACTCTCCAGCCCTCTGAACATCATGAGCGCCGAATCCCGACTCGCAGCCCTCGCCCTCGTCCTGCCTCCCGCCCCGAAGCCCGTGGCCGTCTACAAGCCGCTGGTGGTCTTCGGCAACGCCGCCTACGTCTCGGGCCACGGCCCGGTCCGCACCGACGGTTCCCTCATCACCGGTGTCGTGGGCAAAGACATCGATCTGGAGGCCGGCAAGGCCGCGGCGCGCCAGGTGGGCCTGGCCATCCTGGCGACGCTGCGCTCCCAGCTGGGATCGCTCGACAAGGTCAAGCGCGTGGTGAAGACCCTGGGCATGGTGAACACGGCCGCCGACTTCTACGACCACCCGAAGGTCATCAACGGCTGCAGCGAACTCTTCGCCGAGATCTGGGGCCCGGAGAACGGCATCGGCGCCCGCAGCGCCGTGGGCATGGGCCCCCTGCCCGGCAACATCGCGGTCGAGATCGAGGTGATCTTCGAGCTCCACTGACCCGGATTCCTCGGGCCGGGATCGCCCGGTCCGAGGCCCGACCGCCCTTGACACCGCCCATGACGCCGACGCCCTGGTACCGCCTCGAGAACGAGTCCGAGATCCCGTCGCCAGCCCTCGTGCTGCACCGGCCCCGCATCGAGGAGAACCTCCGGCGGATGGTGGCCATCGCAGGCGATGCGGCGCGGTTGTGGCCGCACGTCAAGACGCACAAGCTGCCGGAACTGATCGCCTGGCAGGTGGGGGTGGGCATCACGCGGTTCAAGTGCGCCACCATCGCCGAGGCCGAGATGGTGGCCGGGGTCGCGGGCGTC
>CAYLTF010000066.1:4473-17079 GCA_964386625.1 uncultured Akkermansia sp. | reverse complement strand
TCGGCCAGCAAACGGCGGCCCAAGTCGTTCGGTCTCGGGGAAAGGGTTCGCACCCGGCCCTCGACCCGATCCAGGAACGGAGCAGCGTTCCAGGAAGCCAGCGATTCCAGGGCCTCGATCCGCAGCGGCTCGGGTGCCGTGGCCCGCTGGGCGTAGTCGATGAGGCGTCGGGCCGATTCCAGCGTGCCCAGGCGCAGGTTGGCACTGAGGGCCCGGCGCACCACCGCTGCGTCGAGGTGGTTCGAGGAGGTCCCGGTCGTTTCCAGCAGTCGGGCCAAGGCCGGCAGGGCCTGGGGCACCGAGGCGTCATCGTGGATGGCCAGGGCGGCCTCCCGGCACACACGGGTTGCGGGGTCGTCCAGGAATTCGGCCAGGCGCGGGGATCCGAGGTGGCGCAGGGCCACCACGGCCCCGACCCGGACGGAGATCGACGGGTGCCGTCGCAGTCCGGCCAACCGTTCCGGGACCCGCAGTCCGGACAGGCCCAGGGTGGCGGCGTGCCGCAGGAAGGGATCCTGGTCCCGGTTCTCTTCAAGCAGGGCGACCAGGGCGTCGAAGGCGGATGGATCGCCGACCTTTCCGAGGGCGATGGCGGCCTGGAACCGGACCCGGAGGTTCTCGTCGCGCAGGCATGCGATGAGGCCCGCGGCGGCGTCCTTCACCCGCAGGTCGCCGGCGACCTTGGCCGCCTGGGCTCGGATGCGCGGCTCCCGATCGGTCAAGGGAAGGTCGCTGGCGTTCACCGTCGTGCGGGCCTGGGCGAGCCCCCAAAGGGCGTGGATGCGGGCGAGAGTCGGGGCCTTGGCATCGCGGGCCACGGACACGAGCGCCGTCGGGTTTCCGCGCCGCACGAGTTCGAACTGCGACCGCATGCGGATCCGCTGATCGGGATGTCCCAGCAGGCGGATCAACGATTCCGGCGTGTGCCCTTTCAGCCCGTCCCGGAGGAGTCCTTGGACCTCGCGACGGATGGGGGAACCGGTCGCCTGCGGATCATCCAAGACCCAGACGGCCCCCTTGTTGTCGGGGTTCCAAAGGCCGTCCCAGTCGCCGACGAACAGCGAGCCGTCGGGACTGAAGGCAAGGCAACTGGCCATCATCCCGCCGAGGATCGTCCGCTCATCGGTCATCTCGAAGCCCGCCCCGCGGGGGCGGACCTTGAAGGCGGTGACCTTCTTCACGGGAAATTGGATGAGGAAGAAGTGATCCCGGTAGCGCTCGCTCAAGGCGGTGCCGGGATTGTGCACCAGGCTGCCCGGTCCCACCGAGTAGTGGCTGAGCGGTGGAGTGATGTAGGCGGGTTGGTCGGGGTGGTTCGGCACCCAGAGGTGCTCGTCCATCCAGGGGTTGTAGTCGGGTTGCCCGGTGACGGCCTTCCAGCCCGGGTCCCGGAATTGCCAGTTCAGCCGCCAACCCGAATCGCTCCCTTCGGAAATGGTGACGAAGCGCTCGCGCTCGTCGCGCAGGTCGCCGTCGTTGTCCACCGCGAAGAGGTTGCCGTCGTCGTCGAAGGCGATCTCCTGGGGGTTGCGCAAGCCGGTCGCGAAGACTTCGAGGTCCGACCCGTCGGGGTTCATCCGAAGCACTCCTCCCGTGTTCGGATGACTCAGGATGCGGCCTTCGCGGTTGGTGACGGAGAAGCCATTGTCCCCGCAGGTGAAGTAGATCTTTCCGTCGGGTCCGACGATCAACCCATGCAGGTCGTGACCGTCGAAGGCGGCGTGGACGCCGAAGCCGCGGAACTCGGTGTTCCGTGCATCCGCGATGCCGTCTCCGTCCTGGTCGCGGAGACGCTGGAGTTCCGGATACCCGGTCACCAGCACCGATCCGTTCCAGGGCAGGACTCCGGCGACGACGCCCGAGATCTCCTCGTTGAAGCCTTCGGTGAACACCTGGGATCGGTCGGCCTGGCCGGTGTTCCGGGTGTCCGCCAGGCGACGGATGCGTTCCTTCACGGGCTCGAGGTCGTGCCAATCGTGGATGCCGTCACCATTCAGGTCGCGGAGCCACGGCGCGTTCTCCTGGCTGCGCTCCGGGGCCATCCACCGGCGGAAGGCATTCCGGAGATCTCCCACCGATTGGTTGGCGAGGTCTTCCACCAGCCAATCCCGGTGGCTGCGGATGTCGATGTCCACCGTGCCGCGTCGAGCGGTTTCAGCCACATAGAGCACGCCCTGGTCATCGAACGCCAAGGCGACCGGATCCATCACCATCGGTTCCCGGGCCCAGAGGGAAAGTTGCAGTCCCTCCGCGGGGGTCGCGCGCGGAGCAGGATCGGAGGCCAAGACGAGGGCGGCCATCAGCCCTGCGGTCAGAGCGAGGCTGCGCCGGAGGAGTCGGGTGGAATTCATGTCGGAGGCCAGGATCACCGGAAACGGCCTACAGGGTGTAAAGGACGGGGTCGGTTGTCGAAGCATCCTGGAATCGGTCCCAATCACGCGTTCGCAGCCTTTGGCGATCGGTCCACCGGTTCCGGACTCTCGGTGAAGAACCTGTGAGCAACTTGTCAGGTCCGACCGTGGCTTGAATTGAACCGTTTGCCGTAGCCTCCTCCAAAATTCGGTGGAATGAAAAAACTGCTCTCATGGATCGCGATCGGTGCCCTCGCCCTGCGGGGAACCCTGTCGGCGTCGCCGCTTCGGGATGCCTTGGCGATGATCGAGACCGGTGCGTCGTCTCCGGCACCAGGGGATCCGGACCACGTCGTGGGCGGGTCGGGAGAGATCAGCCGTTTCCAGATCATGCCCGAGGTCTGGAAGTCGTACACCAAGTCGAAGAACCACACCAATCCGGAGGTGGCCTGGACGGTCACGCGGAGGATCCTGGCCGATCGGGTCGGCAGTTTCGAGAAGGCCACCGGGCGTCCTCCGGAACCCATCGAGGTGTATCTGCTCTGGAACAAGCCGGGGCACTTCGAGGGGGTGGGGTATCGCTTGGAAAAGGTGTCCAAGATCTACCGGGAACGGGCCCAGCGGTTCCACAACCTCTACCAGAACCTGGGCGGTGGAACGGTGACCCGCCCCTCCTTGGTGGACGCCCCCAGCGTCACCTCGACGCCCTGAGCCTGCATTCGGAGACGGGCATCATATCAGTCTCCTTGGGTCGGATTTCCCGGGGAAGGGTGGGGGCAATCCCTTCGGTGCGACTTTCCGGGATGGAATCCCCGTTGCGTTTTCAAAGCATGAGCGTATGCTCATAAAATGAAACCAGATGAGTTCACCTCCCACCATCGCCTCGTGATCGTCGGAGGTGTCGCCGGAGGAGCCAGTGCCGCGGCCCGGGCCCGCCGGTTGTGCGAGCGGTGCGAGATCGTGGTCCTGGAGCGCGGGCCTCACGTCTCCTTCGCCAACTGCGGTCTGCCCTATTTCGTCGGAGGTGAGATCGCCCAGCAGGACGACTTGCTCCTGCAGACGCCGGCCTCGTTGCGGGCGCGCTTCAACCTCGACGTGCGGGTGCACAGCGAGGTGACGGCCATCGATCGCGCGCGCCGGGAAGTCCATGTGTCTGATCGGGCCTCGGGGCGGCAATACTCGTTGCCGTTCGACTCGCTCATTCTTTCCACCGGTGCCGCGCCGTTGCGGCCGCCCATCCCCGGGATCGATCGGGACGGGCACTTCACGGTGCGGAACATCCCGGATGTGGACCGCATCCAGGCATGGATTCGCGATCATCCGGGAGGGCGACGTGCGATCGTGGTCGGTGGCGGATACATCGGGCTGGAGATGGCCGAGCAGTTGACGCGGCGCGGCCTTGAGACCGTGGTGGTCGAGGCGATGCCGCAGGTGATGGCGCCGCTCGATCCCGAGATGGCCGCCTGGCTCCATGGCGAGTTGCGCGAGAACGGGGTGGGACTGCATCTGGGGGATTCCGTGGCCGGATTCGAGCCGCCGCGCGAGGCCGAGACCGCCCAGGCCTCGGTGGTGGTGCTCCGCAGCGGGAAGCGCCTTCAGGCCGACTTGGTGGTCCTGGGTCTCGGGGTGCGCCCCGAGGTGTCCCTGGCCCGCGATTGCGGCCTGGAGTTGGGAGCCGCAGGCGGGATCCGGGTGGACGACACCTTGCGCACCACCGACCCGGCGATCTTCGCCGTCGGCGATGCGGTGGAGGTGCGGGATCGGGTCACCGGTGCCCTGGGGGTCGTTCCGCTGGCCGGACCGGCCAATCGGCAAGGGCGCATCGCCGCTGAGAACGCACTGGGACGGGACTCGCGTTATGCGGGTACCTGGGGGACGGCGATCCTGCGGCTGTTCCGCCTGAGCGCTGGTTGCACGGGGGCGAATGAGCGGGCGTTGCGGCGCGCCGGCATTCCCTTCGAAGTGCTGCACCTGCATCCCGGTTCCCATGCCGGGTACTTTCCCGGCGCCGAGCCGATCGCCATGAAAGTCCTGTTCGCTCCCGATACCGGCCGCCTTCTCGGAGCCCAGGCGGTGGGGCGCGACGGGGTCGACAAGCGCATCGATGTCCTGGCCACGGCGCTGAAGGCCGGCATGACCGTGCATGACCTGGCGGAGTTGGAGTTGGCGTATGCTCCGCCCTTCGGCTCGGCCAAGGATCCAGTCAATCTGGCGGGGATGGCCGCGCAGAACGTCCTTCGCGGTGACGTGGTCCTGGCCCAGTGGAACGAGGTGGCCGCGCTCGATCCTGGGCAAACGTTGATCCTCGACGTGCGCCGGTGCGAGGAGCGTGCCCGAGGGATGATCGAAGGGTCGATGCACATCCCGCTGGATGAATTGCGGTCGCGGCTGGGAGAATTGCCGCGGGACCGCGAGATCGTGGTCCACTGTCAGAGCGGCCAGCGCTCCTATTTCGCGAGCCGGATCTTGTCGCAGAACGGATTCCGCGTGCGCAACCTCACCGGTTCCTATCGCACCTGGAAGACCGCCGTCTCCGGGGCGACCGCCTGAGACTGAACCATCCTGACACCATGAAAGACCTGAACTTGTGGATCCTGATCGGCCTCGGACTCCTGGCGTTCTTCGTGATCAAACGCTCCACGCTGATCTCCGCGGACCGGGCCCGGACCCTTTTCGCCGCGGGAGCGCAAGTCATCGACGTCCGCTCGGCCGGGGAGTTTGCCAGCGGGCATCTTCCGATGGCCTCCAATATCCCGCTCGATGAGATGGGTCGGCGTGTGCCCGAGCTCATTCCGGACCGCAATCGGGTGATTCTCCTGCATTGTCTGAGCGGAACCCGCAGCGGCATCGGCCGCGTCCAACTCCGCAGGATGGGGTACACTCAGGTCTACAATCTCGGGTCCTTGGCACGGGCTCGGAAACTCTTGTCGCCGCAGGGTTGAATGCCTGTAGACGTCTTGTCGCGCGGTCGAGGGCGGCGTCCGGAGAGAGGGTTCGGTTGCCGGTGGCTGAAGTCCCGAGGGTGACCGGACGGTTCCCCCCGGCGTCACACGCGCTCCAGCTTGATGGGGTGGGTGCGGCCGGAGGCGAATTGGGCCACGTAGAGGCTGCCCTCGGAGTCGACCGCGAGGTCGTGAGGGTGGCGGAAGACCTCCTCGCGATGGGCCATCTTGCGGAGCTGGCCATCCGGACCGTATTCCGGTGCCGTGCCACCCACGTTGGAGACCACCCGCAGGGAGGAGTCCAGGATCGAGATGAAGCCGCGGCAATCGCGGTCCTGGGGCCAGTTGTCGCCCAGGTGCGCCACGAAGTGATGGTCGCCCACGCGGCGGATCTGGCGTGGGTTGCCGCCGGGCAGGGGAATGGTGCCCAAATTTCGGCCATCGGTGCCCAGGCGGAGCAGGTGCTGCTGATCGCTCATGGCGATGAGCAGGGTCGCTTCCCCGGACCGTGCGACGTCGACCATCCCTCCGTGGGGCCCCCAGTGGACGATGCCGCCCTCGGCTCCCCCGAAGATCCTCTTGAACTCCCCATCCGCCCCGTAGTGCAGGATGTAGTCGCGGCCATAGCCATCGAGCACGAAGAACTCGCCGTTCGGCAGGTGCAGCGTCCAGGAAGGGCGGTACTCGTCGGGTTTGGGATACTTGCCGGTGTTCTGCGGCAGCGACCATTCCCGGAGGATCTTGCCATCGAGGGTGGTCTTGAAGATCTGGTGCCGCTGGAGGTCGGTCAGGTAGAGCACCTCTCGGGTCCCCTCGGTCACCAGCGACATTCCGTGGGCCCCGGGGAATTGCGTGCCCCACTTGTGGACCAACTTCCCCTTCCGGTCGTACACGATGACATTGTTCTTCGTCTCGTTGGTGAACAGGAGGAGGTGCCCTTCGCGATCCACGACCAGTCCGTGGCCATCGTTGACCGGCGTCTCCGCGCCCAGATCCCCCCAACCCGGGACCACGCGGTACCGGAAGTTTCCCTGACCCAACACGACGCTCTCCGCGGCACGGACCTGGGGGAATCCGATCGAAGCCGCCGACGCAACGGCGGTGGCATGCAATCCGGTCCGGAGGAAAGAACGGCGAGAAGTTCGGCGGCGGGGCAGGGACATCGAGGGACAGCCTAGGGTTCCCCCGCCCATCGGCCAAGGCGGACGATGGCGGGGGGCGGACACCGGGCCGAGTGAACCAGCGCGCGGTGGATCGGATCCCCCGGGGTGGCGGACCCGCTCGGTCATCCGCGCCAAAGGGCGCGGCCCGGCACTGCGGTTCACTGCGGAGCGGCCGTCCCCGCCTTCGATGGATCGAGTGTGTCCACAGGGGACTCGGCTGCCCCTGGGGTGTGACCGGTTCGAACCGCCGTCGGGTGGTCCGCGAACAGGACGGACCGGTAGGCCGCCGCCATCCGTTCGAGGCTGAACTGCGTCCGGATGCGCTCCAAACCGGCTTCTCCCATCCGGTGCCTCAAGTCCGAATCCCAGGCCAACTCCACCAGTGCCCGAGCCATGGCTTCGGGGTCGCCTCTCGGCACCAATCGGCCGGTCTTTCCATCCACCACTTGTTCAGACGCCCCACCGACATCGGTGGCGATCACCGGCAAACCGGCCACCATGGCCTCGAGGGAGGCGTTCGGGCAGCCTGCAGGTTCGGAGACCATGACGAAGAGGTCGAGTCCCCCGAGGAATCCCGCCATGTCGGAGACCTCGCCCACCCATTCGACGCACAGGTCCGAGGAGGATCTCCGCAACTGGTCGGCATAGTCGTCGGTGCCGGGTTCCGAGGTGCCGGCGATCCGCAACACGTGCGGAGGCAGTCGAGGCGCGGCCAACCGGAGCGCGCTCAAGAGTTCCTCGAGACGCTTCTGCGGGTGGATCCGGGCGGCCGTCCCGAAGATCCGCCGATCCGGAGACGCGGCCAGGGTCCGGTGGTGCCTCGGGCCGGAAATGGGAACCCCGTTCGGAATCACATGGACCGGGGTGCCCAGGGTCTCCGCGAGCGGGACCTCCCGGGCGTATTTCACGATCACCCCGCTCAACCGTTTTCCATAATCGGCGGGCGTGCGGTACGGCAGGCCGACCCGTGGGGACCGGAACCACCGTTGAAGGGAGGCGAAGAACATCTCTCCGGGGCTGACGTCGAACAACCGAAGGTCGAACAGCGCATCGGCCAGGAGCAGTTTGTGCTCGGCGATCGCATTCCAGAAGACCACGGCCTGCGGCGGGTCCGCATCGATCTCCTCGAGCAGGCGACACACCGACTCCTGGGCATCGGCCTGCTCCGGGGTAGGGGCTGCGAACACGCGGATGCCGTCATCGAGCAGTCGCCGCGATCCCGGTGTGGGGTGGCGGGAATCCTCTTGAAGCGTGGCGGCTCGAACCCGGATGCCTTGGCTCGAGAGCATGCCCAGGAGCCTTCGCGCGCTGCTCTGCGCCCCTCCGGTGGAGAAGTTGTTGGTGATGAGCCACAGGCCCTCGGGTTTCCTGGCCCGCGTCCGTGACCGATGCCGTGCGATGGCCCGTGGGTAGAGCCAGTGATACCGGCGGGCCATGGTCGAGAGGTGGAACGATTCGGGCAGCCCAGGCCGGCCGGGAGACGGGCCTGCGATTCCGAGGATGGCCGCCGCATAGTCGGCCGGGGATGCCTCGATCGGGACGACGAGGACGTTCGGCACGCCTGCCGCGTACTCGCGGACGCCTCCGGTATCGCTGGAGACCACGGCGAGCCCCATCGAGATGGCCTCCAATTGTGAGAGGCTGAGGCCCTCGTGCAAACTGGTGGAGACCAGGGTGTCCGCCCCGGCGAGGAGCTCTGCGACGTCTTCCGCCGGCCCCATCCAGTGCACCTGGTCGGCCAGCCCGAGCCGGTCGACCTCGTCCCGCACGGCCTGGACACATGCCGCCGCCACCGGAGACCCGCCCGACGCCTCACCGGCGATCACCAACCGGGCCCCCGGGCGCTCCCGTCGGACGAGGTCGAGGATCGCCGGCAACCGTTCCAGGCGCTTCTGAGGGCGAGGATTGGCCACGGCGATGAGGACGAGGTCTTCGGGACCGATGCCCAGCCTGTCTCGCCACTCCCGTCCGCGGATCGCATCCCCATCCCGGCGGGTGAATGATTCGACGCGGATTCCGTTCCAGACGGTCCGAGCGGGAATGGGGATCCCGGCCGCATCGAGATCGTCGGTGACGGTCTTCGAGCAACCGACCAAGAGTGTCGAATCGTGAGCCTCAAGAGTGGTGATCCCTTTCGGCCAGCCTTGCCGAGTGTTGTGAAGAGTCTGGATCAGGGGCAATCCCAGGCGAGCGATGGACCGCGCCATCTCGCCGGAAATGAGGTGGGCATGGATCAGATCGGCACCGAAGCGTTCTGCCAGCCCCCGCAACCGTTGGATCTGGGACTCGGGGTCCATGCCCGAGAGGTCGACGGTGCCGGGTGGGGGTTCGAAGGGTTTTCGCGTCGGGCATCCCAAGGTGACCAGAAGTGTCGGAACCCCGCGGCCTCGGGATTCGAGCGCCAGATCGAGCGCCATCCGCTCGGCTCCCCCGCGCTGCAGGCTGGTGATGACTTGCACGACACGCGGTTCGCCGCACACGAAGGCGTCCAGCGAGGGCAGGTGGACCACCCGGGCCGAACCCAGGAGGGCTTGCCATCCAGACCAGGGGTCTCCGGAGGCTTGGGACGCCTGGGCCCAGAGGTGGGCCGCTGCGGGCTCCAGATACACCATCGGAGCCGGAGGCAACGGGAGCGGCCGTTCGAGGTCGGGCGCCTCCGGACGCGACGAGAGGTCTCCCCCATGGCTCACACGCCAGGCATCCCAGAGACGGTCGGCCGGTGAACCCGCCCTGCCTTCCGTCGGGAGACCGCGGGGCAGCCCCACGCCGACCAACGGCATGCCGGTCGCCGAAGGACGGGGCTGAGGCAGGGGCCCGGGCCGAACCCGCCAGCTTCCGGCACGGGCCACGACCAGCGGGGTGGAGGCGTCTTCCAGTGCCTCGAGCAGCGCCGTTGGCGTCGCCGCCGAGCGGATCTCCCGGATCCCAGCCTCGGCCAAGGCCCGTTCAGTCCGGGGAATCCCAAGCTCATCGCGCCGGTCGTCCGTCCAGATCCATCCGCGGATGTCCACGGTCAATAGGCGGCTGGGTTGCGGTGACGGGGGAGCGGGTCCTGGCGCTGGGTTCGCCCTCGCACAGCATGCCAGCCCAGGGCGGCACCACCCACTCCGGCGACCACGCCTGCGATGTGGTCCGCTGTGGAAGCCCTGGGCGTCGACGGCGAGGTGACTCCGGCATCCGGTTCGGCGATGACGGTGTGGCTTGGCAGGATTTCCTCGTGCCGGGGAGGCGCGGCCATGAAACGGATATCGGTGGGACGCGCGCCCGTGTAGATGAATTGGCCCTGGGCGTTCGGTTCGAAGACGACGTGATCCGTGCACCTTCGGCCCTCCAGAACGTATTCGTATTCGACCGTGGCTCCGACTGCGGCTGCATCGCGTGGCAGCCAGAATCCATCGTCGACGATCCGGATCGGGGCGGGCCTGTCGGATGGCTGCGGAGGCGGGGAGCGCTGGATTCGGGGAGCCGTGTTCCAGGTTTTCTTTCGGGGCTCAAAACGATTCTGGCGGAACCAGCGCACCCAGGTTCGCACCACGACGATGCCCACCAGCGACAGCAGAATCAGCGGGATGAACTGGGCCACTCGGTGTCCCTGGGTGGACCAGGGCGAGAGACCGGGATCGAGCGGATCGAGGACGCTCATGGACAGGGTTGTGGAGTGGATCGGGAGTTCATGTGCCTCGGGGATGCCGGCGTCGTTCCCCGTGGGTTGGGGCTCGGTGGGAGGTGTTTGCCTTGGGTTCTCAGGGAGCGATACAGGGGTGTCGGTGGGCGTCGGAGGCTCGGCTTTCGCGGGCGTGCTGGGCGACACCACGATCCGGAAGCCGATGTCGGCATTGCGGCTGCCGGGGTCGCTGCGCCACCGGGCGGCGACGCGACCGTGCCGTGCTTCACGCAACCAGGATCCGCCCCGCAAGACGCGGCGAGGTTTGTCGCCGGCCGGCGATCGGGTTGCCTCCGGATCGTCCACCGAATCGGAGGAATAGGGACCATACCAGTCCCGGCACCATTCGGACACCGAACCTCCCATGTCCCCCAGGCCCCAGGCATTGGGAAGTTTCAGGCCGACGGGGTGGGTGGCGTTTTCGGCATTGCCCCGGTGCCAAGCCACCGCATCGGGTTCGCCCGATCCGGGGTAGGTGTGTTCGGTTCCCGCGCGGGCGGCGTATTCCCACTGGGCTTCGGTGGGAAGTTGGACGGTGAGTCCGGTTCGACGCGACAACCATCGGTTGAACTCCTGGGCATCGTTCCATGTGACGAGGGTCACCGGGTGGTCCCCGGTTTGCGGGAATCCGGGGTCGCGCCATTGGAATCGGCGCTCCTGCTGAAGTTCCCGTCCGTTCCACCCAAACCCGCCCGAAGTGCCCTTCTCGGCCTCGGTTCTGTACCGGGTTTCCAGCACGAAGCGTTCGAACTGCCGGCGAGTCACCGGATGTTTTCCGATCGAGAAACCTTGGGTGATCCGCACGGGCCGTTGGGTTTCATCGGGGCTGCGGTCCTTTTCCGTCATCGGGCTTCCCTGGAGGAAGGTTCCCGGCTGGAGGTACACCAACTCGAGTCGTACACCGTCGCCCAGGTCCAGCGATCCGGGGACTGGATGTTCTTGGGCTTCCGCGAAAGTCCGCAACGCGGCGAGGCCGGCGATCACAGTGAGGATCCAGAGACGGGTGAAGCGAGTCATAGAGCGGGGGCGGGCAGGGACTGAACGGTCCGGCGACCTGCAACGGGGGATGGCGGATCGAGCGGCGCTTGCCTTTGGGGTCCAAGCTGATCAAACGAAGCCTCGGATTTCACCGTGCCACAGGCTGGGTGGATTAATTGGATTGAGCACAAAAAATAGTCATGAAGTATCCCGCAGAGGGCTTCTTTGGTGGCACCGATGATCCCAGTTTTTGCGAGTTTCATGAGGGTGGTGTCGTCAGGGTTCAGCCAAGCACTCAGATCTCGAGGGGTGGATGAGTTCGCTAAAACGGTGGTCAAAAAACCAGAACAATGTTGAACATTTGTGTGGCGTGGAGGTTTTTCGATGGGGCGCTCGGTTTCCGTGCTCTGGCCGGTGGGCTGATGCTGATCTGCGGGATGCTCAGCGCCTGGGCGCAGACACCGGCGCAGTCCGGCAGGTCCGTGGATGCGAACAGCTCTGACCTTTCGTCCGGGGTTGGACGGCCTGCCTTGGTGGGCCAGGTGCGATCCCGGGGACGTCCGATGCCCGGGATCACGGTGTCTTTGTTTTCGGCATCCCTGACCGATGGGCCGAGCACCGTCTGTCCGTCTTGCCCGCCGGATTGTCGGAAGACCGCCACGACGGACGCCGAAGGCCGGTTCCGGATCGAGGCGTTGGATCCGAGCCTGCGATTCGAGGTGCTGGTATACGGGCCGGGTTGTCGGCCGAAGTTCCTCGACGAAGTCGATCCCGCTCGCAGGCCGATCCTGGTGGAAGTGGAGCCTCCGCTTCCGGTCTCCGTGCCGGAGCAACGGGTCCTCGGGCGAGTGGTGGACACCGCGGGGCGGCCCATCCCGGGCGCCGTCATCGGTCGCCACCGCATCCAACCGATCGAGGGTGGCCACCAGTACGGAGGCGATTCGTTTGATCGGTGGGCGGTCGCGGATGCCCAGGGAGAATTCGCGCTCCATTCCACGGAGCCGTTCCGCTCGGTCGATGTCCAGGTGATGTGCCCGTCCTTCGCATCGCGATTCTTCACCCACCTTCGAGGAGGTCTTCCGGTGGCCGACCTGGTGATGACTCCGGGAGCTTCGATCACGGGACGGGTCCTGCACCAGAGGAAGCCGCTGCCCGGAGTGGTGCTGGGTCTCTGGTCGGGCAATCGGTTGCTCGACCTGTCGCCTGCGCCGGTGTGGATCCGCACCGATTCGCAGGGGCGGTTTGCGTTCCAGAACCTGCCCCCGGAAACCGCATTCTCATTCTTCGGCCAGATCGCGAGCGTGGGTTCCTTCGGAGCCGTCGGTCCACGCACCCTGCGCACGCCGTCGGACGGGCAATCCCTCGACCTGGGCGATGTCGCGGTGGAACGGGCTCATCGATTGGCCGGTCGCATTGTCTTGCCCGGTGGGGCGGAACCGCCCGAGGGGATCGACCTACAGATGTCGATTTCAGATCGCCCGGATCCGGTCTCACTGAAGCTGGACCCC
>CAYLTF010000066.1:0-4373 GCA_964386625.1 uncultured Akkermansia sp. | reverse complement strand
TGGTTTCGGAATGCTGTGTTGCGCACGGTGACCGATGCGGAGGGTCGATTCTCGTTCGATCCGGTGCCTCCGGGAAATCTGGAGATCCTGCAGCTGATTCCGTATGCAAAGGATCACGGATCCTGGACATCCAAGACCCTCCATCAGTTCGAGTTGCAGCCTGGGCAATCCTTGAGCTTGGAGCTGCAGCCCGCCCGGCCGGACGGAGAACCGGTGCCGCGTTCGTCCCCCCAAGACGAACTGCGGGGATTCATCTGGGGTGTGCTGGGGGCCATTCCCGCGATCGCGGGGTTTGTGGCCGTGCGCTGGTTCATCCGTCGTCAGCGTCGCCCAAGCGGATCGTGAGCCGCAGGTCTGCGTTGCAGTGGGTTCTCACCGACGGGCCACCCGCGTGGGCGTGCCACGGGTCTTGAAGGTGACCGTGACCTTCGGGGGCGCATCGCCGACGAATTCGCAGTCGAAGGTCACGGGATTGGCTCCGGGGTGCACCTCGGGCAGCGCGGCCTTGAGCGGGAACGACTGGAGCGGATTCCCCTTGGCGTCGTAGAGCCGGACGATGGCGTCGGCCTCGAGGAGCAGCGACTGGCCGGCCTGGATCTCCACCGGAAGCGTCACCGTGGCCGAGCGGTGGATCTCCAGCGTCGGGTTGCGGATCGATCCGGATGCCCCGACGACCCGCAGCTTGAGCTGCATCGGTTGGCGGGCATCGGGGTTCTTGAGGTCCCAGGACGCCGAGGTCGGTTCGCCGGGTTGGCGGACCAGCGACTCGTGCTGGAAGTCGGCCGAGTCGTGGAAGGGGAACAAATTCCAGCCGCCGTCTGCGATCGTCTCCAGGTGGAACTCGCGCTTGGGGTTGCGCAGGGCCTCGCGCTGCTCTGGCGTGAACACGCCGGCTCGACGGGCCTTCTCCCATTCGCGCAGTGCATCGAGGATCTGGCCGCTCTCGGGGTTCTTGCGCAGGGCGTCGAGCGTGGTGGCCAGGGCGAAGCCCGAGTCGAAGCCCGCCGAGCGCGCCAGCATCCATTCCATGTCCGAGAGGCAGGTGGCCGTCCGCAGCAAGTACCATCCGAGCATCTTGGGGATGAAGTTGCGCTCGCAGAACGCCTGATTGTTGATCCGATACTCCTGCATGCTGTCGCGGAACCCGCCGTACCAGGGCTCGCCCCAATTGCAGTAGCTGTTGATGTGCCAGTAGAAGTGCGACAGGGGCGGGCTGGTGCCGTTGATCACCGTGTGGTCGAGGTGATCGTAGAATTCCTTGGCGAACAGCTCGTTGCCGTAGGTGCCTTCCCCGGGGGCCAGGCAGCCTTCGTGGCCGTCGAAGTCCATGTGGCTGAGGCCCGTGGCGTTGAAGATCCGGGCCAGGTTGCGTGCGATCTCTCGCTGCATCTCGAGGTTCGGGAAGAAGACCTTGTAGGCGTGGTCCATCAGCTTGCCCACCGGCGCCTCCGCCGGGTGCGCGCGGGCGGTGGTGCCGTAGGCCCCTCGCTGGCAATCGAGGAGCTTCCACGGCGCGTTCGTCGAGACCGTGCGGTAGCGTACGAGTTCCTTGCCGACGACCACGGTCTGGAGCTCGTTGCCCAGCCGGTTGGTGAAGTACTCGGGCGAGGCCACGGGCAGGGTCGTGGTCGCGGCGTCCACGGCCTCGGTCAGGCGGCTCTCGCCGGTCTTGGCCAGGCGCGGGTCGGGTTCGGGCGTGATGTAGGGATCGTGGGTCTGGATGAAGTTCGAGAGCGTGTGCGCCCCGAGCCGGACCCCGATGGCCTTCGCCTTGTCGGCACAGGCCTTGAGCCCGGCAACGCCTCCGGGGAAGAACTTCGGGTTGGGCTCGTAGTGGCCCCAGCTCTTGAAGGCGTTCTCATGGTAGAGGCTCATGAGGTTGGCCCGCTTCACGTAGCCCAGCATCTCGTCGATCGTCGCCTCGGAGAAATTGGCGATGAGGTACGAACGGCCGCGCTCCGGGGATACCTTGGCCCAGACCCCGTCGATGAGCGGGTGGGGCAGGCCCTCCACCGTTTCGATTCTGCCCAATGTCTCTAGGGCCTGCGGCTCGGGGCATCCGAAGAGGGCGATCTTCGAGCCGATCACCGTCTCGCCGGGCACGGCCGGCACCGGCATGTTGGGGGCACGCTTGCCCCAGATGGTGAGGTGCCGAGGCTTGGAGCGGTCCATGGAATAGGCCTGGAGCACGCTGCCGAACTCGGTCTGTCGGGCCCCGAATGGCCGGTCGGCGCTGCCCTCGTCGTTCTCGGGATAGCCGCCCAGCGTCTTGATGTTCAGGGCCTGCACGCCCAGGGCGAAGGTGCCGTCGCGGACCACCCCCACCACCTCGCCGACCGTCTTGCCGATGCGGGTCGGGTACGGCCCCCACAGGGCCAAGTCGGCACCTCCGGTCGGCGTCACCTCGAGCAGTTCCAGGCTCACGTGGCTGGGTTTGGCGAGCGCCCGGATTTGGGCACTCAGGCCGGACGTGCCGAACCGGAGGGTCAGCCGTTGTTGGGCCGCATCCCAGGTCGCTCGATCGGGTGCATGCAAGGTTCCGCCACTGCGCAGGCTCAGGATCGGGGACGGTTGCCGAGGGGCGAGGTACTCCTGTCCGTCAGACCGGCGAGAGAAGCTGATCACCGAACCGTCGGTGCCGATGACCAGGGCCGCCGACTCGGTTTCCAGTCGAGTCAGCATCGCTGGGGGCGAGCCCGAGGGGACCTCCGCAGCCCAGGCCGAAACGAAGGCCAGCAGCGTGAGTATCCATCCGAGGGCGAAGGCGGAAATCCGGGGTTTCCGGTTCAGTCGACGCAGGCCATCGGATGGCCAGGCACGGAGGGAAGTCATGCCTCCATGAAACCTCAGTCCAGCCGGCGTGGGCAGGCAAATCTGGTCCATCCCGAGGGCCGTGTGGCTTCCTGCGGAGGTGGTTCCTGGGAACGGGCGCACGGCCCCCCTGTATTCAGACCCGCAGGAAGATCTTCCGTTGGTAGAGGAACCGGAGGAATGCGAATCCGAATCCCAGGGTTGCCAGGGCCATGACCAGTTCCTGGTACGGGCCGAACGCCGCTCCGATGGGGCCTCCGAAGAACAGCTTGGCCATGGCTTCGAAGTCGATGAAACGCCCGCCGAAGTAGAGGGTGATGGGGTTCACACCGATCCACACGAAGGGCATCGCCCAGGTGCGGAACTTCCACACATCCACCACCTGGTAGAAGGCCGCCAGCAGCAGGTAGCTGTACCCTCCGGCGACGAGGACGAACGAGGAGGTCCAGATCTTCTTGATGACCGGGAACTGGAGGTGCCAGAGCCAACCCGCGGCGAGGCAGCCCAAGCCCAGGGCCACCAGCCGCTGGACCCGCTGGCGATCGGCGAGCCCGGGGTTCCTCAGAAGAAGGCCAGCGAAGACTCCCAGCAGGCAGCTGGCGATCGCCGGAAGAGTGCTCAGGAGGCCCTCCGGATCGTGGTCACCGTCGTGTTTCCGCAGCGGCAGGAACTGTTGATCGACGTAGTTGGCCAGATTCGCGCCCTCGGCGAAGTTGCCCGCGCCATGTCCGGGCACCGGCACCCAGGACATCAGCGCCCAATAGCCCAGCAGCAGGCCCGCGCACGTGCCGATCAGTGCCCTGGGTTTGAGGTGGCAAAAGGCCAGGCCCGCGAAGAGATAGCAGAGGGCGATTCGCTGCAGGACTCCCAGGAGGCGGATCTCCTCGAGGGGCGTGGAGAACCCGCCGTAATAGAGGATGCCGATGAAGTAGAGCAGGGCTGAGCGTTTGAGGATGCGGATCGTGGTGGTGCGTCGGTCGGTCTGCTCGAGAGCCCTGCTCAGGGAGAACACGAGCGACACCCCGGCGATGAACACGAAGAGGGGGAAGATGAGGTCCTCGAAATGGAATCCGTCCCAGGCCTTGTGGTGCAGCTGTTCCGACAGCAGTCCCAGCAACCCGCCCTTCGAGAAGTGTTGGAGTCCGCGCACCAGTTCCTCGGCTCCCACGATCCAGAACATGTCGAAGCCACGCAGGGCATCGAGCGACAGGAGTCGCTGGGGTGCGGATGGGGCGGGGGGCGAGGTCGGAGTCGCAGGGTTCATGATGCGGTCAGTTGGACGGATGGGATGGACGGACGATACTGGACGGTTTCACTGGCCGCCCCAGCGCCATTTCAAGGGTTCGCCCTTCCACCAGCAGATCCCGATGAGGATCGCGGACAGCACGAGCGTCGCGGCGGCGAAACGGTCCGGATGGCGTGGCATCCACAGGGCTGCGGATCCGGCGACGCCTCCGAAGTGGCCGAGCAGGCAGATCCAACCTTGCCAGCGCGCGGGCAGTCCCCACCCGTAGCCATAGGTCTTTGCATGGAACCACGCCTGTTCACGGGGCAGGGGCATT
>CAYLTF010000065.1:0-17368 GCA_964386625.1 uncultured Akkermansia sp. | reverse complement strand
CGCCAGAGTCCGCAGCCGATGCCGGCAGGAATGCTGCCGGCCGGGTTCGAGGACAAGGTGATGCATGCGAGCCTCCGCATTGGCGGCGCCCGCGTGCTGGCCTCGGACGGATGCGAGGTGGGTGGGCGCTTCGGTGGTTTCAGCCTGTCGCTGTCTCTGCCTGATGCGGTTGCAGTCCGAAAGGCGTTCGACGGGTTGTCGGACGGAGGTTCAGTGCAGATGCCCCTGGCTCCCACCTTTTGGTCTCCCCTCTACGGTGCAGTGACCGACCGCTTTGGCGTGTCGTGGATGCTGTCGTTGGTGGCCGCACCGACGCCCGCATGAGCCCTGGATTCAGTCCATGACGGAGGGGACCTCTCCGGGGCATCCTGTCCGGGCTGCTTTCGGGAACGTGTTCCGGAACGGTTGATCGACTCTCTCCAACCATGACTGAATCCATGCCGTCTCCAGAATCCGTGCCGCCTGCCGTCCCCGCCGCCGTCGGGTTGCCGGCCTTGGGCCTGGGCACCTGGAAGCTGCCCAAGCCGCAGGCTCCGGCGGTGATCCGCGAGGCGGTGCGGCTCGGGTATCGGCACTTCGATTGCGCCTGCGACTACGGCAACGAGGCGGAGGTGGGTGCCGGATTGGCGTCGGCGCTGGAAGAGGGGCTTTGCCGTCGCGACGACCTCTGGGTGACCTCCAAGTTGTGGAACACCTACCACGAGCCGAAGCACGTGCGGGCGGCCTGCGAGCGGTCCCTGAGGGATCTGCGCCTCGACGTGCTGGATTTGTACCTGGTGCATTTCCCGATCGCCCTGGCCTACGTGCCGTTCGACGTGCGCTACCCGCCGGAGTGGTTCTTCGACCCGGCGGCCGAGAAGCCGGCGATGAAGCCCGTCGCGGTGCCCTACGCCGACACCTGGGGTGCGATGGAGGAGTTGCAGCGGGCCGGCTTGGTGAAGCGGATCGGCGTCTGCAACCTCAATGTCTCGATGCTCCGCGAGGTGCTGAACAGCGCTTCCATCCGGCCGGCCGTGCATCAGTTCGAGGCGCATCCGTACCTGACCCAGCCGCGACAAGTGCGCTTCTGCCAGTCGGAGGGGATCGCCGTGACGGCCTTTTCGCCCCTCGGTGCGCCATCGTACGTGCCGCTGGGGATGGCCCGTCCCGACGAGTCGGTGCTCGCCGACCCGGTGGTGTGCGGCATCGCCGCAGCCCTGGGTCGTACGCCGGCCCAGGTGGTGCTGCGCTGGGGCGTGCAGCGTGGGTGCGCGGTCATCCCCAAAGCGCAGGATTGCGTGCATCTCGCTGAAAATGTTCAGATTTTCGGGTTCTCCCTGACTGAGGCGCAGATGCGCGCCATCGACGCGCTGGACCGTCGCCGCCGCTTCAATGACCCGGGCGAGTTCTGTGAGAAGGCCTTCAACACCTTCTTCCCGATCTTCGACTGAGCCGTTTCGGTGTACGCCTCCCGTGGGTTTCGACCCGGCTCAGAACAGGCTCGGTTGCTCGGGCGGCACCGCGATGCAGCGGGCGTCGTCGATGCGGGCCTGGCCCACGATCGGGTCCACGCGGTTCCGGATCCACTCGGCGTCGGGGCTCGGCCGGAGCAGTGACTCGAGGGTCGCGGCCGAGGTCTCCGGGTCGAGCCAAAGGCGGGCGGACTCGGGGTCGAGACAGGCGGGCATCCGGTCGTGGACGGGCGCGACCACCGTGTTCGGAGCGGTGGTGATGACGGTGAAGGTCTCGAGCGGTGTCGCCTGACCCGGCGGTAGCCACGACTCCCAGAGACCGGCCATGAGGAAGACCCCGCCGTCGGATCGGGTGAACCGCCAGGGTTGCTTGGATCGGCCGAGCGATTGCCATTCGTAGAACCCGTCGGCGAGCACCAGGCAGCGTCGATCCCGGAAGGATTCCCGGAATGCGGGTTTCCCCGGCACGGTCTCGGCCCGGGCATTGACCAGCGGGCCTCCGGTCGCCCCGCTGCCGCCACCCTCGCCCCGGGACCATCGCGGCACCAGTCCCCAGCGCAGCTCTTCCACGGAGAGACCCCGGGCCGTGCGCCGGATCACCGGGGCGTGTTGCGTCGGTGCGATGTTGTACCGCGCACGTCCCTGGCGGAGGACCCCTTCGGAGCCCACGCGCACCTCGGACTTCTCCCGAGCCAGACTGTACCGGCCGCACATGCGGGTCACGGTGCCCGCCCGTCGCGTGCGGTCAAGGGTAGGGCAAGTCACAGACTTGTAACCTGGGCGACACGAAGCGACCATGACCCGCATGCTAGGACCGGTGCGAGTTATGCCAAAAATACTCGTCGTCGATGACGAACCCGATGCGTTGGAGGTCCTGGGCTTCAACCTGAAGAACGCCGGATACGAGGTGACGACGGCCGACGACGGCGATGCGGCGCTCAAGAAGGCGCGGCAGCAGCTGCCCGACCTCATCCTGCTCGACCTCATGCTCCCCGAGGTCGACGGACTCGAGGTGTGCAAGCTGCTGCGGAGGGATCCGGCCACCAGCGCCATCCCCATCATCATGGTCACCGCCAAGGCCGCCGAGATCGACCGCGTGGTGGGCCTCGAGTTGGGCGCCGACGACTACGTCACCAAGCCCTTCAGTCCGCGCGAGCTCATCCTCCGCATCCGCAATCTCCTCAAGCGGCGCAGCGAGACCGAGGATGAAAAGCCGCAGACGATGCAGTTTGGCGACCTGGTCATCGACATCCCGCGTCACCTGGTGAGCGTCGCCGGCCAGCGCATCGACCTGACGGCCACGGAGTTCAAGCTGCTCATCGTGCTGGCCCAGCGGCGCGGACGGGTCCAGAGCCGCGAGGCGCTCCTGCGCGATGTCTGGGAATACGACAACCTCATCGACACCCGCACCGTCGACACCCACATGCGTCGCCTGCGCGAGAAGCTGGGGACCGGTGCCCAATACCTCGATACCGTGAGGGGCGTGGGTTACCGCTTCATGGAGGCCTGAGCCCGGGTATGCCCCTGTCTGTCGCATCGGCGGCCCTCGCGGGTGTCGCCCTCGGGGCCGGAATCTCCGGCCTGGGTGTGGCCTTGTTCCTGCGGGGGCGCTGGCTGCGCGAGTCCCGCAAGGCCGCCGCATTGCGGGACGAGCTGGCCCGTGAACGCTCCAGCCGCGCCGAGTCGCAGGCGGCCGAGAACGCCCGCCAACAGGCCCTCTTCGAGAACATGCTCGAGGGTGTGCTGCTGCTCGACGCCTCGGGTCGTGTGCAGTTCACCAACACGGCCTGCCGCCGGTTCTTCGATCTCGAGGCCGATGTGCGGGGGCGCACCCTGCTCGAGGCCTTCCGCTGCAACGAATTGTCCGCCGTGGCCGTCGAGGCGTCGAAGGCGGGCCGAGTGAACGGCAAGGAGCTGGAGCTGGACGGCGGCGCCGACGCACGGTTGCTGCAGGTCAATGCGGTCGCCCTGGTGGGGCCCGAGGGGCGCCCGGACGGCATCCTCATGGTGCTGCACGACGCGACCCGACTGCGCCAATTGGAGCGCACCCGCCGGGAATTCGTGGCCAATGTCAGCCATGAACTGCGCACCCCGTTGTCGTTGATCAAGGGCTCGGTCGAGACCTTGCTCGACGGGGCGGTTTCGCAGCCGGCCATCGCGTCCCGCTTCCTGGACATCATCGATCGCCATTGCGACCGGCTGACCTTCCTCATCGAGGATCTTCTGACGCTCTCCCGTCTGGAATCCGGCCAGTTGGCCATCAACTACGACACGGTCCACCTCCAGCCCCATGTGTCGGAGGTCTTCGAGGATTTTCACCGGAAGGCCGATGAGCGCGGGGTTCGGCTGCTCAACGAGGTGCCCCAGGGGCTTCGGGCCCGGGCCGATTCGGATCGCCTCGACCAGGTGCTCTCGAACCTCATCGACAACGCCATCAAATACGGTCGGCCCGGCGGCACCGTGCGCATCGAAGGGCGTGAGTTGCCCGGCGGCGAGCTCATCGAGATGGCGGTAGTGGACGACGGACCCGGCATCCCCGCCGAGGCGGCCGAACGGGTGTTCGAGCGGTTCTATCGGGTCGACACGGCCCGGTCCCGCGAGCAGGGCGGCACCGGCCTGGGCCTGAGCATCGTCAAGCACATCATCCAGGCCCATGGTGGGGAGGTCCGCCTGGAGACAGCGCCGGCCAAGGGGGCTGCCTTCCGTTTCACGTTGCCGGCCGTTCCGCCTTCGCCCTCGGGCAAGTGACCCCAAGGCGGCGTCCGTCGTGGTCTTCTGCGTGACTCCGATCGGCATCCGCGCTAGGCCTTGGCCCGCCATGCCCGATTCGTCCGCCCGCTCCGCCTCCGAATCCTCGCCCCGCTCCGCCTCGCCGTCGGGTTCGCAACCGCAGCCTCTGGTGTTCGATTGCCATCTCGATCTCTCCATGAACGCCATGGAGTGGAACCGGGACCTGAGTCGCTCGCTCGAGTACATCCGCCGCCGCGAGCAGCACCTGCGCGACCAGCCCGACCGGGGCAACGGCATCGTTTGTTTCCCGGAGATGCGCCGGGGCAACATGGGGCTCTGCGTGGCCACCCAGATCGCCCGTTCGGTGAACCGCTTCAGCCGCATGCCGGGCTGGAGCAGTGCCTCGCAGGCGTGGGCCCAGACCCAGGGGCAATTGGCGTGGTACCGGGAGATGGAGGCCGCCGGCGAACTGCGCTTCATCACCGACCGGGCAGGCCTGGAGGCCCACCTGGCCGACTGGCAACGCCCGACCCCCGGACGCAAGCCCATCGGGTACATCCTGAGCCTCGAGGGGGCTGATTCGCTGCACACGCCCGCCCACCTGGAGCGGGCCTACGCCTATGGCCTGCGGGCCGTCGGCCTGACCCACTACGGCCCCGGGCTTTGCGGTGCCGGCACGGACGACGAAGGCCCCCTGAGCCTCTATGGGCGGGAACTCCTCGCCGAGGTGGAGCGCCTCGGACTCATCCTCGATGTCACCCACCTGAGCGACGAGTCCTTCCGCGACGCGCTCGACCGGTTTTCCGGGCCGGTGTGGGCCAGCCACTCCAATTGCCGCGCCCTGGCCGACTGGAACCGGCAGTTCACCGACGACCAGATCCGCGAGCTGATCCGCCGCGACGCGGTCATCGGGGTCGCCGTCGATGCCATCATGATGGTCCATGGCTGGCGGCATCACCGCTCCAAGCCGCAGGATTTCGGGCTGAGCCTCGAGCACCTGGCCGACCACATCGACCACATCTGCCAGTTGGCCGGGAATGTCCGCCACGTCGGCATCGGCACCGACGCCGACGGCGGATTCGGCACCGAGCAGATGCCCGCCGACCTCGGCTCCATCGCCGACATCCAGAAACTGGCCCCCATCCTCGCCCGCCGCGGGTATTCCCAGGCCGACATCGAGGCGGTTTTCCACGGCAACTTCCTGGCCCTGCTTCGCCGCGTCTGGAAGTGAGCCGCGGGGTCGGGGCGGGGCGACGGGACTGGCCGGAACACCGGCGTGCATCTCGCCGTTGAGTTTCGGGGCGCGAACCGGCTCACTAGTCGTCTCAAATGATCCTGCCGCGCATTTCCATCCAGCGCCCTATCCTGGCCTGGATGATGAATCTGGTGCTGGTGCTCTTCGGGTTGATCGGGTTGTCCCGGCTGCCGGTCCGGGAGTTGCCGGACATCGATCCGCCGATCGTGTCGGTGACCACGGTCTTCCCCGGGGCCAACGCCCAGGTGGTGGAGACCGAGGTCACCGAGCGGCTCGAGGAGGCCATCAACAACATCGAGGGCATCAAGACCCTGCGCAGCGAGAGCCGCGAGGGCGTCAGCAACATCTCCATCGAGTTCGACCTGTCGCGCGACATCGACACCTCGGCCCAGGACGTGCGCGACCGGGTGTCCCGCGTGCGCGGGGCCCTGCCGCGGGACATCCGCGAACCCATCGTCTCCAAGCAGGATTCCGACGCGCAGCCCATCCTCTGGATCGCCTTGAACAGCGAGCGCTATTCGCCGCTGGAGATGACCACCCTGGCCGAGAAGCAGATCAAGCCGCGTTTCCAGGGGGTCAGCGGCGTGTCGTCCATCACCATCGGCGGCGAGAAGCGCTATGCGATGCGCCTCTGGCTCGACTCCGCCCGCATGGCCGCCCGGCGGGTCACGGTGCTGGATGTCCAGCAGGCCCTCCGGCAGCAGAACATCGAGCTGCCCAGCGGCCGCGTCGAGAACCTCGACCGGGAGATGACCATCCAGACCCGCGGCGAGATGAAGTCGGCCGAGGAGTTCAACAACCTGGTGCTCCGCGCCGAGGGGGCCAACCTGGTGCGCCTCAAGGACGTGGGCCGCGCCGAGGACGGCGTGTCCGATTACCGCACCATCGCCCGCGCCTCGGGCAAGCCGTGCATCTTCCTGGGCATCGTCAAGCAGGCCAAGGCCAACACGGTGAACGTGGCCCAGTCGATCCGCGCCGAGATGGAGGCCATCCAGCCGACGCTGCCCGAGGGCGTGAAGATGTGGGTCAACTACGATTCCAGCATCTATGTCGAGAAGGCCATCGGCGAGGTCTGGGAGACCTTGGCCATCGCCTTCGGCCTGGTGGTGCTGATCATCTTCGTCTTCCTCCGCGATCTGCGGGCGACGGTCATCCCCACCGTGGCCATCCCGGTGTCCATCGTCGGCACCTTCGCCGCGCTCCACCTCATGGGCTACTCGGTGAACATCCTCACCATGCTCGCCCTGGTGCTGGTCATCGGCATCGTGGTCGACGACGCCATCGTGGTGCTCGAGGCCATCTACCGGCACATCGAGGAAGGCATGAAGCCCATGGCCGCGGCCTTCAAGGCCATGGAGGAGATCAGCTTCGCGGTCATCGCCATCACGCTCTCGCTGGTGGCCGTCTTCACGCCGCTGGCCTTCCAGAAGAGCACCACCGGCCGCCTGTTCATCGAGTTCGCCGTGGCCGTGTCTGTCTCGGTCATCATCTCGGCCTTCGTCGCGCTGACGCTGTCGCCGGCGATCGCCGCCCGGGTGCTCAAGCCCATCCACGGCAAGAAGGCCACCGGGCTCTTCGCGGTGTTCGAGGCGGTCCTTGACGCGGTGACCACGGGTTACCTGGGTTCCCTGCGATGGGCGCTGCGCCACCGTTTCCTCTCGGTGTTGGTCACCCTGGCGACCGTGGCGCTGATGGTCTTCGCCTACCGGGGGCTCGATAAGGACTTCCTGCCGCAGGAGGACAAGAGCCGCATGTTCGCCATCGTCCTCACCCCGAACGGCTCCACCAGCGAGTTCACCGACCGGCAGCTCCGCAAGGCCGAGGCCATCGTGGCGAGCGTCCCGGAGGTGCAGAGCTATGGGGCCATCGTGGCCCCGGGATTCAGCGGGCCCGGTCAGGCCTCCTTCGGCATCGTGTTCGTGAGCTTCCAGGATCGCTCCCTGCGCAAGCGCTCGACCCAGGAGATCGTCAACGGTCCGGGCGGGATCGCGCAGCGCTTCTTCGCGGAGGTCGAGGGCGGTTTCGCCATCGCCAACCTGCCCAAGGCCATCGAGGTGAGCTTCAACAGTTCGCCCTTTGAGCTGGTGGTGCAGAACCAGGATCTCGAGACCTTGAACCAGACGGTGCAGGCGCTCTCGGCCCGCATCGGCGGTCTCACCAACGAGGCGGGCCAGCCGTTGCTCAAGAACCTCCGGGTGAGCTACGAGGTGGACAAGCCGGAGCTGCGACTCTCGGTGGACCGCAGCCGGGCCGCCGCCCTCGGGGTCACCATCGAGGACATCTCGCGCACGCTGCAGATCCTCTTCGGCGGCCTCGACCTCAGCCGCCTCAAGGTGGGCGGCAAGGAATACGAGGTGATCGCCCAGCTGGAGCGGGCCTCCCGGCTCACGCCCCAGGAGCTGGACACCGTGTTCGTCCGCAATCAGCGCGGTGAGCTCATCCAGCTCAACGCCTTGGTGACCCGGACCGCGGGTGCGGCCCCGAATTCCATCAGCCACTACGGCCGACTCCGCAGCGCCAGCATCACCGCCTCGCCGGGCGGCGTTCCCATCGGCGTGGTCGTGGAGCGGGTGCAGCCGCTCCTGAAGGATCTTCCGGCCGGGACGCTGTATGCCTGGGAGGGCGAGGCCAAGAACCTGGCCGACAGCACGGGTGAGATCTGGTTCGTGCTCGGGCTGGCGGCGATCATCGTCTACATGACCCTGGCCGCGCAGTTCGAGAGCCTCATCCATCCGTTCACGGTCATGCTGGCCTTGCCCCTGGCCGCGGTCGGGGCCTTCGGGTTGCTCTGGGTGCTGGCCTTCCTGGGCAAGACCGGCGTGATTCCGGTCATCCCATCCATGAACATCAACCTGTTCAGCCAGATCGGCCTGGTGCTCTTGATCGGATTGGTGACCAAGAACTCCATCCTGCTGGTCGAGTACGCCAACCAGCGTGCCCAGCAGGGCATCGACCCGGTCACCGCCATGATGGAGGCCGGGCGCGTCCGCCTGCGGCCGATCCTGATGACGGCCTTTTCCACGGTGGCGGGCATCCTGCCCATCGCCATCGGGTTCGGTGCGGGGGCCGAGAGTCGCCGGCCGATGGGGGTGGCCGTGGTGGGCGGCATGCTGACCAGCACCTTCCTGACCCTCTATGTGATTCCGGTGGTGTACGTGCTGCTCGATCGGTGGTTTCCGACCCGGGCCGTGCAACCCTCTGAACCTTCGCCGGTGACCCCGGCCCCGCAACCGGCTGCCGCCCACTGAACCCGTCCGAGTCCATGATCGCGAGCACCGCATCCCACCGACCGGGCTTCCGCTTCCGCCGCCTCGTCCTCGAAAGGCTTCCTGGCGCAGTGGTGGTGCTCGCCATCGGCCTGCTGGGTTGCCGTGGGCCGCAGTCGCCAACCCGTCCGGTTCCGCCGGCCCTCTCGTCGGTGTTCCGGGTCGAGAAGTTGGCGGCCATCGACGGGGTGATCCTCGAGGCGATCAGTTCCAACCGTTGCCCGGGCGGGGTCTTCTGGCTGGAGCGCAATCAGGTGGTCTACTCCAAGGCCTTCGGTCACCGCTCGGTCGAGCCGGCCCCGGAGTCTGCGACCGTGGACACGATCTACGACGCCGCCTCGCTCACCAAGGTGCTGGCCACGGCCCCGGCGGTGGCCCTGCTCATCGAGCAGGGGCTCGTCGATCCGGAGAAGCCCCTGGCCCATTACCTCCCGGCCTTCGCGGCCCACGGCAAGGAGGCCATCACGGTGCGGCAGGTCCTGACGCATGCGTCGGGTCTGCGGCCCGGCCTGGGTGGGGGATCCTGGAGCGGCTCCGACACGGCGCTGGCCTTGGCCTGCGACGAGAAACCGACGCATCCGCCGGACACGAAGTTCGTCTATTCGGACATCAATTTCATCCTCCTGGGCAAGCTGGTGGAGAAGGTCTCGGGCCAACCGCTCGACGCCTTCTGCGAGGCCCGCCTGTACCGGCCGCTGAAGATGCGCGACACCGGGTATCGGCCGATGCAGCGAGGAATGCCCATCGACCGCATCGCCCCCACCGAGTGCCGGGGTGGCGACGGGTGCTTTCGTGGCGAGGTGCATGACCCCACCGCCCGTCGGATGGGTGGGGTGGCCGGGCATGCCGGCCTGTTCACCACCGCCTCCGACGTGGCCCGGTTCTGCCGCATGATGGATGGCGGTGGAATCCTCGACGGCGTGCGGGTGATGCGCCCGGAGACCGTCGCCCGCATGGTCTCGGTGCAGACGCCGCCGAACCTGCCGAAGCGGGGGCTGGGTTGGGACATCGATTCGCCCTACGCCGGTCCTCGCGGGTCCCTCTTCCCGGTGGGTTCGTTCGGTCATTCCGGCTGGACCGGCACGTCGCTCTGGCAGGACCCGGGCAGTCACACCTGGGTGATCTTCCTGAGCAATCGCAATCATCCCACCGAAGCAGGCAACGTCCTGGCCCTGCGCCGCCAGCTCGGCACCCTCGCCGCCGAGTCCCTGGTGGGCGTGGAGTTCACTGCGTTGCGATAGTGGGCGCAAGGCCACGGGGTGCGGCGTTGAACCCAACTCCGGCCTTGACCGGAACCGGGTTGCAGAGCCGGATAATCCAAACATCCCGCCCTCTCCATGACTTTCGGATTTCCCGCTTCCCGCCTGCGTCGCGGCTTCACCCTGATCGAACTGCTGGTGGTCATCGCCATCATCGCCATCCTGGCCGGGATGCTCCTGCCGGCCCTCGCAAAGGCCAAGGCCAAGGCCAGCTCCATCAAGTGCATCAACAACGCCAAGTCGCTGACGTTGTCGACCTTCATGTACCTTTCCGACCATGGAAAGCCCGTGCCCTACAACGGGGCCGCGACGGCCAACATGGACAACGCCCTGTGGGTGACGGTGCTCGCGACCAACTACGGCGGCATCAATGCCGCGCGCATCTGCCCGTCGGCCCCGCCAGCCCCCACCAAGGCCAAGCGCCGCCATCCCAACAGCGGCTCGCTCAACCAGACCTGGCTCTGGACCGGTTCGCGCGGGATCGACTACGAGGCCAGCTACACCTTCAACGGGTGGTTCTATGGCGATGATGATCCGTTCTTCAGCACGCCGGACCAGCGGGTGAAGAAGTTCCGGAACGAGGCCGATTGCCCGACCCCGGCCACCACGCCCGTCATTGCCGACAGCAACTGGATCGACACCTGGCCCCAGGCCACCGATATGCCGGCGAGGAATCTGTTCACCGGCGACGATTTCGCCGGGGCCATGGTGCGTCTGACGCTGCCGCGGCACGGCAGCGGCACCTGGGGGCGCACCCAGATCTTCAACCCGAAGGACACCCTCCCCGGGGCCATCAATGCCGGCTTCGTCGATGGCCACGCCGAGTTGGTGCGGCTTGAGCGTCTTTGGAGCCTGGACTGGCACAAGGGCTGGGTGACTCCCGCCAAGCGCCCGGGCAAGTGAGCCGGGGCGGTTCCGGGGTGACGCGGAAGGCGGTTCGGAGCAGCCCGCCTTCAGGTCGCGAGTGAACACCGGTTGTGTTTTCCGGAAACCTTCCGTCACGGTAGACGCATGAAGTCCTCGGCCTCTTCCCGTGCGATGTGGGTGTTGCTCGCACTCCTGTCGGCTGCGGTGTCCTACGCAGCCGAGGTTCGACCTCTCCCCCAGGCCCATTCCCACAACGACTACGAGCAGAAGCGCCCCCTGCTCGAGGCGCTCGATCATGGGTTCTGCAGCGTCGAGGCCGACGTGTACCTGGTCGAGGGCCGATTGTGGGTGGCCCATGACCGCAAGGACCTGAAACCCGAGCGCACGCTGAAATCGCTCTACCTCGACCCGTTGGCCGAGCGCGTGCGGAACCGCACCGGGATCTTCGCCGATCCCCAGGCCCGCCTGATGCTGCTGGTGGATGTGAAGGGGCAGGGGGCCGAGGTGTACGCGCGTCTCAAGACCGAGTTGGCCCCCTACGCGCCCATGCTGACCCGGTTCCGTGATTCGGGCGTGGTGACGGGCGCGGTCACGGTGGTGCTCAGCGGCGACCGGGCCTGGGATCTGGCCCGTGCGGATCGCGACCGGTGGTGCGCACTCGACGGTCGCATGAGCGATCTGACCAACGCCGCACCCGCCGGGCCGGCGCCCGCTTCCCTCGTCCCGTTGGTCAGCGAGAGTTGGCGGAGCCTCTTCCGGTGGGACGGCGACGGCGAGATGTCGGCACCGGAGAAGGCCCGCTTGAAGGCGTTGGTGGGCCAGGCTCATGCGCAGGGCCGGAAGATCCGCTTCTGGGCCCTGCCGGATCGCCCCGCTGCTTGGAAGGTGTGCCAGGAAGCCGGTGTGGACTTGATCAACACCGACAAGATCCCCTCGCTGGCAGCCTTTTTGAGGGGACAGCCCTTGCCCCCGGGCAAGCCCCCCGTCGCCGACGAACAATGACCGGCCGCGCGGACCGAATGGAGCGGGGGTGACCCGATCCCGATCCGGCCTGACCGGCCGGATCCACTGGGCCGAAGTCTATCCCAGTCGGGCGGCCTCGGCCCGGGCCCAGCGGTCGGCTTCCAGGATCTGCGCCAGTTCCGGCTGATCCACCACCCGGTGCGCGTCCATCACCCGAGTGACCAGTCGTGCGATGCCGCTGAAGCCGAGCTGGCGGGCGCAGAATCGTTCCACGGCCACCTCGTTGGCCGCATTGAGCACCGCCGGCAGGGTGCCGCCCACCTCACCGGCCCGGCGGGCCAGGCCCAGGGCCGGGAATCGGTCGGTGTCGGGTTCCTCGAAGGTGAGCTGGCCGATCTTGGCGAAGTTCGTCTGGACCCGGTCGCTGCGGATCCGCTCGGGATACAGCAGCGCATACTGGATGGGCAGGCACATGTCGGGGGTGGACAACTGCGCGATGATGGAGCCGTCGACGTACTCCACCATGGAGTGCACCACGCTCTGCGGATGCACCACCACCTGCACCCGCGGCATCTCGATGTCGAAGAGCCAACGCGCCTCGATCATCTCGAGCCCCTTGTTGAACAAGGTGGCCGAATCGATGGTGATCTTCCGCCCCATGACCCAGGAGGGGTGCTTGAGGGCCTGCTCGACGGTGACGGCCTCCAAGGCCGCCTTGGGCCACTTCGTCGCATCTCGGAAGGGGCCGCCTGAGGCCGTGAGCCACAGGTTGCGCACCGAGGCGGCGGGCTTGCCATCCAGGCACTGGAAGATGGCCGAATGCTCGCTGTCGACCGCCAGCACCTGCACCCCATGGGCCCGCGCCTCGCGCATGACCGTCTCGCCGGCCATCACCAGGATCTCCTTGGAGGCCACGGCGATGTCTTTGCCGGCCCGGATGGCGGCCAAGGCGGGCTCCAGTCCGGCCGTGCCGACGATGGCGATGAGCACGATGTCGGCCTCGGGCATCGTCGCCAGGCGGACCAGGGCCTCCGGACCGGTCAGGACCTCGGTGGCGGTCCCCAGGGCCGCCCGGACCGACTCGGCCTTGCCGGCGTCGTGGATCGAGGCCAACCGAGGTTGGTGCCGGCGGCATTGCTCGACCAGGAGGTCCGCGTTTCCACCCGCGGCCAGACCCACCAGTTGCAGGCGGTCCGGTTGATCCTCCACCACCTTGAGGGTGCTGGTGCCGATGGAACCGGTGCAGCCGAGCAGGACGACGCGCTTCATGTGTCCGCCGAGTCTGAGCCCGGACCGACTCCAGCGGCAAGCGCCCGGCGGAGTGCTCGTCGGGGTGTCGTCGCTTTTCCGGAGCCGGCATGTCCTGCGGTGTGGATCCGGATCGTGTCCGCACCGGCCCAAGCCCTGCCCCCCTGGAGGGATCACCGGCCGGACGCAATCCCTGAAACCTTGGACTGGCCTTGCCGGTCATCGGGAAGGTAGCGTACGGGGCCGATTCGCTGAAGAAATGTCCGGCTGAAGCGTCTTTCAGCGCATTCCAAAGGCGACGAACGCCCTGGCTCAAGTCCGCGAAAACAGTCCTCGAAACAGTCCTCGACAATGGAAACGAAGAAGATCTGGTCCCGTGCCGTCCGTTCCGCCGGCTGCTTTCTCACGGCCCTCGTGCTGGGTTCGTCCGCCGCCCAGGCAGCCTCGGAACTGAAGGCCGTCTCCCTCGACGACTGCCTGAAGCTGGCCCTGCAAAAGAACCTGGACATCCGGATCGCCTACTTCAACCCCCGCCAGTCGTTGAGCCAGTACCGTCAGGCCTATGCCGGCTACGACCCCACGATCGGCATGTCCGTGCGGCAGAATTTCCGAACCAGCGCCGGTGTGGGCAACCCGGGCGACTTCATCCCGCCGGGCGGTGAATCCTGGGCCGAGAACTACTCTGTCGGCCTCCAGGGGTTGGCTCCGACCGAGACCGGTCTGCGCTACTCGCTGCAGAGCGGCATGACGCGGAACAACAACGTCTTCTTCGCCACGCCCACCCGCCCGGAGATCAATTCCGGATTCTTCTACAGCCCCTTTGCCAGCCTCGACCTGACCCAGCCGCTGCTGCGTGATTTCTGGATCGATTCCACCCGCATGATGGTGCAGGTGAACAAGCTCGGGATCGGCCGCTCGGAGCAGGGGGCCCGCCGCCAGGTCATCACCGTCGTGGCTCAGGTGGCCCTGGCCTACCACGACCTCATCGCCGCCCGCGAGAATGTGCGGGTGCAGCGCAAGGCGGTCGAGACGGCCGAGCGTCGCCTGGCCGAGCAGAAGAAACGGGTCGAGGTCGGTGCCTTGGCCCCGCTCGATGAGAAGCAGTCCGAGGCCGAGGTCTACCGGGCCCAGGCCGACCTGCCCCAGAGCGAGGCGCGCCCGGGCGACGCCCCCCCCAATCCCCGCAACCCGATCCACGACCCCCCGGGCAGCCGGGACCCCGTGCTGTTGAACCCCACGCCCCAGCTCACCGCAGAGCCGGTCGCCTTCGACAAGAAGGACAGCTGGCACAAGGCGCTGACCCAGTCCCCCGACATCGTCGACGCCCGCCTCCAGCTCGACACCCAGAAGGTTCGCCTGAAGTTCACCAAGAACCAGCTCTTCCCGCAGCTCGACCTGCTCGGCGGCTACGGTGTGATCGGTGCCGAGCCCGAGTTCGGCATGTCTCTCCAAGACATCCAGGACCGCAAGCTGCCCAACCACTACGCCGGCCTGCGCCTCAATTTCCCGCTCAGCAACCGCAACGCACGCGAGACCCACAAGCAGAACAAGCTGGAGCAGGAACGGTTGCTGCTGAGCTACAAGCGCATCGAGCAGAACCTCATGCGCGACATCGACATCTCCATCCGCTCCGCCAAGACGGCCTATGAGCGGGTGAATGCCGCCCGCAAGCAGCGCGAGTTCGCCGCCCAGGCCCTGGATGCCGAGGAGAAGAAGCTCGCCAACGGCAAGAGCACGGCGTTCCAGGTGCTCCAGATCCAGCGCGACCTCACCAGCGCCGAGGCCAGCGAGATCAGTGCGCTTTCCGACTACAACAAGGAGCTCTATCGCCTGTCCCAGGCCGAGGGCGACATCCTGAACAAGCTCGGCATCGTGCTCGACATCCGCTGAGAGCCGCCCGGGATCGTCTGGCTTTCTCCTCCGCCCCCGGACCGATCTCCGGCCGCCGGGCTTGCGGCATGCGGTGGGTTGTCTTAACTGGTTCCAGTCCATGAAACGCTTCCTCCACCTCGGGATCCTCACCGCCATCGTCCTGGCCTCCACGGTTCCCAGGCTGCGGGCGCAGGCGGCCAAGCCGGTGTTCGACGAGTCGTTCTCGTCGGCCAAGCCCGGCGAAGTGCCCGAAACCTTCATGGTGCTGGATGGTCAGTTCGCCGTCCGCGAGGAAGAGGGCAACCGGTTCCTGGAATTGCCCGGAGCGCCGCTCGAATCGTTCGGGGTGCTGTTTGGTCCCAATGAATCCGACGGGCTCGAGGTCACCGCGCGGATCCTCGGCACCAAGAGCGGCCGCAAGTTCCCGACCTTCGCGGTCGGACTCAATGGTGTCGGGGGCTACAAGGTGCGCGTGGCACCGGCCAAGAACGCCTTGGAGCTGGTGAAGGGTGACGACATCCAGGCGTCCGTGCCTTTCAAGTGGACCAGCGGCCAATGGACCCGGCTCCGACTGAGTGTGCGGAAGTCGGGAACCGGCGTCCGCATCGCCGCCAAGGCCTGGCAGGGCGAAGAGGAGCCGAAAGAAGCCCAGTTGCAGCATGACGAGGCCGGCAAGCTGCCTCCGGGCAAGGCCGGCGTCTGGGGAATGCCCTTCTCGGGCACTCCGATCCGCTTCGACGACCTGCGGATCACGCCCGTGCCTTGACCGGTCGCGGTCGGCCCTTGGGACGTCCGATGGCGCCGCCGGATCCCGGGGCGGGGCACCGCTTCCTGGTCGGGGTGTTTCCGAATCGTTGCCATGCCACGGGCTCTTCCCGGCAATCCGGCATTGCCCCTTCGGTCGGAACCACCGAAAAAAGGGCATGGATTCCTCCCTTCGACCGGCCCGATCCCGGGTCGCCTGGGCCTGCCTGAGCGCCGCACTGATCGCGGGGGTCGCGCTCGACTCCTCGGCCGCGATGCCGGCGGGTCTTCGCGGTTCCTCCAAGAGGTCCGACCGCGAGACCGTGGGTCACAAGGCCGACGGCCGCTCGGTCACCCCGGTCAACCAGACGCTCACGCCCCTGGGGCGTCAGATCGAACTCACGGGCCTGCGTCCGCAGGCGATGGCGCTGTCGCCCGACGGTTCCCGCCTGCTGGTCTCGGGCAAGACCAGCGAATTGCTCGTGCTCAGTCCGGTGACCGGCGAGATCCTCCAGCGCGTGCCATTGCCGTCGGAGCAGGTGAACGAGCCGCAACCCGCGGTGCCCTCGGCCAACATCCTCAAGCCCGACGCCAAGGGGCAGGTCAGCTACACGGGCCTGGTCTACTCACCCGACGGCAAGCGGGTCTTCCTGAGCAATGTCAACGGCAGCCTGAAGGTGTTCCGGGTCGGTGCCGACGGTTCGCTCAGCCCCTCGCATTCACTGCCGCTACCCCGCGCCGATGCCCCGCGCCGCAAGGAGGAAATCCCCGCAGGTCTGGCTTTCAGCGCCGACGGGAGCCGTCTGTACGTCTGTGCCAATCTCTCCAACCGGCTCCTCGAGCTCGATCCGGAGTCCGGCAAGGTCCTGCGCGAGTTCCGAGTCGGGGTCGCGCCGTATGACGTCGTTCTGGTGGGCGAGACCGCCTATGTCAGCAACTGGGGCGGACGCCGGCCCGGTCCCGACGACCTGAGCGGACCCGCCGGCCGTGGCACCACCGTCCGGGTCGATCCGGTTCGTCACATCGCCAGCGAGGGCTCGGTCTCGATCATCGACCTGAAGGCCCCGGCCGAGGCCGCGCCGCTGGAGTTGGTCACCGGCCTGCATGCCTCGGCCCTGGCGGTGTCGCCCAATCGCCGCCACGTCGTCTGCGCCAACGCCGGCTCAGACACGCTCAGTGTCATCGACACCCGGACCCGCGCCGTGGTGGAGACGATCTGGGCCAAGATCAACCCGGCCGACCTCTTCGGCGCGTCCCCCAACGCCCTGGTCTTCGCCCCCGATGGCAAGAGCCTGTACGTGGCCAACGGGTCCCAGAACGCCATCGCGGTCATCCGCTTCGATCCGGCCGACCGTGAGTCGCGGTTGGCCGGACTGATCCCCGTGGGTTGGTTCCCCGCCGCCCTGGTGCATGACACCGCCCGCCGGCAGCTGATCGTCGCCAACGTGAAGGGCATGGCCTCGAAGACCAAGAAGGCCGACACGGGTGCCGACGGATTCAACACCCACCAATACAACGGCACCGTCTCGCTGGTGCCCATCCCGGGCCGCCGCACCCTGCCCAAGCTCTCCGAGACCGTCTCGCGCAACCTGCGCCGCGAGGCGATCCTCGACTCGCGCCTCCCGGCCCGAAGCGGGGTGAAGCCCCGGCCTGTCCCCGAGCGCATCGGCGAGCCCAGCGTCTTCAAGCACGTCATCTACATCATCAAGGAGA
>CAYLTF010000064.1:4775-18000 GCA_964386625.1 uncultured Akkermansia sp. | reverse complement strand
ATCGGCCCGTCGGGTATCCTGTCAGGTCATGGGCTGCATCAGGTCGGCAAACTCGAGGGACGGAGGGAATATGTCGTCCTCGAAAATGGAGCGCTCGTGCTGCTGGGAATCCGGTTCCACATTCGACCCAACCCAACAACTTTTCTGCTCGATTCCTGGCGCTGGTCGATCGACGCATCGACTGTGGTCACCGATATCCCTGCCTGTGGTCATCGCCCTGGGGCCCGATTGATCTTCGGTTCAGGCGCAGGTCCTTCTTGTGTGCTTTGATCCAAATCTTGGCCCCGGTCTTTCAGTCGATCAGTGGGCTTTTCCCGGCAGTGGTTGCGCCGGCCATGGCTTGACCCGGAAATCCCCTCGCGGATAGTCGGTGGGTGGCGTTGCCCGGTTGTTCCATTTCGGTGGGTCTGGATGGTCCACAGGCGGTCGTTCGCCTTGGCGGCCGGGCTGCCGCCGAATCTGCTCCCGGGTTCGAGAAGTTGATGCTGCGCCTGAAAGATCAAGGAGTACGTTGTGTCGTGCTCGACTTGTCTGCTGCGCTGCTGATGGACAGCGGGTTTTCAGGGACGCTTTCGCGGTTGGTCGGGTCCACCGGAATCGCTTTTTCACTTTATCAGGCCCCGCAACGCATTCTGGACGGCCTGGAGGATCATGGAGTTCTCGGGCAGGTCGCCCTGCTCACTCCGGAGCAGACTTCGCCTGTTCTGCCGAACGACACCGAGGTGTCGCTCGAAGCGTCCTCGAGAGCCGAGGTCCTGAAGTGCTGCCTGGATGCGCACCGTGCGCTGATGGCGCTCAAGCCTGAGAACGTCGCGAAGTTCGAGGCGGTCGAGAAGTTCCTCAGTCGGGAATCCGAGAAACTCCACGGATCCATCGGCGGTTGACCTGACCCAGTTCGACCAACCGCGGGCAGGCCCGTGCTGATGGTCCGCCGAAAGCGTTCCCGTCCTTCAGTGGTCTCCGCGGCGGATCGGTTGCGGTGCCCTGAGTTGTCGGTAGAGCCAGGCCTCAAGCGGACGCAACGGGCCCAGCCACCGGTAGAACGGCGAGTAGATCAATCGGAGTCGCACCAGCGACAGCAGCATGTTGAGGCTGGTCCGCAAGTTGAAGACCACCTTGGATCCGCTCTTGTCCGCCCACTCAGTGGGTATCTCCCGGATCTCGAATCCCGCACTGCGCAGCGAATACAGCAGATTCACATCGAATGCGAGATCGGCCAAAGAAAGCCGGTCATGGACGGTCTCCACCGCCTTGCGCCTCATCACCTTGGCTCCACACTGGGTATCGAGAATTCCCATCTGGAAGAACAACTCGACGAAGAGGTGGAAAAGGCGGCTCGCGAAACGCCGGTTCTCCGGTTGGAAGTGATGGACGACGGCTCCGGGCAGCCAACGAGAGGCGATGGCGCAATCGATGGACGGGTTCTCCATCGAGCGGACCAGATCATGGAATGCCCTGGGCGGCGTGGCACCATCGGCGTCGACATAGCCGATCAGGTCGGCTTGCGGAGCGAGTTTGAGTCCCTCGATGAGTGCCCCTCCTTTGCCGATCGCCGCTGGGAATTCACTGTGCGAAATGCAGGGGTACCGTTTCTCCGCGCGCTCCACCACTCCCAAGGTGTTGTCCCTGCACCCGTTGAGGACGACCACGAGCCTGAAACGCCCCGGATGGTGCCGGGCGAAATACTCGGCGTATTCGTCCAGGACGGGACCGATGCGGCTCTCCTCGTTGTAGGCGGGGATGAGCAGCAACAGGCTGGGTGCGGCGGAACTCACGGTGCGCCTGTGTTACCAAAGGCACCGAGCCCGGTACAAAGGCCAAACTCCGGCTGCTGCTGAAACCTTTTGCCGGGCCTTGACCGCGACATCGTTCCCGCAACGATCCCTCGGCACATCCCCAATCCCGCGCATCCCATGAAGAAACCCGCGTTCTCGCTCTTCCACATCGCCGCCACTTCCATTGCGATCCTGTCCTTGTCCGCCGCTCCTGGCGGTGAGCGCGAACCCGCCGCCGTCACTCCGGGTGCCGCCGGTGCCCCTCCCTCCGATGCGGTGGTGCTGTTCGACGGCAAGGACCTCTCCGCGTGGAAGAGCGACGACGGCAGCGAGCCGAAGTGGAAAGTGGAAAACGGGCACATGGAGGTCCGTGGCAAGAGCCTGATGACCCGCCAGGAGTTCGGGGCCATCCAGCTCCACCTGGAATGGGCCGCCCCGGCCGAGGTGAAGGGAGAGGGGCAGGGCAGGGGAAACAGCGGTGTGTATTTCCAGGGACGGTACGAGATCCAGGTGCTCGACTCCTACCAGAACAAGACCTACTTCAACGGTCAGGCCGCGTCATTCTACGGACACAATGCGCCTTTGGTGAACGCCTCTCGCAAGCCCGGTGAGTGGCAGTCCTACGACATCGTGTTCCATCCCCCCAAGCCCACCGCCGAGGGCAAGGTCCAGCCCGGCTCGTTCACGGTGTTCCACAACGGTGTGTTGGTTCAGGACCACATCCCCATCCAGGGCGACGCCTCGGTCGCCGCCAAGTTCTCCGGTGCGACCCCGACCGGGCCGCTGCTGCTCCAGGACCACGGCAATCCGGTGCGCTACCGCAACATCTGGTTGCGCAAGCTGGATTGAGGCTTCCAAACCGTACGTTCCAACACGATCTACACGCACGATCATGAAGACCCTCCCTCTGTTCCAATGCCTCGCATTCAGCTGGATGCTGGTCTCGCCGATCTGGGTCGCTGCGGCTGAGCTCCGCCCTCTCCGGGCCCTCCTGGTCTGCGGCGGGTGCTGTCACGATTACCCGGTCCAGAAAGACCTGCTCAAGCGGGGGATCGAGGCTCGTGCCCGGGTGGTGGTCGACACGGTCCAGCAGGGCGGCACCTCCAAAGAGAGCAAGATCCCCCTCTACGAGAACCCGGACTGGGCCAAGGGATACGACGTGGTCATCCACGACGAGTGCTTCGGTGCGGTGGCCGACACGAACTGGATTTCTCGGATCCTCGCCCCGCACCGCGCTGGGTTGCCCGGGGTGAACCTGCATTGCGCCGTCCACAGTTACCGGGCCGCTCCCGGCGAGTTGTGGCAGGAATACCTCGGCCTTCGGTCTATGAAGCACGGCAAGGCCGAACCGATCCGGATCCGCACGCTCGATGCCCGTCATCCGATCACCCTGGGACTCAATTGGCGCGACTGGGTCACGGGCAACGAGGAGCTCTACAACAACGTGAAGGTGTTCACTACGGCCACCGTTCTCCAGCGCGGGGTCCAAGGCGACGACGATTGTGCGGTCACCTGGGTCAACCGCTATGGCACCACCCGTGTCTTCAGCACCTCGCTGGGGCACTTCAACGAGACGGTCGGAGACGATCGTTACCTGGACCTCGTCACGCGGGGCGTCTTGTGGGCATGCGATCGGCTCGACTCGAACCACCTCCAAGCGATCCCCCCGGTGACTCCGGTCCGCTCCACCTCGCCCATCACCCCTTCCGCTCCACCGCGGGTCGATCCCCGCTGATCTCCACCGTGTGGGACACGGAAGTCGCGGTTCGGGAAATCATCCGATGGCGCGCCCATGACGCACGGGTCGCCCGTGCTCTCTGCGTGGACGGGGCATCGTTGGCGATCGGGATCCCCGACGTGATTCAGGGCGCGTGCCCGTGGGCGCGGAACCACTCGACCGCATCGGCCAATGCCTGCCGCGGCGGAGTCTGGGGCAATCCCAATTCGCGGATCGCCTTGGCGGGGTTGAACCACATCTTGTAGGCGGCCATCCGTACCCCGGCCAGCGGAGCCTTCGGAGGTTTTCCGGTGAGCCTGGCCAACCATTCGTCGACATGCGCCGCCCCCAGGGCGACGGCATGCGGCACCTGGAAACGAGGGGCCGGCAAACCGGTCAGGCTCGAGAGGGAGTCGAGCGCCTGTTTCATGGTCCAATTCCCCTCGGCATGCCCGAGGATGTAGCGCTCGCCGACCCGTCCGCGCTCCGCCGCCAGGATGTGACCCTCGACGACATCCCGCACATGGACCCAGTTGAGTCCGGTATCCAAGTAGGCGGGCATCTCCCGGCGCAGGAAATCGACGATGACCTTCCCGGTGGGGGTGGGCTTCACGTCGCGTGGGCCGATCGGTGCGCTCGGATTGACGATGACGACCGGCATCCCCGCCGCTGCCAGCTCCCGGGCCACCACCTCGGCTCGCCACTTGGAGAGCTTGTAGGGGTTGGACATCTGGGACTCGCTCACCGGGGTGGACTCGTCGGTCGGCACCACAGCCCCGTCCGGCCCCGACCTGGGCAATCCGATGCAGCCGACGGTGCTCGTGTACACGATGCGCGAGCACCCAGCCCGATGGGCCGCGGTCAGGAGATTCCGGGTCCCCTCGACATTGGCCCGGAACATCGGCCCGTAATCCGGCAGCCAAAGCGCATAGCTCGCGGCCACGTGGAAACACCAGTCGCACCCCGACATCGCCCCGGCCAATGTGTCGACTTCATCGGCCAGGTCTCCCCGGACCGTCTCGTAGTCCGCGCCCTCGAGGCCTCGGATGTCGGCACCCGGTCGCAGGAGAGCCCGGACCGAGTGCCCTCGGGCGTTCAGGGCATGGACCAGATTGGCCCCGACGAAGCCTGACGCACCGGTGACAAAACAGCGCATGGAGGGATTGGGGCGTGGCGGGGGATCGCCAGACACGGACTCACTTCGCCCAGAAATCGATCACGAACACATCGGCGACCAGCGGGCGCACCAGTTTGCCGAATTCCTGATGGTCGGGGTGCACGAGGTAGGCGTCCCGGTCCTTCTCGGAGGTGAAGGTCAGGATCCAGCCGTGGGTGCAGCCCTTGTTGAGGTTCTCCGGGCTGTTGTTGGTGCCGGCCTCGAGGCTCGCGATCTGAGGGATCTTCGACTTCAGGGCGCGGAACGCCGTCTCCACCTTCTTCACGTCCGCCGGGCTGGCGGAGTCCTTGAACTTGAAAGCGACGACGTGGCGGAGGTGACCGTGGTTCTTGGAGGAGGCGGTGGTGTCGGACATGGCGGGGAAGGTGAGGGCGAAGAGCAACGCCCCGATCAGCAGCAAGGATTTCATCGGAAGTTCCGCTCGGACAGTGGAACCGGGGCACGCCGCGGACAAGCCCAGATCGCCACTCCGATGGGGACCGGAGTCTGGCGACAGGCGGGCGCGGTGTGCCCCGGGAGCGATCAGGGCGCCTGGAAGGTCGCGTGGAGGCCGGTCCCTGAGGCGACTCGCGCTCCCCGCCCGTTGGCGGCCAAACGGGTGCAGATCTTGAAGACCAGCTCGGCCGAATCGGCCTCTCCCAACGCGGAAGCCAGTGCCTCGGCCGAATAGGCCGTCCCGCGGTGCGCGGCCAGGTGGGCCACGATCTTGCGCTGCAACCCGAGGACGACGGCCGCGGCCTTCTTCCCGGCCTCGACCCCCGGTTGGTGGTAGGCGTTGATGTGGATCAACGAGGCGTAAAGCCCCACGGCCCGCTCGAAGAGCGCGATCAGCACGCCCACGGTGAAGGCGGAGGCGTCGGGCACGGTGAGTGTCAGGCTCGGGCGTCCCGACTCGTACAGAGCCGAACGTGTGCCCAGGAAGAACCCGCTGAGGAAATCACCGCTGGTGGCCCCGGCTTCCACCTCGATGCTCGATCCCTCGCGATCCTTCAGCACCTCGATGAACACGGCGAAGAAATTGGCCACGCCGTCCCGCAGTTGCTGCACATAGGCGTGCTGGTCGGTCGAACCCTTGTTGCCGTACACGGCCAAGCCCTGGTGGACGACCTTGCCATCGAGGTCCAGTTCCTTGCCCAGCGACTCCATCACGAGCTGCTGCAGGTATCGCGAGAAGAGTTCGAAGCGGTCCTTGTACGGCAGGACCACCATGTCCTTCGAGCCGCGCCCTTCGCCCAGGAAGTACCACATCAGGGCCAGTTGGGCGGCCGGGTTCTCCCGCGTGGTCGGATTGCGGGTCGCCTCGTCGCAGGCCTTTGCCCCTGCGAGGAGCCCGCGGATGTCCAGACCCTGCAGCGCGGCCGGGAGGAGTCCCACCGCGCTCAATTCGCTGGTGCGCCCACCGACCCAGTCCCACATCGGGAAGGTGGCCAGCCAACCATCGGCCAGGGCCGTCTTGTGCAGGGCGCTGCCTTCACCGGTGACGGCCACCGCATGCGCCGCGAATCGCAGGCCGGCCCGCTCGTACGCGGCCCGTGCCTCGACCATGCCGTTGCGGGTCTCCGGGGTGCCGCCGGACTTGGAGATGACCAACGCCAGGGTCTGCCCGAGCTTCCCTTCCAGGGCGGCGAGGACCTGGTCCATGCCGTCCGGGTCGGTGTTGTCGAAGAAGTGCGGGGTCAGCTTGTCCGACCGCGGATGGCCCAGGGCCTTGGCCACGAATTGCGGTCCGAGGGCAGAGCCGCCGATCCCGATGACCAGCACGTTGCGGAAGGGGCCCGCCGCCCCCGAAAGGTCCCCGCGGTGGACCCGCTCCGTGAACGAGCCGATGGCTTCCAGTGCCGCTTCGATGGACCGGGTGATGTCCTGGCTTGGAGCCAGGGCCGGGTTGCGCAGCCAGTAGTGCCCCACCATCCGCTGTTCGTCCGGATTGGCGATGGCTCCGCGCTCGAGGGCGGCCATGTCGGCCAGGGCCTTCTGGATCGGACGCTCCATCTTGGCGTGGAACTCGTCCGGGAACGGCACACGGCTGATGTCCAGGCCCAGACCGATGGCCGGGCATTCGAGGTAGTGACGCTGGAAGCGGGACCAGAGAGTCGCTTGGGTCGCAATCATCGCAGCCCGGACGCTAGGAACTGGATCGGGCCTGCCAAGGAGTAAAGTGATGCGGACGCTTGCGGAGCACGGGTGCTCCTCAGGTCACTCCTTGAGTTTCCCTCCGGCCTGATGTGCTCGCCCGTGGCCCGCCTCAGCCATCTCCCAGAGGCTTGGCGGCCGCCTCTGCCTGCTGCCGCCGCCACAACAGCCAGACGATCTCCTCGACGAAGGCGCTGGGCCGGGGATAGCTCACCAGGTCTTCGAGCCGGTCCCCTGGATGGGCCGACAGGAGCAGGTCGGCCCCGCGGTTCCTCCGGGCATGCGGGGCCTTGGCCGCGAGTTCCCGGACGAATTGTGTCAGCCGTTCGGCCGGGAAGCGTCCCGCCACCTCGGGGCTGTGGTGGGAGTGGAATCTGTCGAGGGTGGTGAAGAACCGGACCGTCGCTTCCCCGAAGACCAGGTCGAGGCGGACCTCCCGTTGATCGTAACCGACGGCGATCACGCTCAGGCCCGCCAGGGGGACGATTTCGGAGTCCTCGCGGGCGTTGAACAGAGAGAGACGGGGGCCGTCGAACTGTGCGCTGAGGAAGAACGAGGCGTCTGGCAGCCGGCACAGTTCGCGTTCCGGGACCACCTCCACCGGTATCTCCTCGGCGGCGAGGGCTCCCGCAAGATTCAGCGCGTCCTGCTCGGGAAGATCGCGGGCGAGGATCCCGAATGCATCGTCGGCCGCGAACATCGCGTCGGCGGCGGATACCGAAAATGCCTCGGCCGCCTTGAAGGCGCGCTGGAGAGCGTCGAGGGCGGGCGGATTCAGCGAGGTTTGGAGGAGTGCGTAGGTCATGACAGGTTCCGGCGGCGGTGCTCGCACGCTCCAGCGACGGTGAAGGCAAGGAGTTGGCCAATCCGTCGGGTTTGTCAATCGCGGGACTGACCTGTCTTTCCCGGCACCCGGGACGTCGTTCCCGCGGGGCGTGCAACATTCGCTTAACAAATCCGCTTTTGAAGGTTATCCGTAACGCCCCCGCATGCTGTTGCGCCAACGCCAACTCCTGAACAAGGTCCACGCGATCATCGACGCGGCATTGTTCGGTGGAGTGTTCTGGTTGGCCCATTTCGTCCGGTCCCTGCCCGCGCTGGACCCCGATGCTGTCATCGGTGACTTCCACAAATACCAGTGGCTTCTGCTGGTCGTGGTGCCGTTGACCCCCCCGTTGCTGGAGCTCCAGGGGTTCTACCACAGGCCGGTGCTGGCTTCCCGGCGGCAGTCCCTGGCCCAGATCCTCCGTGGCTCGGCCTGGGTCTCGTTGGCGATCATCGTGGCGATGTTCTTCACCAAGCAGGAGGTGGCCCGCGGCGTCGTCTCCCTGTTCCTGCCGATGGTGGTCAGCGCCATGGTCGTCAAGGAGGAGATCCTGCGGCTTTGGGCCCGCACCCGCATGGTGGGCCAGGAGGCTCGCCGCCGGGTGATCCTCATCGGCGGCGACCGCGAGATGAACCGCCTCGACGAGGCCTTGAAGCAGAACGCCCGCGGTGAAGTCTCCGTGGCGGCGCGCTTGGATCCCGGCCAGTTCTCCATCTCCGTGCTGACCGACCTCTTGCATTCGCATGCGGCCAACGCCGTGCTGGTGGCGCCGAAGCAGTTCCTCTTCGGGCAGATCGAGAAGATCATCCAGGTCTGCGAGCTCGAGGGAGTGGAGGTCTGGCTGCATGCCGATTTCTTCCAGACCCGGGTATCGCAGACCACGGTCGACGAACTGGCGGGGCATCCGGTGCTGGTGTTCCGCACGGGTCCCGATCAGACCTGGCAGTCCATGGCCAAGGGGGTGATCGATTTCCTGGGTTCGCTGGCCTTGCTCGTGGCCACCTCCCCGCTGTTCCTGGCCGCGGCCGTGGCGGTGCGTCTTTCTTCGCCGGGGCCGGTGCTCTTCCGTCAGCGGAGGGCCGGTCTCAATGGGCATCCGTTCACCATGCTCAAGTTCCGCACCATGGTGACCAATGCCGAGCAGCTCAAACACGAGTTGGCCAAGCTCAACGAGATGAGCGGTCCGGTGTTCAAGGTGACCAACGATCCCCGCGTGACTCCTGTCGGGCGGTTCCTGCGGAAATGGTCGATCGACGAGTTGCCGCAGTTGTGGAACGTCTTCCGCGGAGAGATGAGCCTGGTCGGACCGCGACCGTTGCCCGTCGATGAGGTCGCCCGTTTTGACGACATGGCCCACCGGCGTCGCCTGAGCGTGAAGCCTGGGTTGACCTGTCTCTGGCAGGTCAGTGGTCGCAACAACGTGACCGACTTCAAGGAGTGGGTGCGCCTCGACCTCCACTACATCGACAACTGGTCCATCTGGCTCGATCTCAAGATCCTTTTGCGGACCATTCCCGCCGTCTTTTCCGGTGCCGGTGCCAAATAGCCTCGCCGGGTTTACCGCCCTGCTTCGTGTCGTTCCCCCGAAGCCCCGTCGCTCGTCTCCGGTTCGTTCCAGCCCAGGGGTGTTTGTGGACTTGTGCGGGCGGAGGGCAGGGCCTAGCCTTCGGGACAAGTGAACGGAAATCCTATGGAGACTTCGATACTGGCGTTTGTGGGCGGCACCGAGATCATGTGGATCGCGATCGTGGTTCTGGTGCTCTTCGGTGCCAAGAAGGTGCCCGAGTTGATGAAAGGAGTGGGCACCGGCATCCGCGAGTTCAAGAAGGCCTCCAAAGACGTCCAGGACGAGGTCCAGCGCGTGATGGATGAGCCGGAGCGTCCGGCGACCCCGACCACCCCCCCGGTGCGCCCCCCCTCCGACACGGTCTCCCACAGCCACAAGGCCTGATTCTTCATTGGAGAACCGGCTTTGTCCCGACGGTGCCGCCCACAGGGCGGCCCTGTCCGGGCGGAGGTCACTCCGGTTTTCTGTGATCTCGGGGCGCGGTGCTCGGACACCGCGGATGCCTCGACCTGAGCGCGCATGGCTGACGACTCTGATTACACCCTGACCCCCTCATTGCCCCCCGATCCCGATCGGGGGCATCCGCATTCCGACGAAGCGGACGAGGCGGGTGGTGGTCCGGTGAAGACCTTCCTGGAACACCTGGAGGACCTCCGCTGGACGCTCATCAAGTGCGCCGTGGCGGTTTTCTTGGGCTTCATCCTTTGCCTGAGCGGCAGCAATGTCGTCATCCAGTTCCTCAAATGGCCGCTGTCGGTCGCAGAGGGCATGCGGCAATCCAAGGACGGTCGGGTGGTGCTGATGCTGGGCACCAATGTGCTGACCCGCATGACCCCCCAAGACAGCGGAATCCCTGGCGTGGCCACCAACCGCGACACGGTGTTCCGGTTGTCCCCCGTGCAGGTCGGCACCAATTTCGTCCTCGGTTTCCAGGTGGAGACCAACCCTCCTGCCATCGCCACCCGATCCTTCGACGTCCAGCTCAAGACCCTGGGGCCCGTCACCGCATTCAGCGTGGTGATGCAGATCGCGATGTTCGGTGGCATCACGGTGTCGATCCCGTTCGTCCTGTTCTTCATCGCGCAATTCATCCTTCCGGCCCTGCATCAGCATGAGAAGGCCTTCGTCTACAAAGTGAGCGGATGGGCCACCTTCCTTTTTCTCCTGGGCGTTGCTTTCTGCTACTTCGTGCTGCTGGTGATCTGCCTGAGCACCACCGTGAGTTTCTCCAACTGGCTGGGTTTCGCCGCCGACGAGTGGAAGGCCGACGAGTACATCAGCTTCGTGTGTTGGTTCATGCTCGGCATGGGTGTGGCTTTCCAGTTGCCGCTGGTGCTGCTCACGCTCGTCAAGATCGGCGTCCTCGATGCCGCCAAGCTCTCCAAGTTCCGCTCTTACTGGGTCGTTGCGGGCTTGCTGATCGCGGCCTTCATCACGCCCGATGGCAATCCGCTGAACATGCTGCTGCTGTTCCTGCCGCTCCACCTGCTGTACGAGATCAGTCTCGTGATCGCCTGGTGGTGGGGGCGCAAGGCGGCCAAGGCCGCGGCCATTGCGGCGCCGGAAGATCGTCCCTGAAAATGAATCGCCGACGGGTTGAAGTCCGCGCTTGCACCCACCTGTTCCGCCGATAACCTCTGCCCACCATTTCCAACCCTATGCGTTCCATTCTCAAGCCGGTGAGTCTCCTTGTGACCGTGGCCGCGGTGCTCGTCGGATGCACCAGTGCCGAGCAGAAGCTCGGCCGTGGGCTCGACAATCTGTCGGAGCCGTTCCGCCTCGGTGAACTCCAGCGCAGCTACGAGCAGGGTGCCCTCTTCGGTGGCACCCATGGGGCCTCGGTGGGCGTGGTTCGCGGAGTCAATCGCACCATTGGTCGCACGGTCGTGGGCGCGGTTGAAGTCCTGAGCTTCCCGATCCCGAGCGAGCCTTACATCAAGCCGGACTACAAGGTCTACCCGGACAGCTACAAGCCCGGTGGCCTGGGCAAGTCCACGGTCTTGGCGACCGACAATTCCCTCGGATTCGAGGCGTCGGATGTGGCCCCGGTGGTGCCGGGCAGCCGTTTCCGTGTCATCGATTGAGGAGGCCCGGCGGGCCCGAAGTGCTTCGCTTCAAGACCCAATCAGATTCCCGATGCGCTCCTGCAGTCACTGCCGGAGCGTTTTTTTATGGCCCTGATCCGATCCTCACCGTGCAAGGTCAACCTGCTGCTCAACATCCTCGGGCGGCGCCCGGACGGGTTTCATGACCTCGAGACCTTGTTCCATCCGGTGCCGCTATGCGATGAGCTGAGTTTCGATGTCGATTCCCGGCCGGGGGTCCAATTCACTTGCGACCATCCCGAGTTGCCCACCGACCGGAGCAATCTCGTGGTTCGGGCCGCCGAGCGGTTCCTGGACGAGGCGGGCATGGCGGGGCAGGGAGTGCGGATCCACCTTGCCAAACGGGTTCCCCTGGCTGCGGGCCTCGGCGGCGGCAGCTCCAATGCCGCCCAGACGCTGGTGGGCTTGAACGAGTTGCTTGGCCACCCGTTGGCGGCCGCCACATTGGACCGGATCGCGGCGACCCTGGGCTCCGACGTGAATTTCTTCCTGCAGGACCGGCCGGCCCGCGCGACCGGACGCGGGGAACGGGTGGAGCCTCTGGATGCGTTCGAGGCGCTTCGGGGGCGTGGCATGATCCTCTATCATCCGGGTTTCGGTATTTCCACGGCCTGGGCGTACTCCGAGTTGGTCCATCATCCGGAGGCGCTGAACGGCCGGGCGGGCCGGGTGGACACCCTTGAGCAGGCTCTTCGTTCTGGCGACCTCACCGAGGCTGGCCGGCGGTTCTACAATTCCCTCGAGGCTCCTGCGTTGCGCAAGTATCCCGTGCTCGAGCTGTACCAGCGGTTTTTCCGGGAACATGGAGCCTGGGCTTCACTCATGTCTGGCAGCGGTTCCACCACTTTCGCGTTGTTTCCGGACGTGGCCACGGCGAGGGCCGCGGTCGCTCCGTTCGAGTCGCGTTTCGGGGAGCGGGGATGGATGCAGGTGGTCGGCCTTTAGGCCCCGGGGCCGCGGGCACGGCGTCGATGTTGCCCTCGTTCCGCGCGACGGTCGAACGGCGCGGTGTGATTCCGGGCCTGGTTGGCCTGGTTGGCCTTTTGCTCGCGTCGATGGGTGATCTGTGTCCGGATATGGCCGTCCCTCAATCCTTTTACTGAGCCCGCTTATGATTCGTCTCGATGGCAAGACAGCCCTGGTGACGGGTGCCGGATCCGGCATCGGTCAGTGCATCGCTGAAACCTTCGCGCGCGCCGGTGCCTGGGTGCTCGTCGCCGAGCTCCGTGCCGAGGCCGGGCAGGCGACCGTGCAGCGGATCCGTGAGGCCGGTGGCCGGGCCGACGCGGTGGCGCTCGATGTGACCTCGGAGTCCGACGTGTTGGCGGCCGCGGCCCGTTACCCCGGGGTGGACGTGCTGGTGTGCAACGCCGGCATCGGTCATGTGGGAACCTTGTTGACGACGACCGGAGCGGACTTCGACCGGGTGATGGCCGTGAATGTCCGGGGCGTCTTCAACACCATGAAGGCCTGGTTGCCGGGCATGGTGTCCCGCGGATCCGGTTCCGTGGTCAACCTGGCGTCCACGGCTGGACTTGAGGGACTGGTGGACCGCTTCGCCTACAGCGTGAGCAAGCATGCCGTGGTGGGGATCACCCGCTCGGCAGCCCTCGACCATGCCCGCAGCGGCGTCCGCATCAATTGCCTGTGCCCCGGGCGGGTCGAGACCCCGTTCGTGCGGGCCCGCATCGCCGAATACCCCGATCCGGCTGCCGCCGCCCGCGAGATGGCCTCGACCCAGGCCATGGGACGGATGGGGCAACCCCAGGAGATCGCCCAGGCGGCGCTTTTCTTGGCCTCCGACGCTGCGGCCTTCATCACCGGCGTGGCCTTGCCTGTCGACGGTGGTTGGACCGCCGGCATGTTTCCCAAGGGTTGACCCGTCTTCTCGCCGCGGTTGTGGGTGTCCTGAGAGCCTGTCCCTC
>CAYLTF010000064.1:0-4675 GCA_964386625.1 uncultured Akkermansia sp. | reverse complement strand
AGCCTGTCCCTCGTCTGGACAGGTTGAGCGGCAAAAGTCGATGGCCAAGTGGCGGGGCTCCATGCAGCCTGTCCCTCGTCCATGGCGTTGCTTGAGATCGAGAATCTTCGGAAGGCGTTTCGAAGCCCGGACGGCCGGATCCTGCCGGTGGTGGATGTGCCGCGGTTCCGGTTGGAGGCCGGAGAGCAGGTGGCTTTGAGCGGCCCCAGCGGCACGGGCAAGACCACCTTCCTCAACCTCATCGCCGGCATCCTCAAGGGCGACTCCGGACGCATTTCCCTGGAAGGTCGTGACATGGCCTCGCTCTCCGAAGCGGATCGCGACCGGCACCGGGCCGCGGTGATCGGCTACATCTTCCAGACCTTCAACCTGCTTCAAGGCTTCACTTGCCTGGAGAATGTCCTGCTGGGCATGTCGTTCGGACCGGGAGCCGATCGCGCTCGCGCGAGGTCGCTCTTGGAGCGCGTCGGATTGGGCGATCGGCTTGACTACTTTCCGCGGCAGCTTTCGACCGGGCAGCAGCAGCGGGTGGCCGTGGCGCGGGCGTTGGCCAACCGTCCCAGGCTGGTCTTGGCAGACGAGCCCACGGGCAACCTCGACCCCGCCAATGCGGCGCAGGCACTGGCCCTGATCCGTGAATTGTGCTCGGAGCAGGGCTCGGCGCTGCTCCTGGTCAGCCATGACCCGGGGGTTCTGGCGGCGTTTCCGCGGCGGGAATCCCTCGCCACCCTCAATCAGGCCGCGGTGAAAGGATCGACACCATGACTCTCTGGCTCCTCGTCCGACGCAGCCTGCGCCAGCACCTGCTCTCGACCGTCGTGACCGCCTTGTCGCTGGCGTTGGCCGGCGGATTGCTGATGTCGGTGTGGGTGGTCAAGCGACAGGCTCGAGCGACCTTCACCGGTCAGACGGGGGCCTGGGATGCGGTGCTGGGTGCCCGTGGCGCGAAGTTGCAACTGGTGCTGAATGCGCTGTTCCACCTCGAGGCCTCGCCGGGGAACGTGTCTTTCGCCGACTTCCAGACAGTGGCCTCCAACCGGGCGGTGGCCTTGGCGATCCCGATCGCGGTGGGCGACAATTATCTGGGTTATCGGATCGTCGGGACGCTCACCAACCTCTTTACCGAGGCCGAGGCTGCCCCCGGGCGGCGCTTCCGGTTGGCCTCGGGGGGGCGCTGGTTCGAGGATGGCTACCGCGAGGCGGTGGTCGGCTCATTCGTGGCCCAACGTCTCGGACTCAAGCCGGGAGACACTTTCAAGCCGTACCATGGCCTGAATTTCAACCCGAAGGAGCAGCACGAAGACGAATACGTGGTCACCGGCGTCCTGGAACCCTCGAACACCCCGGCCGACCGGGTGTTGTGGATTCCCCTGGCAGGACTCCAGAACATGACCGGCCACGCCGCGGCCACGGCCAGCGATGTCAGCGCGGTGCTGGTGAAACTGCGCAGTCCGGTCGCCGGCCAACAGTTGGACCTGCTGTACAACAAGCAGGGGGATCGACTCACCTTCGCCTGGCCCCTGGGGGCCGTGCTCGCCCAGTTGTTCGACAAGATGGGGTGGTTCGACCAGGTGCTTGAGCTCGTCGCCTATCTGGTGGCGTTGGTGGCCGCCGGTTCCGTGCTGGCGAGCATCTACAACTCGCTGAGCGCCCGGCGTCGCGACCTGGCGATCCTGCGTGCCCTGGGAGCCCGCCGGGCGACGGTCTTCGCCTCGATCGTCCTCGAGGCGGCCTCGGTCGCCGCCTTGGGCATGATCTTCGCGTGGGGCCTTTATGCAGCCATTCTCGGGGCTGTGGCGGCTGTCATCCGTGCCCAGACCGGGGTGGTTCTCGATCCGTGGGCGTGGGATCCGGTCCTCATCGTCGCCCCCTTGTGCCTGGTGTTTCTCGGCGCATTGGCCGGAGTCCTTCCCGCCCTCAAGGCCTACGGCAACCCGGTGGCTGAAAACCTGGTTCCCGAATCCTGACGCCCGTCCGAGGCCGCCCCCCCGGGCCTGATCGGTGGATCTGTCCGAGTCCAGAGGAGTCTCATCGAGCCCTTTCGAGGGCAAATCCGCAGAAAACCAAAGCAAGGAATGGACAGGCGGGCGGGGGTGTCGGTAAATCCTGCCGTTCCACGTCCGAGTTGTCACAACACAGAATCAATACACGTACCCCTATGAGCAATGGAAGTAACGAGGGCATAGCCCCCAATGCAAAACGACTGCTGTTTGCAGGCTTCATGGCGATCCTCGCGGCCGGCATCGGCTTCGGTATCCGCGGTGGCATCCTGGCCAATTGGGCGGCTGATTTCGGGTTCACCGCTGCCCAGCTGGGCGACATCGGTGGTGCTGGTTTCACCGGATTCTGCTTCGGCATCATCATCGGCGGCGTGGTCGTGGACAAGATCGGGTACGGCAAGCTTGTCGTCGCTGCATTCTTGTTCCATGTGCTCTCGGCCTTCGTGACTTTCGCGGCCACCAAGGGCCAGGCCCAATCGGCAGCCTACACCTACCTCTACTGGGGCACCTTCATCTTCGCCTTGGCCAACGGCACGCTGGAGGCGGTGGCCAATCCGCTGGTGGCGACCCTGTTCCCCAAGGATCGCACTCACTACCTGAACATCCTGCATGCGAGCTGGCCTGCCGGTCTGGTGCTGGGCGGTCTGGTGGGTTGGTTCCTCGGCGAGGGGCCTGACGCCATGAGCTGGAAGATCCAGTTGGCCCTGTTCCTGGTGCCGACCGTTCTCTACGGCTTCCTCTTCATGGGGCAGAGCTTCCCGAAGTCCGAGGCCTCGGCCAAGGGACTGAGCGTGGGCGAAATGCTCAAGGACGTGGGTGTCCTTGGTGCGGCGGTCGCCAGCTACCTGCTGGTCCTCTTCTTCCAGAACGCCCTGCAGCTGCCTGCGGGTGTCTCCTACGCCCTGGGTGCGGTGATCCTCGGCGCGGTGGCGGTCATCACCGGCTTTTCCATCGGTGCCTGGCTGTTGTTCGTCCTGTTCGTGACCCACGCTCTGGTGGGTGCGGTCGAGCTCGGGACCGATGGTTGGATCCAGAACATCACCGGCAACATCCTGACCCCGAAGGAGGGCAAGATCCTCTTCGTGTACACCTCGATGTTCATGTTCGCCTTGCGCTTCTGCGCTCACTTCATCGAGAAGAACCTCAAGATCTCCCCGATCGGACTGCTCTTCATCTGCGCGGTCCTCGCCTGCATCGGCCTGAACCTGGTCAGCGGCATCACCAGCTTCATCGGAGCCATCCTCGCCCTTTCGGTGTACGCCCTGGGCAAGACCTTCTTCTGGCCCACGATGCTCGCGGTGGTCAGCGATCGCTTTCCGCGCACGGGTGCCATCGCCATCTCCATCATGGGTGGCATCGGCATGATGTCGGCCGGTCTGCTCGGTTCCGCCGGTCTGGGCTATGCCAAGGATCGTTTCGCCGGTGAGGCCCTGCAGAAGCAGGATGCGGCGATCTACGCCACCTACAAGGCCGAGAAACCCAGCACCTTCCTGTTCCTCTCTCCGGCCAACGGTCTCGATGGCACCAAGCTGTCTCAGGCCCAGAGCGCCACCAACAAGACCGCCGAGCAGAAGGTCGTGGTCGAGGCGAGCATCCAGGGCGACCGCAACACCCTGAAGGCCGACTCGTTCATCCCGGCCACGATGGCTGCGATCTACCTGCTGCTCTTCCTGTACTTCAAGGCGATCGGCGGCTACCGGCCGGTGACCATCGCCGATGCCGGCAAGGCCTGAGGCTTCATTCTTCCGTGTTTCAAGGCGGGCGGTTCCCGGTGACGGGGCCGCCCGCTTCTTTTTTGCCCGTGTCTTCCGTGGATGGGTCCGAGGCGAATCCGCCAGTTGCATCCCGTCCCCGGCCGGCCGATCCTCTCGGCATGTCGCTCAAGGTGAATCTGCGCCTGCTGGAGAAGGGGGCCGTCCGGCTCGACGGGGATGTTCCGGCCTCCGAATTGGCTCCGGACTTCCACGATGAGCTGATGCGCCTGTCGCATCCTGTCGAATACGAGTTGAACGTCGAACGCCAGTCCGACGGCCTTCTGGTCACCGGAAGCCTGCGCACGCATGTCGATTGCGAGTGCGCCCGCTGCCTCAAGGCCTTCCTGCTTCCGGTGCAGGTGGACGACTTTTCCCTCCTGGCCCCGCTCGAGGGCGAAGATGCCCTTCCGGTCGATGGAGATTTTGCAGACTTGACCCCCGCGGTCCGGGAGGACATTTTGCTCGCTCTGCCAACGAACCCGTTGTGCAGACCTGACTGTCGCGGGTTGAAGGCGAAAGCCGAGTCCCGCGTACTGCAAGTGAGGGAGCAGGCTGAGCCGAATTCGGCGTGGAGTGCCCTCGACAATCTGAAACTGTAACCGAACCGAATATGGGCGTCCCCAAACGCAAACCGTCGCGCAGCCGTCAACGCATGCGCCGAGCCTACAACAGCGTCCTCACCCTGCCGAAGCTGGCGACCTGCACCCAGTGCGCCTCTCCGTCGTTGCCCCACCGGGTCTGCCCCGAGTGCGGTTTCTACAACGGCCGCCAGGTGATCAACGTCGGCGTCGCCGCCTGAGTTTCCTGGACGCGCCGTGTCCGTTGTCGACGGACCGGCGCGTTTTCTTTTATGCGCCTGGCAGTGGACGTCATGGGCGGCGACCACGGTCCGGAGGAACTCCTCCAGGGCGTGAAGCTGGG
>CAYLTF010000063.1:0-18055 GCA_964386625.1 uncultured Akkermansia sp. | reverse complement strand
AAAGATGGTGGAGGCGGCGGGAATTGAACCCGCGTCCTAAGCCATTCAACCCGAAACGACTACATGCTTAGTCAGCCAAAGTTCTCGGCGAAATCGTGACCGGCTGACAGAGACCGATTCCGCTCAGCCCGCATGAAGTTTCTCGACCACCGACGCGCGGACTCCGGCGGCGGTCATGCCTGCTGATAGCGTTCCGTCCCCGTAGCAGGTGTTCAGGGCGAAACGTCGGGCCGATTAGGCCGCGAGAGCCAACTCTTCGTTAGCAGTTATGTTTTTGATCCGATGTTTTACGAGGCCAACGAATCATCCTCGGCATGCCATCCCGGGCAGGATCACCTAGTCGAAACCGGTACGCCCCCCCATGAACTGACGAGAGTGAGATCGCTGAGCCGGCGGCCCATGTCAAATGCGCTTTGGTCGGCTCGGGTTCGCGCGGCTCCGAATCTCAGGGCCGCTCGGCGTCTGACACGCTCTCCCGAGCCCCTCGGGTCCGAAGCCTCGCCAGTGCGTTCAGAGTGTGGGACCCGGCGGCTCGATCGTGGGTTCTCCATGCCCGGCGTTGAGTGCGGAGGGCTGGCAAGGGGAGGGGAATCGGAACCGATGGGACCGAGGGTGGGGAGTCGTTTGCCGAAGCGGCCCGGTGGCTGCCGATTTCACGGTTGCCCGCGGGTGTCGCTGCGGAATAAATGGAGGTGTGCATTCCCCGGCAATGAAAACGGTCGTCGTCGTCCTGTTGGCTTGGGCCGTCTGCGGATGTCAGTCGATCCGTCGGTCAGGCCCGGTAGAGGGACTCTCGGTGACCGAGACCAACGGGGTGGTGCGTGTCGCCCATGGGTCGGCCCTGTTGTCCGAATACCATTTCCAGGGGGTGTCGCGGCCGTTCCTCTACCCGTTGCTGGGACCGGATGGGGTTCACCTGACGCGCCGCTGGCCACAGGAGGATGTGGGCGGCGAAGAGAAGGATCACCCCCATCACCACGCGCTGTGGTGGTCGCACGGGGCGGCCAATGGCCAGGATTTCTGGAGCGAGGTCGTCGGGGCGGGCCGCACCGTCCACCAGTCGTTCACGCGCCGGGGCGTCGAGGGCGCCGGCGCGACACAGCGGGCAGTGCTGGCCTCGCGCAATCGGTGGGTCGCCAAAGACGGGACCGTGGTGGCCGAGGATGAGCGCCGGATGGTCTTCCACCCGCCCACGGCCGATCTGCGGTCGGTCGATTTCGAGATCACCGTGCAGCCGGTCGGCGGTCCACTCGTGCTGGGCGACACCAAGGAGGGGACCTTCGCCATCCGCCTGGCCGAGACGATGCGCCTCAAGCGCGCGGACAAGTCCCGAGGTGGAACGATCTTGAACTCCCGGGGGCAGAAAGACGGCGACACCTGGGGCAAGCGGGCCGAGTGGTGCGATTATTCCGGGCCGGTGGCCGGGCCCGCCGGGACCGCCACCTACGGGGTCGCGATCTTCGACCATCCCGCCAACCCGCGGCATCCGACCTGGTGGCATGTCCGCGACTACGGATTGTTCGCGGCCAACCCCTTCGGCATCCATGACTTCGAGAAGAAGGCCCCGGGAACCGGCAACCTGACCGTCGAACCCGGCAGGCCCGTGACCTTCCGCTACCGCGTGCTTCTGCATCGCGGCGACTCCCAGTCGCTCCCGCTCGAGGCGCTCTACCGGGCGTACGCGGCGGAGAAAGGCTCGAAGTGATGCGTCTCCCCGCGTGGATCCGAGCCGTCGGCAGCACCGCCCTGGCAGGAGTGATCATCACCGGTTGCAGCGCGCCCGAGATCCTCAACCTGGGTGGGCGCACGGCGCTGGCCACCGGGGGACTCTACCGGCAGGCCGAGTCGATCGTGATGGCCCGCGACCGCGAGGCGGCCCCTCAGTGCAAGGAACGTTCGGTCCTGGGCACACGCCTGCTCGAGGCGCCCGAGGCGGTCGCCGATCCCCATGGCGGACGCGATTCGGTCTCCTTCTCGGGATCCGGCACTCCCTCGTCGTACGCCATCCCCGCCGAGCACCGATATTCCCGTTTTGTCGAGCGCTGGGTGATCCGGCGCTGCGACACCGAAGTCTCCTACCGGGTGACCTTCACCCCGGTCGCTTCAGGCCTCGACGTCACCGCTGAATTGGAAACCACACCTCCCTCACCATGAATCGTCGTCAATTCCTCGCCAGCACCTCGCTGGCCGCCGGTGCCATCGTCACCGGGTGCACCACCACCGCCACCCCGGCCGCCCGCTTCACGCCGAAGTCGCGCGTCATCGGGGCCAATGACGATATCCGTGTCGCCGTGGTGGGCTTCAATTCCCGGGGCAATGACCACATCGCCGGCTTCAAGAAGCTCAAGGGCGTCCGATTGGTGGCCCTCTGCGATGTCGATTCCCAGGTGCTCGAGAAAGGGCGAGCCGCATTGGCCAACGACGGCATCCAGGTCGAGACCTACACCGATGTGCGCAAGTTGCTGGAGCGCGGTGAGATCGACGTCGTGTCCACCGCCACCCCCAACCACTGGCACGCGCTCCTGGCCACCTGGGCCTGCCAGGCGGGCAAGGATGTCTACGTCGAGAAGCCGGTTTCCCACAACGTCTGGGAGGGCCGCCAGATCGTGGCCGCAGCCCGCAAGTACGGGCGCATCGTGCAGACGGGCACCCAGTGCCGCTCCAATCCGGGCCTGCGCGAGGCGATCGCCTGGATCCAGGAAGGCAACCTGGGGCGCATCCAGGTGGCGCGCGGCCTTTGCTACAAGCCACGCCAGAGCATCGGGAACGTGACGACGCCGACGCAGGTGCCCGACCACATCAACTACGACCTGTGGTGCGGCCCCTCGCCGCTCAAGCCGCTGATGCGCTCCAAGCTGCATTACGATTGGCACTGGCAGTTCATCACCGGCAACGGCGACCTGGGCAACCAGGGCATCCACCAGATGGACATCGCCCGTTGGGCCCTCGGGGTGAACACCCTCAGCCCCAAGGTTTTCAGCGTGGGCGGGCGCCTGGGCTACCAGGACAATGGCGACACCCCCAATTCCCAGTTCGTCTACCACCAGTACGACCAGGCCTCGCTCATCTTCGAGGTGCGCGGTCTTCCCCGGTCCAAGGAATACCAGGACGGCCGCTGGACCAAGAGCATGCCCGAGTATCGGGGGGCGCAGGTCGGGGTGGTCCTCCACTGCGAGAACGGCTACATGGTCATCCCGTCGTACGACAGCGCCAAGGCCTTCGACCGGAACGGGCGCGAGATCAAGTCGTGGAAGCAGGGGGCCGATCACTACGCCAATTTCGTGGCCTCGGTCCGAAGCCGGCGTGCCGGTGACCTGAATGCCGAGATCCTCGAAGGTCACCTCAGCAGCGCCCTCTGCCACACCGGCAACATCAGCTACCAATTGGGCAAGAGGCTCGCGCCAGAGGCCATCCGCGAACGGTTGCAAGACAGCCCGGACGCCGCCGAGAGCTTCGCGCGCCTCTCCGAGCACCTCATCGCCAACGGCATCAACCTCGAGAGCCAACCGCTGGTCCTGGGCGAGACGCTGCGCATGGATGTGAAGACCGAGCGCTTCATCCGCAACGACCGCGCCAACCAGTTGCTCACCCGCGAATACCGCAAGGGCTTCGAGGTGCCGTCGCGCGTGTGACCGGATCCGATTGCAACCGCCCCCTTCGAGGGGTGTGAAAAGGCCCCTGCGGATCGATGTTCCGCAGGGGCCTTCATCGTCGTGGCGTGTTGGGTCGCCGATGGGGGCCGCTCGGGAGCCGCCCGTGATCAGGCCTCCAGGTAGAACCGGGCGCAGTTTCCGCCCCAGAAACCTGCGGCCTGCTCGGGCCCCAGGTGGCGGACGTAATCCCGGGCCAGCCCCTCGACCTGCTCGTAGGTTCCGGCCAGCAGGCACACGGGCCAGTCGCTCCCGAACATCAGCCGCTCTGGACCGAACGCCTCGAACACCACATCGAGGTACGGGCGGAAGTCGTCGGCCTTCCAGTTGCGGTGATCGGCCTCGGTCACCATGCCCGAGACCTTGCAACACACGTGGGGATGCCGCGCCAGTTCGCGGATCTGCGAGGCCCACGGCTCGAGCAGGCCGTCGCGGACCAGCGGCTTGGCGATGTGGTCCAGGACGAAGGGTTGCTCCGGGAACCGCGTCACGAGTTCGATCGCGGCCGGCAATTGCTTCGGATAGATCAGGATGTCGTAGGTGAGGCCGAATTGCCGGAGGGCTCCGATCCCGCGGAGGACGGCCGGACGGACGAGGAACCGATCGTCCGGCTCGTCCTGGGCCACGTGGCGGACTCCGACGAATCGCGGATGGGCTGCCAGCGGGGCGAGACTCTCCTCCACGCGGTCGGATTGCAGGTCCACCCAGCCGACGACCCCCTTCACGCGAGGATCGGCGTCGGCCAGGCCCAGCAGCCACCACGATTCGGCCAGCGACTGGCGGGCCTGCACCGCGATCGACCCGTCGAAGCCGAGGGAACGGTGGATCCGCTCGAGATCGGAGGGCAACCAGTCGCGCTGCAGTGGCGAGCCCGCGGGGATCCAGGGATATTCGGATGCGCTGTACCGCCAGAAATGCTGATGGGAGTCGAGTCTCATGCCGGGAGATTGACAGGGAGGGCGGACGCTGAAAACCGCCGAAAATCAGGCACGCGGATCGCTGGCCGGCTCCACCGGGTCCGTTTCGAGGGTTGCCGAGGGTCCCGGCCGACGGGTATCAACCCCGGGTGCCCAGTGTTGCTGACCAGTTGAAGGCCGAGCGCGAGCGTCAAGGACGCACCGTCCATGACGTGGCCAATGTGACCAACATCAAGACCGACCACATCCGCGCCCTCGAGTCGGGCGACTGGGATGCGTTCGGAGCTCAGGTCTACATCCGCGGGTTCACCCGCACCTACGCCAAGGAATTGCGGCTCGACGTGCCGCGGATCATGTCGGAACTGGAGACGGAGCTGGGACAGACCGAGGATTATTCGGCGCCGCCGCCATTGACCGGCCGCCGAAAGGGCCCGCTGGATTTCATCACCCTTTGGCTCTCACGGGTGCGCTGGCAGTGGATGTTCCCCATCCTGCTCGGCCTCGGTGTGCTGGTTGCGCTGTGGTTCGGCTACCGGTCCTGGGTCTCGTCTCGGACGGTCCCGACGACCGCGTCCACGGGAGCGACCCCGGCTCGCAGCACCGTGGCCCCCACGCCGGCGCCCGCCACGGTTCCCCTGGGCAACGCACTCCGTCCGCTGCCGCGCAAGGCGCTCAACGCCCAGGCACCCTTGCCCACCAATGCGACAACGCCACCGGCGCGTTCCCGCTGAGCGGGGCACCGGTGGCGATGAAGGGAAGGGGCGGTCCGGAGACCGGCCCCATGCAGTTTCCAGATCGCGCTCTCAGCCCTGGACCTTGGTCCAGGCGGCATTGGCCTTGGACGAGGCGACCACGGCCTCGATGAACGCCATGCCCCGCACGCCGTCCTCGATCTTCGGGTAGTCGTTCGCCACGTCGTCCTTCGACAGTTTCTTGCCGGCCTGCTTGGCGCGGATGGCGTTGGCGAAGTTCTTGTAGATGTTCGCGAAGGCCTCCAGATAGCCCTCGGGGTGGGCCGGGGGAGTGCGGCCGGCGGCCTTGGCGGCGTCGCTCAGGTAGCCGTTGGCGGTGCGATACACCTGCATGGGCTGGTCCATCCATTTCACCAGCAGGGTGTTCGGCTCCTTCTGGTGCCACTCGAGGCCGCCCAGTTCGCCGTAGACGCGGATGTTGAGGTTGTTCTCCTCGCCCACCGAGATCTGCGAGCTGTGCAGCACGCCCTTGGCACCGCCCTTGAAGCGGAGCAGCACGTTGCCGTCGTCATCGAGCTTGCGGCCCTTGACGAAGGCCGTCAGGTCGGCGGCCAGCTCGCTGATCTGCAGCCCGGTGATGTACTCGGCGAGGTTCTCGGCGTGGGTGCCGATGTCGCCGATGCAGCCGGCCGCGCCGCTGCGCTTCGGGTCGGTGCGCCAGGCCGCCTGCTTCTGGCCGGAGGCCTCGATGCGCGTGGCCAGCCAGCCCTGCGGGTACTCGACCACGACCTTGCGGATCTTGCCCAGCTTGCCCGAGTGCACCAGGTGGCGCGCCTCCTTCACCAGCGGGTAGCCGGTGTAGTTGTGGGTCAGGCCGTAGAGCCGGCCGGTCTTCTTCACGATGGCCGCCAGTTCCTTGGCCTCGGCGAGGTCGAAGGTGGCCGGCTTGTCGCTCAGCACGTGGAACCCGGCCTCCAGGGCGGCCTTGGCCGCGGGGAAGTGCACGTGGTTCGGCGTCACGATCGCCACGAAGTCGATGCGCTGGTCCGCAGGAAGGGCGGCCTCCTTGGTCACCAGCTCCTGGTAGCTGCCGTACACCCGATCAGGGGAAAGGAAGAGGTCCGCGCCGGAGGCCTTGGACTTCTCCGGGTCCGATGAAAACGCGCCTGCGACCAGCTCGATCTGGCCGTCGATGTTTGCGGCGATGCGGTGGACCGCGCCGATGAAGGCACCGCGTCCGCCGCCGACCATTCCGTAACGAATCTTTCTGCTCATGATGGATGTGTGTTGAACGACTGTGATTGCCGTGAGGAAACGCCGGGAAACATCGCCGCCCGCCGCCAGTCGAGTCAACGGTCGACACCGCCCCGGGCGAGGGGACCCTGAAGGTGTCGGGAGAGTGGAGCGCTTTCCGTGTTGTCCTCGATGGCGTCTGGCTTAGTTTCCGTGCGGGCCGCGACACCTGCCGGAACACGGGGCCTCCAGTCCATGCTTGTCCATCTGCTCAAATCCAAACTGCACCGGGCCACCGTCACCGCGGGAAGCGTCCACTATGAGGGAAGCCTCACCATCGCCGAAGACCTCATGGAGCGTGCGGGCCTCCATCCCTACGAGCGCATCCTCTGTGGCAACATGGCCAACGGTGCCCGGTGGGAGACCTACGCGATCCGCGGACCGAGGGGCTCGGGGGCGATCGAGTTGAACGGTGCGGTCGCGCACCTGGGCAAGATCGGTGACCGGCTCACCATCATGTCGTTCGCCGAGGTCGAGGAGGCCCTCGCGGCCGACTGGACACCCAAGGTGATCGTCCTCGACGAATCCAACCGGATCGTCAACGAGCGCGGCATCTAGGCTCGACCTCCGCCCGCGCCCGCCTCGCCCGAGGTCCCTTCGAGATCGCCCGGGTATCGTCGTGGGATCGCCCCGGAATCCGTGATGCCGAGCCGTTACGGATGAATTTCCTGTTGGTCTGCGGCACCTTCGCGGCGCATAGTTCCCGACCGCCCACACTGGGCTGCCTACTTTGTGCCGATCATGAGAGACGAACTTGAGAAACTGGTTGCCGCCGGAAAGATCCAAAAAACCCATGTGACCCCGTTGGTGTCGCTGACGGAAGCAGGGTTTTGCCACCACAAGAGCTGGGGATTCGGCCGAATCGTTTCCGTGGATCTGGCCCTGGGTCGGCTGAACATCGACTTCACCACCAAGGCGGGGCACTCGATGGACCTGGCCTTCTCGGCCGAGTCGCTCAAGCCCATCGCCAAGGATCACATCCTCGCCCGCAAGGCTCTCGATCTCGACGGCCTGAAGCGCGAGGCCGCGCTGCATCACCTGTCGGTCGTCAAGCTCGCCCTCGCGAGCTTCGGCGGATCGGCCACCGCCGACCAGATCCAGAACATCCTCAAGGATGTCGTGGGCAGCGACTGGAAGAAGTGGTGGGAGGTCGCCCGTTCCGAGATGAAGAAGGACGGCCATTTCACCGTGCCGCTCAAGAAGACCGAGCCCATCCTCTACCAGGAATCCGAGGTGAACATCGGACTGCGTCTGGCCACCGACTTCAAGGCGGCCAAGGGCCTCAAGGCCCGCGTCGCCGTCGCGTCGGAAATCCTCAAGAGCGTCTCCGACATCAACGACAAGGCGGTGATCACCGAGATCGTCGGCATGCTCAACGCCGACATCACCAACCACGCCGTGACCATGCCGGCGCTGGCGCTGGAGGGCGTCTTCATCCGGGACGACCTCACGAAGTCCGCCGGTCTCGACATCCCCGCCGGTCCGATCACGGCCAGCGACATCCTCACCAACCAGGGCAAGCTGGTGGAATTCTTCAATGAGCTTCCGGCCGCCAAGCACCGCCGTGCGCTCGAGGCGCTGCGCGACTCCGTGCCGGACTGGGGAGCCAAGCTCATCCTCATCATCAACAATGTCGGAGCGAAGCTTGCCGGTGAGTGCGCCCGCCTCCTGTTGCTGGAGAACCGCGGTCAACTGCTCAAGCAGGAGCTCATCCGCCTGGTCAGCCAGCACGGGGCCAGCAGCGAGCTGCTCCTGTGGCTGGGCAAGGAGCGCGGCGACCACTTCGCCGACATCCTCGGGCCCGAGGTGTTCCGCGCGATGCTCACCGCCATGGAGCGCGACGCCTTCAACGAGAAGCGTTCGAACCGCCTCCACGACTTCATCCTCGACGACATCAAGCTGCTGCCCGAGTTGATCGAGTCGGCCGACATCGAAGTCATCCGCGACCTGACCCGCAGCCTGCAGCTGTCGCCCAGCTTCGACGACATGGACAAGCGGTCGCTCTTCGCCCGCATCGTCAAGGCCTACCCGGCGATCCAGGAGATGATCACGGGCGAGAACAAGAAGGAGGACCACAGCTTCCTCGTCAGCTGGCCCAGCCTCCAGCGCCGCCAGGAGGAGTACCAGGACCTCGTCAGCAAGCGCATCCCGGCCAACGTCAAGGACATCGCCCTGGCCCGCAGCTATGGCGATCTCCGCGAGAACCACGAATACAAGTCCGCCAAGGAGATGCAGCGGGTGCTCCAGCGCCGCAAGGCCGAGCTGGAGCGCGACCTCGGTCGTGCCCGGGGCACCGATTGGGCCAATGTCCGCACCGACGTGGTCGGACCGGGCACGGTCCTGCATGTGACCGAGGTCCAGAGCGGCACCAAGGAGCGCTTCTACCTGCTCGGGGCTTGGGATGGCGATCCCGACAAGAACATCCTCAGCTACCTCACGCCGTTCGCGAAGATCTTCCTGGGGCAGCCGGTCGGGGCCGAGGTCACCTTCACCTCCGACGGGAAGTCCAAGAAATACCGCATCGACGGCATCACGGCCTACGTGCCGGCTGCCTGACCCGGGGCCACGACGGAGCCAGGCTAGAGTCGATCGGGTACCCGGGTGGGGTACCCGATCCCTGAGCATCATCCCCGTTATCGCCGCGACGACGCATGGAGTCCCAGCCCCCCGAGTTCCATCCTTCCGACTCGCCCGAGCCGGACGACCCGGTGTTGTCGCAGCCCGAGTGGATCGAGTCGCGTTGGTACGTCGCCCACACTCGTCCCAGGGCCGAGAAGAAGCTGGCCGAGTTCTGCCTGGAGCAGGGCTACGAACATCGGTTGCCGCTGTACCGGAGCGTGAAGACCTATGCGCGCAAGCGGGTGGTCTTCGAGAAGCCGCTGTTCCCTGGCTACCTGTTCGCCCGGGTCCAGCGGCGTCATCGGCAGATGCTGGTGCAGAACCGCTATGTGGCGAACCTGCTGGAGGTGCACGACCAGGAGGAGTTCGAGGCGCAGCTGATCGACATCTACCGGGCGCTGGATGCGCAGGTCGAGATCCAGGTGTGTCCCGAGATCAAGCCCGGCCTCCAGGTGCGCATCAAGTCCGGTCCGCTTCGGGGCATGGAGGCCTGGGTCGAGAGCCGCGCCAAGATGTCCGACGTCCACCTCAGGCTCGATTTCATCGGGCAGGCCGTGGTGGCCAAGATCCAGGCTGATGACCTCGAACTCGTCTGAACCTCGTTCCCGGACCCGTCCGCTGCCTCCGCCTTCGGCGCGGTCGGTGGCGCTCGAGGTCCTCCTGCAACGCGAGCAGCCCGGCGATTTCCTGGAGCATCGGCTCGAGCGGATCCCAGGCATGGAGACGCTCTCGGAGGCCGACCGCCGATTGACCCGCGAGATCGCCTTCGGGGTCCTGCGCAACCGATCTGCCCTCGACCATCTCATCGCGTCGCGCACCGACGGCCGGCCGCAGCGTCCTGTCCTGCGGGGCATCCTGCAGATGGGCCTGTACCAGCTGCTCTTCCTCGACCGCGTCCCCGACCATGCGGTGGTGAACGAGGCGGTGCTGCTGGCCCGTCAGCGCGGGTTCTCGGCGCAGAGCGGTTTCGTCAATGCGGTGCTCCGGGGTGTGGTCCGCGAGAAGGACGCCTGTCGCAGGAGCCTCGATGCGCTGAAGCTGCGCGACCCGGCGCTGGGCTGGTCGCACCCGGATTGGCTGGTCCGGCGTTGGTCGGCCACCCTGTCCGGTGACGATCTCCAGCGCCTGCTGGCCTGGAACAACTCGGCCCCGACCACCTTCGCGCGGGTCAACCGCCTCCGCACAGACCCACAGGCCCTGATGGGCCGCTGGAAAACCGAAGCGGTCGAAGCCGTCGCAGTCCCCGTCGATTGGGCCGAACCCGACACCGTCTTCGCCTTGGTCCGGCATCCGGTGCTGGAGACCCTCGGTTCTTTCCGCGACGGCGATTTCTATGTGCAGGATCCCAGCACCTTGATGGCGGTGGGCCTGCTCGATCCGCGGCCGGGCGAGCGCGTCCTCGACCTTTGCTCAGCCCCTGGTGGCAAGACCCTGGCGATCGCCGAGCGGCTGCGGGGGGCGGGGACCGTCGTGGCCCACGATGCCCATCCTGGCCGTCTGGAACTGGTCCGCGAGAACGCCCGTCGGCTGGGAGCCGTCGGGGTCGAGATCCAGCCCGACCCGGAACTCGGAGGCCCCGAGGCGCGCTTCGATCGGGTGCTGGTGGATGCCCCATGCTCGAACACGGGGGTGCTCCGTCGGCGGATCGAACTGCGCTGGCGGCTCCAACCGCAGGAGATCACGCGCCTGGCCGCCGAGCAGCTCCGCCTGCTCGGGCGGGCCGCTGACCGGGTGCGCCCCGGGGGAGTCCTGGTGTACAGCACCTGCAGCCTCGAGCCGGAGGAGAACGAGCAGGTGATCGAGGCCTTCCTCCGCGATCATCCTGGTTGGACCGAGGCGGCGCGCCGAGGGCTCCATCCGGTGCGCACACCGGTCGATGGAGCCTTCGCGTCAAAACTTCTCAGCCCCGGTTGAGCCGACGTTCCGACCCATCCCTGCGATCCCATGCTCCACGCCACCCTGAACAGCCCCGAGACCTGGTCCCCGTTCCTCCGGTCCCACCCCGTCTGGAGCCGGTGCCTCGACTGGTTGGGGACCCTCACTCCGCAGACGCCCCTCGGCACCGTCGAGCTCGATGGACCGAGCCTGTACGCCTCGGTCCAGGAGTACACCACCCAGGCCCGCGAACTCTGCCGCTTCGAGAGCCACCGCGAGCACATCGATATCCAGTACACCATCGCCGGTGTCGAGACCATCGACTGGATCGAGCGCGACGCCCTGAGCCCCGATGGCCCGTTCGGCAACGATGTCCAGTTCTGGCATCCCGCGGCCGATTACACCCCGATCACACAGGCGGCGGGGCGCTTCTCGATCTTCTTCCCCAGCGACGCCCATCGGCCGAAGGTGATCCACGGCCAGCCGAACCCGATCCGCAAGGTGGTGATCAAGATCCCGGTGCAGCGCATCGGTTGATCGCGCTGGCTCACCGTCCGCGGTAAACGCACTGCGAGGTGCAAGTCTCGGCAATCACCAGTTCGCACAGGAGCGGCAGGCGGGGCTTCAGCTCGTTCCAGATCCAGACCGCCAGGCGCTCGCTGGTGGGGTTCTCCAGGCCCGGGATCTCGTTCAAGTAATGGTGGTCGAGCCGGTCATGGATCGGCCGGAAGGCGGCCTTGAGGTCTGCGTAGTCCATGACCCACCCGGTGTCGTCGCCGACCGGGCCCTCGATGGCGACCTCGATGCGCCAACTGTGTCCGTGGAGACGGGCGCATTTGTGGCCGACGGGCACGTTCGGCAGGCGGTGTGCGGCTTCGATCTGGAAGGTTTTTCGGAGTTCCATGGAATCGGGTTGTTTTTGCGTCGGGATCAGCTCTCGAGGTCGGTCCAGGTGATCAGGTCGCCCAGGGCAGGGCGGCCGTCATGGCGCCAGGCGGCCGGGGGCGTCTGCATCCGGCCGATGGGGCAGATGCGGCTGGCGCCCCAGTGAGCGAGTTGCCGCGCGATCTCCGGCATCCGCTCGTCGGGCGCGGCCACCGCGACGGTGGATACCTGATGACGGAAGGGCTCGGCGAACCGCAGCACCTCGTTCCAGTTGCGGATGGGCTTCAGCTCGATGAACCGGTGGAGGCAGGAGGGCTGGAATCGGGCGTCGTGGTTCAACACCACGGTCCAGGCGGTGGATTCTGCGCTGGACCAGAGCCGGACCGTGGCCGGGGGCTCGAAGAACAGCGAACGGTGGAGGTTCCGCTCGGCCATCGAGGCCATGGCGGCGGACCTCAATTCGAAGGTGCTGCGTCGGGACTGGATGAGCGCCGACTCGGCGACGCCGATGCTGCCGCGCGGTTCGGTCGCCTCGCGCCGCTCGAGTTCCGCGGCCAGTTCCTCACCCAAGGTCTCCGCGCTGCCGGACACCTCTTCCTCGACATAATAGGCGTGGGGAGAAAGGCATCCCAACTGGTTCCAGGCCGTGATGTCGTCGGCCATCGCCCGGACCAGGCGCTTGCGCGAGTACGGGCTCAGCGACTCCTTGGCGATCAGGCCGAGGCTGATCCGGTGGCCGTAGCCGACGAATCTGGTGCGGGAGGGGATCCGGGGCCGGACCTCGGCCAACATGGTGTCGCCGCCCGTGGCGGTCACGCAGGCCGCCTCGCTGAAGAGCAGGTCTTCCCACTCGCGCGCGTGGCGTTCGTCGTGGCTCCAGGACACGAGTTCCATGCACGCCCCCAGCTTCGATTCGGTGGCCGCCAGCGAATGGGCGAACAACCTCGGGAACAGGGAGGCGTCGCGCGGGCACTTCACGATCTGGGCCGACCGGGTGATCAACCCGAGGATCATCGAGAACAGGGCCGGGTTGGGCAGGTTGCCCGCCGTCAGGTGCACCAGCAGTTCGGGGCCGACGGCCAGCGAGGTGCGTCCGGTCCGGTGCTCGGCCGGCCCGGCCCCGAAGTCGTCCAGGCGCCGGGCATCGCCGAGGTCCTGGGCCACGAGGGCCTCCAGCGATTCCACGGTGATGGAGCCGAAGAAGGCGTCGAGCCCGCGGGTCAAGGTGGCGCGGCTCCAGCCGGTCTCCGCAGGCCCCTCTCGGAGGGCCAGGGCCCGGAACCCATTGTCGGGTTCGAGCCACTGCTCGGCCGTGTGGGCGATCATCTCGATGACGCCGCGGGTGCGCTGACGGACCAGCCACTCGTTGCGGTTGCGGCGCACCGCGAAGCTGGCCTGGCGGAGCGTCTCGGCGGTGAGCTGCAGGTCGGGGCCGAGGTCGGCGAGAAAGAGTTGGTGGAGGTTCATGGCCGCGTCAGGGGCGCGTCAGAGCGTCATGCGGGAGCACCCGCGGGGTTCGGCCTCGGCGGCGCGGCCGAGCAGTTCGAAGGTGTCGCCAAAGCGCCGACCCAGGTCGCCGGTCTCGAGGGCGGCCACCGACCAGACGTTGGCGAGATCGTGGATCCTCAGGATGCCGGGCTGGCCCTCGGCCGTGTCTTGCCCGGTCTCGGGATCGATGGTGCGGACGCGCACCCACGGCGGGAACCGGAACCGTCCGCCCGACTCGTAGGCCTGCGAGGAGAGTTCGCTCATGCCGTACTCGGGGATGATCCGGGGCTCGCCCAGCCGTCGGGAGATGGCCGCATGCAGTTCGGCGCGGGGCAGGGAACGGGAGCGACCCTTGTAGCCCCCGGTCTCCAGAATGCGTGATCCCGGCGGCAATCGGAACGATCGCCCTTGGCTGTCGAGCGCATCGAGCAGGTGGACGAAGAGAAACGCCGTCCCGAGGACGAGGATCGGAGCGCCCTGTTCGCAGGCGCACTCCAGTGCATCGAGGGTGGGTTCCAGGCCCAGTTCCCATGCCCCGTCATCGGCCAAGCGCCCGGTGAATCCGGAGCCCGTGTCTCCGAACTCCCGGACCACGACCTCGAACATGTGGACCAGCGACGAGTTCGGCACCGTCTCGGGTGGTGGCGTCAGGGCGAGGCATCGGGGGGGAGGATCGGCCGGAAAAGACGGGCCGGGCGCCAAAAGGTGGGCGGCGAACCAGGGCCTCAGGGAATCCTCGTACAGGGCGAGCGACTCGGCGTGGTGGAAGTGTCGGCTGGGACGCTGCCCCGTCGTGCCCGACGAATGGAAGACCCGGGTGCGCGCCTCCGGCGGAATGGCGGTGAACTCCAATTCCTGGAACGCCGAGGTGGGCACCGCGGGGATGTCCTGCCAACAGCGCACGGCTCCCGGCCGACGGCCCCGGGCGTCGCAGAGAAAACGATAGGCGGCGACGGTGGCGTACTGCAGCTCGAAGAGATCGAGTGCCACCGCTTCCCAGTCGGTGGTGTCCGAGGAGTGGTGGGGCGCACCGGTGGCGATTCCGGCCGAACCGTGGCGCATCAGGTCACGGACACGGGCGGCCAGGGAAGAATGGCTGAGAGTCATGCGGTTTTGCTGGGACTCTTCTCCGGACGCCCGTTGGGATGTCCGATGAAGTGTCGATCCGGCTGGTTTTCCGCGACAGCCGTCCTCCGGTTTAGGCGAGGCGGGCGCCCTTTGTCCAGAGTTACCCGGGATTTCGAGAACAAACGGGCCTGTCGAGTGCCCATTGGGTTGAGTCGCTGGGGGTGAGCCAGTGCACTCCACCCCGGAAAACGCCTTGTCTGGCGTCTGTTTAAGCAACGACGATTCGAAAAAAACCGGTAGTATGAATGGTTCAAAAATCAATGCATGATGAACCTCGATAAAAATCGATGGGTCGAAAACGACGATCAAGATCATTGATTAGAATAAGACGAACCTATTGCTGGTGGAGGCCTTGGGCCACGCCTTCTCGGCATGAGCCGAACTCGACGATGCCCCACGGTTTCCCGATGCAGAGAATCCCGGGGAGCGGGAAGCGGAGGGTCGGAGTCGGTTCCCGGGAGAAGCCTCTCCGCAAGCGAGGTGACGCCGTTCGTTGCAGGTGATTGGCCCGACCCGCGCAGTTCCAGAGCATGACTCGATTCCAAACCATGAAATGCCCCAAGTGTGATCGTTCGGTGGAGAACACCGACACCCCCTCGCAGTGCGGAACCTGCGTCTGTCCGGAGTGTGGCGAAGGCCTCTCGGGCGCGCTCGAACCGCCGGTCCTGCCGGGAGCACCCTTTTCCATCGATCGACCCGTGTCCGCGGCGCGACCATGGGATGTCTCGACCTTGAGGGATCCGCTGGAAGGCAAGGCCTTCGCATGGCTGGCCTTCTTCTCCGTTTTTGCCTGGGTCTTCCTCGCGATGTGGGTGGCCTCGACCTTCGGTGCCGTGCTCCTGATCCTCGGTCTGATCGCCGGTGTGCGTCACATGGCCGAACTGTTCGCGGTCGCCCACATCAAGACCAATGCGGTGGAGGTTTCCGAGCGGCAGTTCCCAGAAATCCACCGCATCGCCACCGGATTCGCCCGACAGGTCGGCCAACCGGTGCCCACGATCTACGTCATCCAAGAGAACACCTGGAATGCCTTGGCCATGAGGATCGCCGGCAAGCGCCTCGTGGTTCTGTTTTCCGGAGCCGTGGATTCGATCTTGAACAAGGGTTCTCTCACCCAGTTGGCCTGGGTGATCGGTCACGAGATGGGGCATCATTACGCCGGGCATCTCGATTTCTGGCGGAGCATGACCGTGCGGTTGGGCTCATGGTTCGTGTGGGTCCGGCTTTGGTACAGCCGGCGCTGTGAATTCACCTGCGACCGATATGGGCTGGCCTGCGCCGAGAACCTGCAGGAAAGCCTGCGGGCGGTGTGCAACATGTCCGTGGGATCCCACCTCGCCTCGCGGGTGGATATCGAGGAGGCCATCGCCCAGTGGCACCGACATCGGTCGGAGTTCTTCGTGCGATACCGGACGATCTACTCCACGCATCCGCACACCCTCTGCCGTCTTGAGGAACTGAAGAAGGCCGCCCACGAGTTGGGGGTTTCCTAGGGCGCCCTGGGGTTTCGGGAGGCCCCAGATGTGTCCGCTGTGGTGCGCGACACCGTGGGCAAGGCCCTGCTTCTGGGCTGGAGGCCTCCCGGAATCCGGAGTAAAGTCATCCATTCCATGAAGGTGCTCATCCTTGCCGCCGGCTATGCCACGCGGCTGTATCCGCTGACGCTGACCCAGCCCAAGCCGCTGCTGCCGGTGGCGGGCAAACCCATGATCGATTACGTCATGGACAACCTGGCTCCGATCGGGGGCATCGACGAAGTGTTCGTGGTCAGCAACGCCAAGTTCGCCGGGCACTTTTCGCAATGGTCCGAGGCCTATCGCCAGGCTTCCAACCACCCGTTCCGGTTCTCGGTGATCAACGACGGATCGACGGACGATTCCAACAAGCTCGGGGCCATCGGTGACCTGAACCTGGTGCTGGAGCAGGCGAAACTCGATGACGACCTGATCGTGGTGGCGGGTGACAACCTGTTCAACCAGAGCCTCCGCGGGTTCGGGGACTACTGCCGTTCGCAGACGGGCCCGGTGCTCGGCGTCTACGACGTGGGGAGCCTCGAGCAGGCCCGCAAGTATGGCGTCGTGGACATCGACGCGACGGGCCGGATCACCAGCTTCGTCGAGAAGCCCTCCGAGCCGGCCAGCACGCTCATCGGGATCGCGCTCTACTACTACCCTCGCCAGTACCTGGCGTCGGTCCGACAATACATCGCCGAAGGCAACAACCCGGACCAACCGGGCCGCCTCATCCAGTGGCTCTATCCGCGCACCTCGGTGATGACCTGGAGCGTTCCCGGCATCTGGTACGACATCGGGTCCAAGGAGACCTTGGCCGAGGCCAACCGCATCTTCGCCCGACGCTGAAGCCCAACGGAGAACCCGGCCCGAGGCCAGGGAACGTCCTGGTCGAGCTTTTCCCTGGGTTCCAGCCGAGAAGCATCACGAGAGATCACCTGAGACCCCGCGTTTTCCAAGCTCCCTGACGCAACCGCCTCCGCCATGAACCACCTCGCTTCGGCTTTCCTCGATGTCGCCCGGGCGCGCCCCGACAAGACCGCCCTGTTCTGGGGCGACGCACGGTACAGCTACGGTCATTACCGCGATCAGGTCCTCGGGACGGCCGGCCTGTTGCTCGAGAAGGGGGTGCGCCCCGGTGACCGCGTCGCCGTGTGGCTGAAGAATTGCCCGGAGTTCGTCGGCGCGATGTTCGGGGTTCTCGCGGCCGACGCGGTGCTGGTGCCGATCAACAACTTCCTCAAGCCCGCGGAGGTCGCCTACATGCTGCAGGATGCGGGCATCGAATGGGTCATCGCCGAGGCGGGGCATGCGGGGTTGCCGGAACTGACGGCGCTGCATCCGTCGATCCGTGTGCTGCCTGCCGAGACGCTCCCCACGCGGGCCGCCGAGATCCCGGTCCCGACCCGTGGGGGCGACGATCTGGCGGTGCTCATCTACACCAGCGGGACGACCGGGCATCCGAAGGGGGCGATGTTGTCGCACCGAAACCTGCTGGAGAACGTCGCCTCGTGCCGTGTGTTCCTGGAATTGTCGGAGGACGACCGACTGGTGGTGCTCCTGCCGATGTTCCACAGCTTCATGCTGACCGTGGGGCTGCTGCTGCCGCTGCTCAGCGGGGCGTCGGTGGTGGCGGTCCAGGGCCTGAACTCGCCCAAGCACATGATCGCGGAGATCCTGAAGAACCAGGGGACGCTGCTCCCGGCGATGGCGGCATTGTTCCGGGCCCTCTCGCAGATCCCCGCGGGGATCGAATTCACCTCGTTGCGATTGTGTGTCAGTGGTGCGGGTCCGTTGCCGATGGAGATCCTCCACGGCTTCAATGCGCGTCATCCGAAGGTGCCGCTGATCGAGGGCTACGGGCTCAGCGAAGCCAGCCCCGTGGTGACGGTCAATCCGCCGGGCAATCCCAAGCCCGGCACCATCGGTGTGCCGATCCCCGGCGTCGAGGTCACGGTGCAGGACGACCAGGGCAATCCCTTGCCTGACGGCTCGGA